>NZ_AP025028.1:1661917-1993834 GCF_003114835.2 Leptospira kobayashii | reverse complement strand
ATTTGAGCAAGTCCCGAAGCGCCCACCGGATGGCCCCTGGATTTCAATCCACCGGAGGAATTGATGGGAAGCTGTCCTTCCGGATGGGTGATTTTGCTGATTACTTTCGCCAAAGCTTCCCCCCTTCCGAAAAGCCCCGCATCTTCGGCACCTATGATTTCAAAAGGAGTAAACGCATCATGTAATTCTGCAATCTGAATCTCTTCCGGGCCGACCCCGGCGTCCTTGTAAGCGGAAGCAAAGGCGTGGACACTTGCATCAAAGCTAGGATCTCCTCCCGCCAGGAAGGCAGCTGTGCCATGCCCTATCCCTTTGACTGAGACAGGGCTTTTGTCTACGGACAGAATCACAGATGCGGATCCGTCCGACAAAGGAGAGATATCATACAACCCGAGCGGGCTTGTGATCATGGGTTGTTTTTCATATTCTTCGAAGCTTAAGTTCTTTTTGATCTGAGCAATAGGATTTTTCAATCCGTTATCGTGTAATTTTTTGGATATGGAAAACAAATCTTTCTTTGAGTATCCATATAACTCCAAATAACGGTTGGTGATCATCGCGCCTCCTTGCGCCATTGACATTCCTAAATTTCTTTGGGAGTCGGAAAGAACGGAGCCTAACAGTAAATTGTTTTCTTCCCGGTTCAACTGAGACATGATCTCAGTCGCAACCACTAATCCATGTTTGTATCTACCGGATTGAATGAGATTGACACCTAGTTGCAGTGCGGAAGCGCCGGAAGATGATGCTGTTTCCATACGGATCGCATAAGGATGTTTTAAGCCGAGCGCCTGTACTAGTTTTGCGGGAAGATGAAAGTCTTTAGTGTATCGGTCAGGAGAGAAACTAGCATAGATTAGGAATTCCAGTCTGTGAGAACCGAACTCAGTCACAGAATCCTTTACGGTTTGATAAGATAAACCAAGGTGAGATCCGTTGAATTTTCCAAATGGACTTAAAGAAGGACCATGTATAAAAACTTTAGCCATAAGAATATAGTTTAAGCTTGCTTATAAAGTGAAAGCATTTTATCATTCCTAATAGATATAGAAATGGAGTATCCGTTATGAAAGGTAAAAAAGAAGTACTCGAAATTTTAGCCGAAGTTCTTTCCGCAGAACTTACCGCAATCAATCAATACTTTATCCACGCAAAACTTTGTAAAAACTGGGGTTATCTTACCCTTGCAGAATATCTGAGAAAAGAGTCCATCGAAGAAATGAAACATGCTGATGAGATCATCGAAAGGATTCTTTATTTGGATGGAGTTCCCGATCTTCAAAAGTATATGAAAATTAATGTCGGCAAGACGATGTCTGAATTATTCCAACATGACCTCCAATTGGAATACAATGCTGTCGAAAGATTGAACCGAGGAATCGACATTTGTGTGGCTGGCAAAGACAACGGAACCCGCGAATTATTGGAAAGAATTTTGGTTTCCGAAGAAGAACACATTGACTGGATCGAAACTCAACAGAACATCATCAAAGATATCAGTCTTGAAAAATACTTGGCTGAAAAATTAGGAGAATAAGGATAAAACCATCTCAAACGGTCTACCATGCTGTCTGCGGAGAAGGACTTTCTCCGCTTCTTATAGAAGAAATCGGCAAATCCCACCTTACCGTAATTAACTCCAATCGTGGCGGCGTATTTTTTTCCGGAAAACCCGGTCATATCGTAGATTTTGCTTTATCTACCAGATTCGCATCCAGAATCAATTTACAATTGGTTCAGGAAAAGGGAAACGATTACGAAGACCTTTACAAGGCAGCCAAAAAACTACCTTGGGAAAAATGGATCGAACAGGATCTTTCCTTTCGGGTGGATGCCCAAACAAAAGACAAACTCAGCAATTCACAATTCGCCACCCATAGACTCAAAGATGCCATTCTTGATTATTTAAGGGATAAAAAAATCCCCCTTCCCGGTATCGAAAAAAAGATTCCCGATATAACAATTGCTTTACGGTCATTTTTGGATAAGTTCAGTATAGAACTTTCTCTTACAGGCGAATCTCTTTCCAGAAGAGGTTACAGAGTCGAAGCGGGACTTGCTCCCGTTCGCGAAACGATTGCACAAGCTATGCTCGCGGTATCCGAATGGAAACCGGGAAAAGTATTAGTCGATCCAATGTGCGGATCGGGAACGGTTTTGATTGAAGCCGCACTTCTGGAAAAATTAAACGGAGAGATCAATCGTTATATCCTGGAAGAGTCTTCCGTATTTAGCAAATTATTTCCCGATTTCGTATTTTCCAAAGCGGTGAATCCTCCTCCGAAGGCATTTCGTTATTTCGGGTTCGATCATGATTCCGAAGCGATCCGCATCGCCAAACAAAACGCATACGAAGCAGGAGTCGAGGATTGGATTCAGTTCGAAGAAGGAGATGTTTTGGAACTGAAAAACTCTTTCGGAGAAGAAGGCCATATCGTTACCAATCCTCCTTACGGAGACCGATTGGGAAAACCGATTGATAATTTACGGGAAATGTACTTTCAAATGGGGAAAGTTTTTAAAAATGAATTTCCCGGTTGGAAACTTACCGTATTATGCGGTGAATTTTCCCTTTTGGGAAAATTAGGACTGAAAGAAAAATCCCATTTCCCTCTGCGGCATGCCAACCTAAAGGCAAAAATAGTCGATTACGAAATGAGAAAATCCGGTCTAATCCCTCAGAATCAATGAACTCAAAAGATATCTTAACCCGAGTTTTTGAAATCACCCAAGATCCTCGGGATGGTATTTTATTTTTAAATGAATTCAAATCGATTTCACCTGAAAGTTTCGCACTTCTGTTTGCGGATGCGGAAACGATATTGGATAGTTCCGGAGTATTGTTTTCAGACATCAAACTGCTACACCAATTGGATCTTTTTCCGGTAGTAGTTATAGAAGAAGACTCTTACAATTATCTAAAAGTTTTTTTCCCTCAGACCGGATTTCAAAACGAAGATTCCAAATTCGGAATCGGCTTCCCTTATTCTCTCATCTCCAAAGAAAATCTACTCATCGAAGTGAAAGACTCCATCTCCAGAAAAAAGATTCCGGTTTTGCTTTGGAATAAGGAAATGGATGAGTTCATCCGGTTTTTAAAAGAAACCAAATCCATTCTGCATTCCAATAAAGTGATTTTGGTCAATTCAGAAGGACCTCTGCGGGAAGAAAATTCGGGCAAAGTGATTTCTCTCATTCAATCGGGGGAAGCTTTGGAAAAACACAAAACCAATCTTTCCTATTCCTCTAAAAATAAAAACTTTCTATCGATCGCCGAGTCACTTGTTACCGACTCCGATAATCCTAAGTTTTCCGTCGTATTGACATCTCCCTATACCATTCTCAGAGAGTTGTTTACGGTCAAAGGAAGCGGAACACTGGTTAAAAAGAAAAATAAAATCAGCAAATACGAATCCGTTTCGGAAATCGATAAGGACAAAGTGTTCGCACTCATCGAATCTTCTTTTTCCAAATCTTTGAAACCTTCATTTTTAGAATCGAAATTCGATGTATTGTATCTGGAAGAATCCTACCAAGGCTGCGCCTGGCTGGAAAAAACGGAATTCGGATTCTTATTGTCCAAGTTTGCAGTCAATGGAATTGCAAGAGGAGCTGGTGTAGGTCGTGATATTTGGGATATACTTATGGGTGAAAACACCCCTCTCTTTTGGAGATCCAAACCGGGAAATAATATCAACAAATGGTATATGAATATCGCACAAGGTTTAGAGAAAGATGAAAATTGGTTTTACTACTGGCTCGGCTTGGACTCCGATCTGATTCCCAAAGTCATCCGTCATTTAAAAAATCAACCTGAAGATTTTTATCCCGGTAAATAGTCTTGAAAGCAAAATTCTTTTACGACGGTGACTGCGCTTTTTGTTTGGGACTTGCCGACTATTGGAAATCGCAAATCGATCCTGAAAAAATTGATTTTCTTTCCTTTCGAAATTATTCAGAACCTGAGTTATTGAATTTCCATAACCAGCTAACACTGAATCGATGTGAAGGAAATGTGCAACTGGTTTACGGAAATTCCAGACTGCCGGGATTTTTCGGAGTAAGACGTATGCTCTTCTGGACAAAATACAAATACCTGGCACCGGTCTTGTATTTGCCTTTGGTACCTTTTCTGGGAGTGGGAGTGATGTATTTTTTGAAGTTTTTTAAGTCGAAAAAATAAGTTTTCTACTGGGAGAAATTCTCTCAAGACCTATGTAAAATTTTTCACGTGCGTTTAACGCGAGTAAGTTTCCCTGTTCTACTTCTTCCTTTTCCCTTTCCGTGAGAGCAGTTTCACCGATCAAATCGAACATTCTTTTGCTATGACCTTCATCTGCATCCAAGTTGACAGTGAAGAATTTCCCTTCCGGCAGATTCCGTTTTTCTTTCAACACCTGGTACGCATCAGATACGAGGGAATATTCCAATTTCAAAAGATATTCATTTGCAGGTCCAAGCGCTCCCAACCCGTAAAAAAATCCTTTTTGGATGATGGCCGACATATCGGACAAGTATTCTTTCGTTTCGGAAAGTATGGTATTGGTTTGCAGATCAAATCCTAGTTTTGTAAGAAAGGTTTCCAAAATAGAAACATGAGTGTCCTCTAGTTTACCTTCGCCTAACTCTTCCCAGATATTTTCCACAAGAACGATTTTTGCCTTTTGATTTCTTGTTTTTGCGGCAACCAGAAGAAACCAGTCCACAAATCCGATGGATACGAAATATTCCTGGGATAACCATAAGATCAGATCTTCAAAGTTGATTTCTTTTTTTCGGCCGAGTAGCCATGGGTTTTTTAAAACAGGATGATTTTGTACGTCTGATTTTAATTTTTCTTCGAAAGGATTCATACCCGGAATCACTCACCTTTTCCGTAATTAAATCTTTTGGATTCCAAATGTTCTTTTTTTGCAAATTCCAAACAGGCTTCCACTAGTTCCCGATAAGGTTTTCCCGAATTTTGCCAAAGTATAGGCAGGCTAGAATACACCGGTGAAAAACCGGGAGTGAGATTGATTTCCAAAAAATACACATCGTTTCCTCTTAGAATGAAATCAACTCGTCCGTATCCTGAAATTTGGATTTCCCCCGCCAATGCCAAAGAGGCATTTTGAACGCTAAGCATGATTTCCTCTTCCAGATCAAAAATCAATTTTTCAGGCATCTCTGCTTTGGATTTTATCTTGGAAGAATAAACTTTTCCGGGATAATCGACTCTTGCCACGTTGCTTGCGAAATAATCCGGATCATTTCCCAGAATAGCAACTGTTAGATCACTACCTTCGATGTATTCTTCCAAAAGAATCGTATCAAAAGTTTTGAATAATTCGGAAATCAACGAATCAAATTCTTCCTGATTACGAATGATATTTTTTTCAGAGATTCCTATGCTTGATCCTTCTCCATTCGGTTTTGCAAAAATAGGAAACTTAAGATTCAGAGAAAAGTCTTTCCCTTTTCGGATGACTTGGTCTTCGGGAGTTTTGATTCCTAATTTTCTAGCGATTTCTTTCGTTCTATATTTATCCAGGCTGATATGTTGTGCATAAGAATCCGAGCCGGTATGGCAAATTCCCAAATACTCGCATATGGAGGGAATATAACCTTCTCTGTTTCTGGAGGAATACCCTTCGACCAAATTCCAAACGATGAGTTTGTCTTTTTCATTAGCTCCGACGAATCCTAAAATCGTGGACAGGATTTTTTCCTGAGAATGAAAAATTGTACATCGGTAGCCAAGCCCAATGATTTCCTTACGCAAGAGTTCAATGGAATCCAAGGATTCCCATTCTCCCGTAAGCAGAGTGGGTTTGAAATCGTATACATCGCTAGCGAGAAGTACTGTCTGCAATTAGTTTCTCCCATTCCTGTTCATTCAAAATATGATAAAAAGACTCGTATTCCGATCCGGAAGGTTCAAAGGAAAAATGAACCTTCCCCGTAACTGCGGAACGAAATGCGTGCTGCCTCGTATCCGGAAAATATCCCAAATACCAATTAGGTGATAAAGTGATCTTTCCTCCGCCCCCTGGCAAATCATTTACAAATTGAGGAATTCCCATTCCCGCAATTTTTCCACGCATATAGGATACGATTTCCACACCTTTTTGCAAAGGAGTTCTAAAACCACGTGAACCGGGGATAAGCTCCGGGTCATAGAGATAATAAGCACGCACTCTCATTTCGAGTAGTTTTTTATGCAACTCCAACATAATTTCACCGGAATCATTGATCCCTTTTAAAAGTACCGATTGATTTCCCACGGACACACCGGACTTTAACAGGCGTAAAATTGCCTCTTTTGCTTCGGGAGTGCATTCTTTCGGATGATTGAACTGGGTATTGCAAAATACGGACAGGGAGTCGTTGTTATGTGATTCTATAATGGAACAAAGTTCTTTTGTTATACGAAAAGGAAGAGTCACCGGATTTCTAGTTCCCAATCTGCAGATTTTTACGTGGGGTATGGAGGAAAGTTCTCCTAAAATCCAATCGATTCGTGCATTCGAAAGATTCAATGGATCTCCGCCGCTGATCACAACATCTTCAATTTCGGAGTGAGTCCGGATATAATCGAAAGCGGATTCCAAATCCTCTTTTTCCATCCTTTCTTTGGGAGAGGAAACCTTTCTGCCTCTCATACAGTGTCTACAATAAACGCTACAGGAATGATTGGAAAACAAAAGCACCCGATTGGGGTACATATGAGTGAGTCCTCTTACGGGTGAAAGTCTCTCTTCATGGAGAGGATCGGAAGATTCCTCCACGGACAAAACGGATTCGGAGGAATCGGGAACAATCATCCTGCGGATGGGACATTGGGGATCAAATGGATCGGATAATTTAAGATAATAAGGGGTAGCGGATACGTTCAGGCGAATTGTCTCTGCAATTCCCTTTTTTTCCGAATCAGTCAGTAAAAAATACTTATCTAAATCTTCTCCTTTCACCCGATTTTGAAGCTGAGAAGTAGAATCAAACCAATTGGTTCGGGAAAATAGCTCCTCGCGGTTCTTTTCGATCGTTTGAACATCTAAAATCGAAGGCATAGTCCTTGAATTCCTTACTTGCCAACACACCGCCAATTTCTTTTTTGGTGGTAATGCTTGAAAATCGTGCGGAAGATATTAAGATGGTGGCCTTCGATGTCGATGGTACCCTCTTCTCCTCTGAATCCATCATATTCAAGACCTATGTCCAGGCAATCGAAGAGTTTGCCCTGAAGACAGGAAAAATCACAAATTTACCCACGCATGACCAGATCATGTTACAGATTGGTAAACCAGTCCGAGAAATTTTCGCCAATCTACTACCGTCTCTTCCTCTGGAAGAAAGAGAAGTGATTTCCAATCGGGTTTTGGAACTACTCTGCGATTCCATCCGAAACGGAGGTGGGGATTTCTATGCAGGTGTGGGATCTACGGTTCGGTATCTGAAGGAAAAAGGATACACAATCACTTGTGCCTCCAACGGAAGGCGCAGCTATGTAGAAACAGTCCTGGAAACAGCAGGAGTATTGCATTATTTTGAACCGATCATAGTCATCAATCAGGAGAATGTTTGTACAAAAACGGATATTCTTTCCGAATACATCAAAAAATACGGTTACAAGTCCAACTCCATTGCCCTCATTGGGGACAGATACAGTGATTGGGAAGCCGCAAGAAATAACGGATGTTTATTCGGATATTGTTCCTATGGGCATGCCACAAACGGGGAAATTCCCGATTTTGAGTGGAATTTCAAGGAACTGGAAGCTTTAAAAGAGATTTTTTAAGTGCTAGTTTCCTTAGTTTTCCGAAGTTTATAATGTGGCAATCCCGCAGCAAAGCTCATCACCGGACAAATTGAAATCACTCACCTATATCATAGGCGGGCTCTTTTTCGTACTGGTTTTGATTGAAAAGTCTCTCGGCTTTTCCCAAGCAAACATCAAACAATCATTTAGCACGGAAAGTTTTAGAAATATAGGAAGCGGAAATTCCTTATTCGAAAAAAATCAAAAATCACCAAGGGCAAACGACCCACTAACATCTAATGAATGGGAAGACGATCTTGCCTGGGAAGAAGAAGCATTGGAAGATCCGATTCTCATCGGAGAAGAAAAGAAAAAAATAAAAAACCAAGACGATGGATTTTCCATCCCTGAAATTTCTTTACCGGAAGACAGTTTTCCCGGTGGCGGAAAAAAAATTCAGGACAAAAGCGGTTATTTATCCATTTATTTTTTAAAATTCTACGGCCAGGGAAAGAATAGCCAATCGCAATTAGTGAAAGTCTCCCGGGAATTTCAGGGAGGAGATCCGATTCATTTTTTAGTAAAAAAATTATTGGAAGGCCCGAGTCCTGAAGAAAAGTCCAAAGGGATTCTCAATTCTCTCCCGAAAAAGCTCAAATTTGATCCTAATTACCGATTAGAGGACGGAATCTTACATTTGTCCTTTTCTAAGGATTTGGAATGGGGAGGAAGCCCGGAAATCCTAAAGGATAGAATCGATCAAATTTGCTATAGTTTGATCGGAAATTACGGAATCAAAGGGTTGAATGTTTACGTAGAAAGAACCAGACTCAGATCCCTAGGCGGGGATGGAATGGCCCTTCCCGAAATCTTAGTGAAAAACCCAAGAAAAATCATTTTGTTCTAATCCACCTTAATTGTTGCAAGATTCAATCGTCTATCTTAGGATGAGAAAGTTAGGCTGATAATGCGCAGGTACAGTTTCAGAAGAGCTATTTTTATATTCCGTAGGCTATTTCTACGTACGTACCACCCTACCTTTATCGCTACAAATATATCCGATATTCGTTCTTCCGTAATGATATTCGGGGTACTTTCCGCATTTACATCCGTTGTCTCACTACTGTTTGTCGATTCTCTTGTGCGCACGAAAGAAGCTAGTTTTTGGATCGTATTCTTTCGCATATCCGCATTGCTCATTTGTTTTTCCTGTTACTTACTCGCAAAAAAAAGGATTCGATTCTTCGAAAGACATATATTTTCCTTCACCGGGTTTTTTATCGCATCTTTAATCCTTGTTTATATTCCAATGATGGTTTATGACAAGCCGAATCATTCCTATTACCTTTTCGGATCGGCCATAGTCATTGCAAGTTCCGCCATCATTCTTTGGATCGAGCCTGTTCGTATCTTCGCACTATCGATTCTATTTTTATGCTTATTCATTCCTCTTCATTTGAACTTTTCTCAAATTATGGGATTCGACCGATTTGTATTTTATCAGGACATGTTAATCGTATCCTTTCTATTAGGTGTCGGTCTCACGGCCAATTTAATGATCAATTACTGGAGATTTGAAGAATATCGCTCCAAAATCAGGCTTCGTGTAACCGTTGGTAAACTACTCAGAATCAACCAAAAGATCCATGATCTGTCCAGGATTGATTCCATGACGGATCTATTCAACCGTCGCCATCTACTGGAACAATTCGATCTCTACAAAAAAAGATCCAAACGGGAGGGATTTTGTATCGGTTTGGTGATTTTGGATCTGGACAGGTTGAAATACATCAACGATAAATACGGACACAAACAGGGAGACCTTGCGATTCAGGCATTCGGAAAGACTCTCAGATCCAGAGTTCGTTCCACTGATATTGCCGCCCGTATCGGAGGAGATGAATTTTGTATTTTGGGATCTCCGATTGATCCGATCGGCTTGGAAACACTAACGGAAAGTATACGGGAAAAGATAGAAGTCTTGAGAATCCCCGTTTACAATCAGGCGGGGGAAACAATCCAAATCACTGTTTCCATCGGTGCGACTATCTTTTCTCCTACGGAAGATCCTAGTTTTGATGAACTATATCATAAAATCGATACAGCACTTTACACTTCTAAAAATGAAGGGCGTAACCGGATTACGATCCTTCCCCCTTCCGACTCTCTCCCTGTGTAATTTTTTTAAAAAATGATTGGACAAAATCTGATTACTTTTATCAAATGAAACTGAGACTGATTCTCAGTCTAATCCTTGACGGATAAGGTGTAAAGATTAGAGGGGGGGAATTCTCCCCTTATTTTTTGTCTCCCTACTTTTTAGAAAGAACTCAGTTCATACCTTTCCTGGTACAATAAATCCCTTCTTACCGGTTCAAACCCACCTTCTCTTAGGAATTTCTGAGCTTCCTTTTCCGTTTTCAATCCGAAAGAACGAAGTACATTTTCTTCGATCACTACGGAAGAAATATCATCTGCACCGCTATAAAGTGCAAGTTGCCCCACTCCTTTTCCCAAAACCATCACAGAGGTTTCAATATGGGGGATATTATCCAGGAAAATTCTGCAGATTCCCAATACCTTCAAGTATTCATGCGTGGGAACGGAACGAACCTTGAATCGTTTGGTTTGCGGTTGGAACGTCCAGGGAATAAAAGATAAAAAGCCACCTGTTCTGTCTTGCAAATCCCGAACTACTTTTAAATGGCTGATGATTTCCTCTTTGGTTTCTTCCGATCCGAATACTATATTGGCGGAACCGGGAAGACCGACTTCATGGCAGGTCTCCATAGCGCGTACCCATTCTTCGACGGAAGCTTTTTTAGGAGAAATGATTTGGCGCATACGTTCTGTTAGGATCTCTGCCCCTGCACCCGGAACGGAATCAAGTCCTACTGATTTGAGTTCCAAAAGTACATCTTTCAAAGGTCTTTTGGTAATGGTTTCCAAATTGATGATTTCTACGGGAGAAAAAGCGCGGATGTGCATGTCAGGAAATCTTTGTTTCACTCCTGCAATCACATCTAAATAGTATTGATACTCAATATCAGGAAAGACTCCACCTTGCAGAAACAGTTGGTCCGCGCCCATCTCCACAGCATAATCCATCTTTTCCAAAATCTGATCCAGAGTGAGGATATATCCTTTTCCATTTCCAATTTCGTCCATAAAGGAGCAAAAATTGCATTCTACATTGCAATAATTAGTATAATTCACCACACGGAACATTGTGTACGAGGCCTGGGTATGAGGACGAACTTTTTCCCGTAAGAAACGCGCGACCATTTGGACTTTCAAAAAATCGGCCTCCTCATAAAGAAGGAGTGCCTCTTCAGGGGAGATTCTTTTGCCCTCTATGGCTCGGATCAGTACTTGATCGCTCGGGTTTTCAGCGGAAAAGGAAAATGAAGAAGGGATCATAATTTACCTATATTAAAACCTTTCGAATCATCCTTTCTAAACATAGCAAAAAATGAATTTTCCTGGACATTCATTTTTCTATGAAAATCCTAGGAAATACAACACACCTCAAGGGCAAAAATATAAATGGACATCGGAAGAATTATCTTTCACCTTCTTTTCACCGTTTTCTTTATCGTGGCAAACGTAGTGTTTGTGCGAGCGATCCTATACCGTCTGCGTTTGATCTTCAACGGAAGACCAGCTTTCTTTAACGAAGACATCACCAAAAACCTAAACCTACCGT
The DNA here is from genome assembly GCF_003114835.2 of Leptospira kobayashii. NCBI lineage: Bacteria > Pseudomonadati > Spirochaetota > Leptospiria > Leptospirales > Leptospiraceae > Leptospira > Leptospira kobayashii. Next base: position 1,982,387 of record NZ_AP025028.1, on the reverse strand, counting down.
TTAGACTTAAAAGTTTCCTTGAAAACGTAGTTTTGCAAAAGAAAAACTTCAAGGAACCTCTTCGTGGGATCATGCATGCCTTTATTTTTTACGGGTTTTTAGTTTATACCATCCACACTACAAGCCAGATGATCGCAGGTATCTTCGGTTACCTCATGGACGACCCGTATCAATTTGCACTTCCTAAATTTCTATTTGGTGAAACTGCAAATCATATCTACGAACAAACCGTAAACTACGTTTCCATTTTAGTTCTCATCGGTCTTGGTTTCTTTGCTTGGAGAAGATGGATTAGAAAAGCTCACGGCTTGGACGTTCATTCCCCTGCTTCCGCGATCGTAATCAGTATGATCGGAACCCTGATGATCACCACCTTACTTGGAAATGGTGCAAAAACCGTTGCAGCAACATATTATTCTCATGCAGGATTGATTGACGGCGGTATCGGAAAAGTTTGGGAACTCGTAGGAGTATCCAATTCCGGTGCGGATCTGGTAACACAGATTATGTGGTGGGGTCATATCCTGACCGTTTTTGCTTTTATGTTGTATGTTCCTACATCAAAGCATGCCCACTTGATCTTTGCACCTATCAATTACTTCTTTGCAACCGACACTCCCCGCGGACAACTTTCCAAACTCAATTTGGATGATGAGAATGCTGTTTGGGGTTCCAACAGAGTGGAAGATTTTCCTTGGCCGAACCTGCTTGACGGTATGTCTTGCATCGAATGCGGACGTTGCCAGGTAGAATGCCCTGCGAACAGAACGGGAAAAATGCTCAACCCTAAAGCAATCATCGTGGAACTAAAACACCAGTTACTCGAAAAGATGCCGGAAGTAGAAAAAGCCCGCGCAGGAAAAACTCCGGAAGAAGCTGCAGAAGCCGTAGCAGCTCTCGAAACGGGAGTTATCAATTCACATGAAGGCTTAAGCGAAGAATCCATCTGGGGATGTACTACTTGTTATGCGTGCGTGGAAGCATGTCCGGTAGGAAACAACCAGGTAAACGCCATCATCGAAATGAGAAGACATTTGGTTCTTGCCGAGTCCAAAATGAGTCCGGAACTTCAAAAAGCATTTACCAATATGGAAAACAATTCCAATCCTTGGGGTGTAGGTGCACATACAAGAGCGGATTGGGCGGAAGGCCTCAATGTAAAAGTTCTTTCCGAAGCGGAAGACAAAAACGTAGACGTGCTTTATTGGGTAGGTTGCGCAGGGGCTTTCGACGAACGTAACAAAAAAATCTCCCGTGACTTTGTAAAAATCATGCAAAAAGCGGATGTTAACTTCGGAATCCTAGGAACAGAAGAAGGTTGCTCCGGAGATTCCGCGAGACGGGGAGGAAACGAATACCTCTACCAAACATTAGCTCAACAAAATGTGGATACCATCAACGGTTACGGAATCAAAAAAATAGTAACCGCTTGCCCGCATTGTTACAACACAATCAAAAATGAATATCCTCAGTTTGGCGGAGACTTCGAAGTAATCCATCACTCAGAATACATCAACCAACTTTCCAAAGACGGCAAGATTGATGTTAAAGTGGCGGATGATGCAAGCCAAGGCAAATACACTTACCATGACTCCTGTTATATCGGACGTTATAACAATAACTACGAAAACCCGAGAGATGTTGTTAAGAAAGTATCCGGTGGAAAACTGGAAGAACCGAGCGATCACCATACAAAAGGTCTATGTTGCGGTGCCGGCGGGGCTCAGTATTGGATGGAAGAACACGTGGATGAGTCCAATCCGAACAGTATGCGTGTAAACAGCAAACGAACCGGTCAGCTTTTGGATACAGGAGCCACTACGATTGCCACTGCATGTCCTTTCTGTATTACTATGATCACGGACGGCGTCAAAGCCGCAGAAAAGATTGATTCGGTAAAAGTGAAAGATATTGCCGAACTGGTGGCTGAAAATCTAAATTAAGGTTTGACCTAGACTCCTGAAGGAGGCGAATATAAGGTTTCTCTAATGAAAGATCTTATGTTTCCTGCCTCCTTTAGGATTTTCCTATTCTCTCTCGTATTCTTATTTTTATCTCAAACCACCTCCCCTCAAACTCAGGAAGAAGATCCTAAAAAAGATGGGATCATCATCACCGTGGAAAAAGGCCAAACTCTCTCTATCATTTCCAAGACCTATCTGGATGATCCGAGAAAGTGGAAGGAGCTCCTTAAATCCAACAAGATTGACAATCCCAATCTGATTCTACCGGGGATGAAACTTTGGGTACCAGCAAGTTTAGGGAAAAAACCGATTGCCGAAGTAAGTCGACTAACAGGCGCTTCTGAGTTGTTATTATCCTCAAAAAAAGAAACCACTTGGTCGAGTGCGAATGTCGGCACAGGACTTTATCTTCATGATGAAGCCCGCACCAAGGAAGAATCATTACTAGAACTTCTTCTGAATACAGGATCCAGTTTGGAACTTTCTCCCAATAGTCACATAGTAATGGAGAAGGTAAAAAATGAAAAAGATCCCGATTCCTTTTATCTGAAAAAAGGAAGAATGAGAGCCATCATCACAAAAGGAATTCCCACTCGTAAAATGTTTATTCTTCGCACGCCTGCGGCGATTGCAGAGGTAAAAGGTACTGAATTCATTACAGAAGTGGACGAAAAGGAGAATACTAGTCTTGGTTGTTATGAAGGAAGAGTGGATGTATCCGCACAAAACGTGACTGTTGAAGTAAACGCAGGTTATGCTACATACGTTGAAAAAGGAAAACCTCCTACAAAACCGTTTTTAATCCCTGCTCCTCCGGAAATACAACCGTGAAATCCTATCTTTACCTGATTTTTTTTATAAATTTATCATTACTCACTCATTCTTTATTCTCCCAAACAGCCGCTATTCAGAATGAAAAAGGGGAATTCCAAATGACAGTTTTGTTGGATGGAAAAAATCCTATCATCAAAGAATATGAAATCGAACTGGCACAGGAAAAAGAAGAAAACAAATCGGAAGAGCTTAGAACTTTAAAGACAGTAAAACCGGGAAGAATCGTTCTGGATGTACCGAATCAATTTCAATATTTCCGGGTTCGAGCGGTGGCACTCTTGAATATCAGAGGTTACTGGACCGAATTCCACCAAATCAAAAGATTTCCTTTTTCAAAAAATAAACAGGAAGTAAGAGAAGTAGTCGTTCCGCAACCAATAACAAAACCGGATTTGTTTTTCTCTTTGAAAAGCCGCAACGGACAATTGGAACAATATTTAGCGGAACCGAAGCTCCGATTGAGCTCCAAAGACGATACCAAATCGAATCAAATCTTTTATCGTTTGCAAAATTCACCTTGGCAGTCTTCGGAAAACATCGTAATCGATTTTCCGGAAGACGGAAATTATGAACTGGAATATTATAGTGTGGATCTTGTAGGGAACAAAGAGGTTTCACAATTTTTACAATTTACGGTAGATAGAACTCCACCGAGTACCACCGCCCGTTTTTCGGAAATAAATTACGTTGGAAACGGACAAAACTATCTTCCCTACCGATCGGAACTCCGTTTGGAAACCTATGATGCAGGCTCCGGTACTGACTCTACTCTTTATCGTTTGGTTTGCGACAAAAGCAGTCCGAAGGATTGGATAAAATACAAATCCCCTATTCCACTTCGAGACCTAGGTTTGGAAAAATGCGAAGAAGGCGTTTTGGAATATTATTCCCAAGACCAAGTGGGCAATCCGGAAATTCCGAATCGTATCTTACTCAATCTGAAGACAGAATCAAAATAATCCATGTTTCGAAAACTTCCCTTGCTTTCCATTCAATCCATTTGGGATGTCATTCTTTCCAAAGCATTTTTAAAACTATTCTTCTCGTTGTTTTTTTTAATCATTTTACCATATGCAATCTTCATTAGTTCTTTTTTATATTCCACCTATACCGAATCTCTCGATTGGAACTACAGATTCCAATTAACAAGAGTTCAATTACTATCAATCGATCTGGAGAACCATATTAGGGATCAATTGTCAATTCAATCTCAGGAAAAAACCCATCATTTCGAAGGAACGTTTTCCGAACTGGGAACATCAGCATCTTTTAAAAATTGCAATTTGAATCTTGATGATCTGTCGGAAGGAAGAGAAAGGACTACTTTTCTGTTTTCCTGCAAGGAAGAAAATCGTTATAAAAACTGGATTGCATTAGTCGACAAAGAGAAAGTTTGGATTTACTCTTCCGGTTTTTTAGAAGATCAGGTTTTGGAAACTCCGTTTAGCGAACCGAATGAAACCATTTTTTTATCCAATGCTGGCAATCCCAACGGGATCTCCAGTTTGATTGAAGAGGATTTTTCCATCAATCCAGATTGGAAAGAATTGATATCTCCTTCGCTCGGCACTGAGGAAAGATTTCCCAAAATCAGAGAAGTAACATATCACGCGGAAACTTATTTTTTATCGGGATTTCCCATGTACGGACTTCCTTTTCAGGTTTTTGTGGCAAGTCCCAAAGAATCGGTTTTGATTCCGATTCGAAAAAATCTGATTAAAAATACGATCTTTCTTATCATACTAGTGATGCTTTCTATCGGATTCTCCGCATGGATTGCAGGAAGGGAGATGGAGGATAAAAGAAAATTATCAATCATCTTCCAGGAATTTCCACATGCGGCCGCATTATTCGACTTAGATGGAAAAGTGCTTTTGATCAATCCGAATCTGGAATCGAAAATTTCCATCAAAAACCTGCGCATTGCGAATCGAACCGCTTATGATGTGATTCTCAAACAAGTAATTGAGTTTTTGGAAGATGCTAAAAACGAAAAGAAAACCAGCGTTACCAATCGTAAGGAAGAATGGGAAGCATTGAACGAATCGGGAGGGATCTATCATTTGGAAGTACAATACCATCTATGGTATTTGGAAAACAAATCCAATAACAATCCCAGAGGCGCGTTGATTCTCATCCAGGACATTACCGAAAAAAAACTGGTTTTTGAAAAGGAGATGAGTTATGCGAGAAATCTTCAAAAAAAATACCTTCCTCAAAAAAGAATAGAAATCCCGGAACTCAATTACGATTATTACTACCAACCTTTGATCCAGGTGGGTGGGGATTATTACGATTTTCTTAGTCTTGGTAATGACCGTTATATTTTTGTAATCGGAGATATTGTAGGCCACGGGGTTCAGGCGGCTATGATGATGACGGTGGTAAGAGTCATATTCCACCAAGTGGTCAAAGAAACGAATGACCCGAAAGAAATCCTTACCAAACTCAATGCAGGTGTTCGGAATAATTTGCCGGACTCCTACTCCTTCGTTCCTCTTATGTTTCTATGTTTTGATTTTCAAAATAAAAAAATCCAATACGGAAACGCAGGCCATCCCGGAATGATTCGGATTTCCAACGGGAATATAGAATGCCCGGAAAGACTCAATCCAATGTTAGGGATGCTGCCGAGTTTCACTCCGAAGGTTTTAGAACTTCCTATTCTGCCGGGAGACAGATATTATCTCTTTACCGATGGGCTTCGTGATGTTCGAAATACGAAAAAAGAGGAATTGGGAGATGATGAATTGGTATCCCTATTCGTAAAACTCTCTTCTGCGGATTTATTCACTGTAAAGGAAGAATTGATCAATAAAATCAAATCCTTTGCACAAGGTGCTACCTATCCGGATGATATCACCTGGATAGGTCTTGAAATAAAATAAAGATAGATTAGTCCTGATAAGGAGGACTTGCCAGTAGATCAATGTCTTCGTTGTTTTTCTGGAAATAATTCATATCCCATTCCGTATCAAACAACAAAGCCGCATTCCCATGCATATCTTCCACCAAATTGGCATTACTTGGAACTTTCGCCCGATCCGCAAAAGAAATCCAACGGGATATTCCGTAAGGCAACACATGTAAATTCGTATCTGCTGCGTATTCGTCTTTCAGTCTTCTTTGAAATACTTCAAATTGCAGTTTGCCCATAGCGCCGATGATGGGAACCCCGCCGCCGATGGTTCTGGAAGTAAACAGATGTAATATGCCTTCTTCTGCCAACTGATCCAAACCTTTTTTAAAAGATTTGAGTTGCAAAGTGTCCTTACAAGAAATCGTGGCAAAAAGTTCCGGAGCAAAACTGGGAAGAGGTCTGAGCATAGGTGCATTTCCAGAAGATAGAATATCTCCGATTTTAAATGTTCCAGGATTTACAAGACCTATGATATCTCCCGGATAAGCCAAATCCACTGTGTTACGATCCTGGCCGAAAAATGCAAATGAGGATGATAATTTCACCTGTTTGTCCAAACGGTTGTGATTTACATTTAACCCGCGTTCGAAGACGCCGGAACAAACTCTTAAAAAAGCGATTCTATCCCTATGCGCCTTATTCATGTTTGCCTGTACTTTAAAAACGAATGCGCTGAAAGGAGAATTTACGGGATCCAGTAAATTACCGTCACGAAGGGGAATATGATCCGGAGCAGGCGCCAATTGTAAAAATTTATTTAAAAATAATTCGATACCAAAATTATTTACCGCCGAACCGAAGTAAACTGGCGTTTCTCTGCCGACTAAAAATGCGGTCGGATCGACGGAGCCGATTCCATTTTCCACCAAATCAATCTGTTCTCTGAATGCGGAAACGATCTCCGCATCGAATTGTTCGTCGAGACTTTTGTCATTCGGTCCCGAAACACGGAACGCAGCCTTTTGTTTTCCTCCGGGGGTTCTGTCAAAAAGATGAAGTTGTCTTTCGCGTAAGTCGTAAACTCCCTTAAAATCGTATCCGGTTCCCAAAGGCCAAACATCAGGCACTGCTTTGATTCCCAATACCTTTTCGATCTCATCCAAAAGAGCATACAGGTCTTTTGTGGGGCGATCCATTTTATTGATAAATGTGATGATGGGAATTCCACGATCCCTACAGACCCGGAACAATTTTACAGTCTGCGGCTCTACCCCTTTTCCTGCATCCAATACCATTACGGCTGTATCGGCTGCCATTAAGGTTCTGTATGTGTCCTCGGAAAAGTCTTCGTGGCCCGGAGTGTCCAGTAGATTTAAAATGGAGTTGTTGTATTCAAATTGAAGAGCTGCCGATGTGATGGAGATCCCTCTCTCTTTTTCCATTGCCATCCAATCGGAAGTGGCAGCCTTCCCTTCTTTGCGGGCCTTTACAGCTCCGGCAAGCTGGATCGCTCCCCCATAGAGCAATAATTTCTCTGTAAGCGTGGTTTTTCCCGCATCGGGGTGCGCAATGATGGCAAACGTTTTGCGACGCTTTACCTCTTTTTCGATCAATTCAGGGGACATAAAGGCATTTCCAGTCTGGGAAAATCGGGGAATCTGTCGAGAATAAACAAGATCTAGGTAAGTTTTGAAAGAATTGAGCGAGTAAGAGATTGACGCGCAAATTATGTCCCATTAGATAGGGAGGGGAGCTTAGAATTTGAAACGGATCATTTTTATCTTATTTCTATTCGTTTCGACCCAAATCGCATCCATTGATTTTCCTAATTTTCAATTGGGCGAAGAAGCCGCAAAAGAGGAATTTAAAAAAGGTTTAACTTATAAAAACCTAAAAAAATATTCCGCAGCAAAAGAGAGATTTCAAAAATCGGTTTCCTTGAAAAAAGATTTCCACCTGGCACGTTTGGAACTTGCAAACAATTACTTTTTGTTAGGTGAATGGGAACAATCTCTCGAAGAGTTGGAAATTCTTTCCACTCAAAGAAAATCGGACCTACTACTCCAAACTAAAATCGAATCCCTCCGATTGAATATCGCCGGCGGAAGTTCTTCTTTGGAGAGAATCTTTTTCAAAACTTTGGATGGTGATCAGTTTCGGGGAAATAGATTTCGAAATCCGGTGGACATAGCTTTCGATGAAGACGGTTTTTTCTATATAGCCGGTTTTGATACTTCCAATATCGTTCAATTCAATGCAAACGGAGAGCCTGTTTCCAATTGGAAAGGAAGTATCACCAAAAGATTGGAAAAACCCGTTTCTCTTGCTTATCACAAACAAAAGTTATACGTATGTGATTTTGCAAGGGATGAAGTTTTGGTTTTTAATCTGAAAGGAAAATTATTAAATACTATAGGCGGCCCGGGTAGCAATCAGGGAAGTTTTCACGGCCCTGCGGGAATCGCATTCGACACATCGGGGAATTTTTATGTTTCCGATTCGGGAAACAACAGAATTCAGAAATTCAATTCAAACGGCTCTTTTGAATTCGCGTGGAATGGAAGTGATGATACATTTTTGAAAAACCCTGCAGGGATTTTTGTTTATCAAGACAAGATCTATGTGGTGGATAAGGATAATGTTCGCATTCTGGTTTTTGATTTTGACGGAAATTTACTGTCAAAGATCACAAAACAGGAATGGAAACGTCCCAGAAACATACGCATTTTGGAAAATGAAATGTACGTGACGGATGAACTAACCGGCATTTGGTCCTATTCCCTGGAAATGGGAGAATGGAAACTACTTCCCAGATTCAGAGACAAAAAGGGAGTATATCGGGTGTTAAATCGTCCGTTTGCCGTAAATATCGATCCGACCGGTTCTTTCTACGCGGTTGATTTCGGAAAACATAGAGTCGATGTTTTCTCCGGGAAGAACAATCTACTTTCCAACTTGGACTTGAAAATCGAATCCGTAGATACCTCCGAATTCCCAAACATACATATTTATACCAGACTGAGAAACCGTGCAGGCAAGGAAATCATAGGCGTAGATAGATTGGCATTTCGGGTGTATGAAAATGATAATATGACTCCTTTGTTTTCTCTGGCAAAGAAAGAAAAGCTAAATGAAAAAATGAATCTTGCCTTCGTTTATGAAAATAGCGAAATTCTTGGGAAATCGGAAGGATTGTTGAATGATTCTCTGATTCCTTTTTTCCGATCTCTAACGGAATGGGACAACATATCATTGTTTCGGGCCGGCAAAGATTCAAATCTCATCATTCCCTCCACGAAATCCCAGAAAGAAATTTTAGCAAAGATAAGAGATTCTAAAAAAGAAGAAAATTTTAATTTCGGTAAATCTGCAATCTCCGCACTAAATCAACTAACAATGAATATCGGACCGAGAATCCTGGTCTTTCTTGTTGCCTCTGAAAGCAAAGAGAGTCATTTTTTACAATATTCCAAATCCAGAATCGTAGATTATGCGAAAGCACATTCGATTCCCATATTCGTATTGTCCACTTCATCCTCTCCTTCCGTTAAAAAATCATGGGTCGATATCACGGAACCGACGAATGGGAAGTTTATTGTTTTGGACGGAGAAGGAGAAGAAAGAAATTTATATTCGATTTTCAGATCCTACTTCGATTACAGATACATTCTTTCCTACAAAACGGATATCAATCCCGAGTTGGTAGACAGATATATCAAACTGGTTGTAGACGTGGACTACAGAGGAGTCAAAGGAAAAGATTTGGGAGGGTATTTTGTACCTTATGAAAACTAAATTTTTTCTTATCTCCCTGATCTTAATCGGTTTCGGTTCGATCGAGTCCCAGACGGTATTGGAAGAAATTGAAATAGGAAAGGAAAAACAATCCCAGAATGATTGCAGGAAAGGAATCGTTCATTTCCAAAATGCGCTTAGAAAAAACAACAATTCCATCGAGGCGAAGATAGGATTTGCGGAATGTTCCAAAACATTAGGGTCGCTAACCGATGCTAAACGGGCATTCGCCGAGGTATTGTCCCGTTCTCCTAAAAATTTTCCTGCGGTGATCGGGCTCTCGGAAATCAACATAGATTTGGAAGAATTTTCCGAAGTTCCCAAACGAATCGACCCTCTACTCGAAGAATTTCCGAATCATTCCAGTTTGCGGATTTTGGAATCGCGTTATCTTTATGCGATAGGAAGAAAGGAACTCGCGATTCATAAGCTGAAAATCTTAAGTGAAAAGCTGGGGTATCCGAAAGACGTAGAGAAAATGTTAGGTGAACTTTATTTGCGATCTTCCCAATGGAAAGAATCGGAAGAAAGTCTGAAACGGTATATTTCTCAAAGTCCAAGCGATCCGGACGGATTCTATCTGATTGCAAAATTGGGTTTGTACAGGAACTATTTCCATGTCCCAAATTTACTCAGTTCCCTTGCCGATGTGGAGGAAAACATCAACAACGCTTTGAATCTGGATAAAAAACACGAATTATCCAGATTATTATTAGTGAAGTTGAAAATGATTCAATCTTACTCTTCGGGAAATTTAGATACGAATATTTTGGAATCCGGATTCAAATTGATCTACGAGTTAGCTCGTGAATTTCCAGAGAACAAACATTACCATGCATTGGAAGCCGCGCTCGGTGAAGAATTGAACCGTTCCAAGTTTGCAAGTTTTCATTACAGAAGGTCTTTGCAAATCGATGATTTGGATGAAATAGAAAGATTCGCAGCGGAAGAGTATGTAATCAAAAACGAAAAGGAAGAATCCAAACTCAGACGGGAGTTAGGTGATTACAGAAGGGACAGATATATCTCTGAAAAATACTCATTATTCTTCAAGTCAGCGAAATTCCATCTATTACGAGCGAAAGATCTCAATCCTCAATCCCCTACGATCCGGCGAGAATTATTGGATTCCTACAATCTAAGCGGGGAATCCATTCAATACATCAATCTGCTTTTACGCCAAAGAGAGGAAGATCCAACCAACTTCAAAATGCAAAACAAACTGGAATTTGCGATTGCGAATCTAAAACAATCTCTGGAATCTCAAGAAGGTTATGTGACAATAGAACAAAGCGGAGTACATAACTCCGTTGTTTCAACAAGTCCGGAAGTTTTTGTTTTCGATTTGGAATCGAAGGTAGCTTTTCCGGAACATTATTTTGCAGGAAGACTATTATCCAAAGCTTTAAGATACAATTTACAGAACTTATTCAATGTCAGACTTCCTTCCGACTCCGAGTTTCAAATGATTCGGACTTCCCTGAAAGAATTGGATTTTCATCCTTATTCCAAGACGATTCCGTTTTCCGTCGAGTCTTTGACCGTTTTAGATAAGGAGAGAAGAAATACGGCTAAAATCCGTTATGTGGTCCATGGAAATTACCAGTATGCGAATGATTCCATCGATGTGGAGATCTATCTCTATGACAGGACCACTTCCAAAAACATAGGCGTTTGGAAAACAAATCAAAAAGGAAGAGACGGACTTTCCACCATACTGAATCGCATTTCGGAAAAAATAAAAAACTCGCTCCCCATAGAAGGAAAGATTCTTAAGGTAAAAAAAGATGAAGTGCTTGTATCTTTGGGCAAAAGAGACGGACTTACTGCAAAAACGGTGGTTCGGTTCGTAAGAAAAGGATCTTTGATCACAGAAGGTGATGTAACTGCACTCGGACAGGATATCAGCATTATAAAACCTAAGAACAGAGGTTGGGAAAAGGAATTGGCTACGGGCGATTTTGTAACGGTTCGTTTAGAGCAGGATACAAAGAAGTAAGATAAATAAGGATCTGGTCTGAAATTTCCTCTTCCTCAGACTCAGTAGGATGCAGAGGACTAAATTCGATCTGAAACATATCGTTTTTTGAATAAATGGAAACCACTTCCTCTCGAAGCAAAATCTTCCGAATCGGTTCGAATGTATTGCTGTTCTTTTCCCCTGTCCAGCCCTGTCCGTTCGAAGTAAAACTCTTGTTAGAGAGAATCCTTTGTATATTTTCTTTCGGGGTATTTTCCCAATCCAATACTATTTCAGGATAATATAAAAAAGCACCTTCTTCCCGGGAATAAGACAGATATCCGGTTTGAAGTTCTTTTAAATCCTTTTCTGAAATCAAAACCTTCGTAGATTCCTGCCCGATCTCGTAATTGAATGTTTTACTGAAACCGGCATACACTACTCCCTTTCCCATGGAATTCCGATCAATCCGAATCTCAAGTCCAATCACTGACTTATCCTTTCTCATTTCCTTTTCCAGTCTTTCCAACGCGAAAGAGTCCAAAGAAAAGGATTTTTTTCTTTTTTTCTTTCCGGAGAAAAATTCTAAAATTTTCGCGAACATAGATAAATCAATGTTTAACGGCAAGTCTGGAACCGTAGTCAATCAATTGGCGATTGTATTCTTTCTCCATAAGTGGGGATGAAATTAGAAAATCGGCGCTGGCACGGTTGCATGCCATTGGAATATTATAAAGAACTGCAATACGAAGAAGTGCTTTTACATCCGGATCATGCGGTTGCGCAGTCAATGGATCCCAGAAAAACACCATGAAGTCGATTCCATCGTCTACGATCTTTGCTCCGATCTGTTGATCTCCCCCGAGTGGGCCTGAAATAAAGCGATGTACAGGCAACTCAGCCCGTTCGTGGACTAACTTACCAGTAGTTCCTGTTGCAGACAGTCTGTGTTTGGCAAGAGTCCCCTTATTATAAAGGACCCATTCCAACAAGTCTTCTTTTCTATTATCATGGGCGATCAGAACTATATTTTTCGTAATCTCCATTTTTCTCTGAATTTGTGTCATGATATGATAGTTCTTGCCAAGTTCCTAGATTCAAGGAAAGTTTATAAAAAGCGTTATGGAAAAAATACTGTCTCGTTTCTACATTTCAATTTTAGTCCTTATTTCTATTTTTCCTCAGGGAAGAACCAACGCTGATTCCCAAAGCTCAGTCTCCAGAAATACATCCGATTCCAAAATCGAACAAATTCTACCCACTTCTCCGGACAAAGATTCTCCTTGGGGAACCGGACCGGAACGATTTCAAGAAATGGAAATCCTGGATTTGGTAGATGAAGCTTCTTCCCAACGAAGATGGAAGGAAGCGAATAAAGAATATTCCATAGCGATCGAAGGATTTGAAATCGCGACCAAATCGGTTGCAAAAAAAAGAGAAGAAGCAAAATCCCTTGTCTATTACGAAGATCGTTATGATTGGCAAAGAAAAGCACGCAACGAAACAAGAGAAAAGGAATTTCAAAAAACACTTTCGGATGCTCGTAATCAGGCCGTCCTCCGGTTGATCAAAGCAATGGCTTTTTTGGATAAGATAGAAAATCCGAAAGTAAAATCAAGCGAGCCTTATTTGGATTTGAAATCAGGGCTGTATAGAGAATATATCAAACATCAAGATGCATTTAAAAATTATATGCAGTCGGCGGATTTTTTAGAAAGATACATCAGTCTTTCCGAGAAAAACGAAAAGGAAGCGGAACCACATCGCTTACTTGCTTTATCGTATGAAAAACTGGAATTCAATGCGACGAAAGGTAAAAATCCCTCCATTGCGGAAGAATGGAGAGAGTCCAAAAAGAAACATCTACTCCGATTTGCAGAATTACATTACGGAAGAGAATCGAAAGAATTTACTGCAATCGAAGAAAAGATCGCTCGGGATATCTGATCACATCCCGAGTTTTGCTTTCAATGCCTTGTTTTCTTCTACCAAATCTCTGATTTCCTGTTCCGTATATTGAAAAAGTCTATCTTGAGCTTTCAAGATTTTGTCCAAGTTCATCTCTTCGATTCTGGAATAATTTAAAACTTCTTCGGTTGCTTTCTGAAGCTCTAACGCTTGTTTAAGTTCTCTTTCTCTTAATACATCCAATTGTTCGCTCGCTTTCACTCTGCCGTGAAGCTCAATCATCTCTTGGTTCTTAAGATCTGTTACTTTTTCTAAAGCAAGATTGATTCCCGCTTGGGATTTTTTTACCTGTTCTTCGTATTGAAGTATGGATTTTAATGCGTCGTTTTCTCTTTTTGAATCTTCATATTCTCTGTGAGCAAGTGTAAAGACTCCTTCGAAAAAACCTACGTTCTGCAAACAGCTGTTACCTATGTCTAAAGCGGCTGCCTTATAAAATTCCGCTTGGATCGAACGATCCAAAATCAATCGTAATTCTTGGGTACGAATCGGATTTTCCAAAACCAGAAATCTTGAATTTTGATCAAAGTCTTTCTGAATTTGCGCTCCCCCGTCTTCCGAATGAACTAGGATCAAAGATAAAAAAGGATGTAATTCGAATTCTTTTTTGATTTTGGTCTGAATGGTTTTCCATTCAGAAAGGCTGATTTGCAAAAATAGAATGTTTATATCATTGGCTGATAGTTCGATTTTTCCAATTTCACTGAGAGAAATATTATTCACTTGGATTTTGATTTTCGGATGTTTCCATAACTCCAAAGGAAATGCACGGTTATGGGAAAGATTCCAAATAATAGAAGTTTTCAACGATATGACTCCAAAAAGATCTTCTAATTGATTGAACACGCCAAGGAGGGAATTTTCCAGCAAAATTTTACCTTTATCCCCGTTTCCTAAATTGATTTTTCAGGTCCTGCAGGCGGTTTTTGGACCGGTCCCAAACCTCGCCGCATTTGTCCTTAGCTTTAAAATAAAAACCCAATTTGGCTCGAATTGATTCAGGTAGCTTTGCATCTGTTCTAGATATCATAATATATACGGAAATTCCGGCAATTACCATATTTGCAGACCAAGGACCAACCCAATCGGGAACATTTGCTTTATAAGATATCCCCGAACCAAATATAAAAAACAAATAATAAATTAATAGAAATACAACTGCAAGCGTAAAACTCATTCCTTTTCCGGATCTTTTGACTACAAGCCCCAAGGGAAAGGAAAGAAAGAAAAAAATCTGACAAGAGAGAGGGGTTGCAAACCGCTTATGAATCTCCACATTGAAAGAAGTAAGTGTTTTTTTAGATTCATTCAAAAGTTCTGTCAATTGGGAAAAAATGGAAAATTTTTGCGTAAGCTCCGACTGATCCATCGTTCCGTTCGATTGGCCCAAAATAATCTCATATTTCAGTTGCTCAACAATACCACGGAGCCCTTCCACACCTTTGATGGACATTCCCATTTCCTTTAACATCTCTAGACCGGGGATATTTTCCAGACCTTCGCTTTCTATGGAATTTCGAATATGGATGAGCATGGGAAGTGAAAAAGTATCCGGTTTTACATTGATTCCAAGGGTTTTGGTTTCTTGTTTGGGAGGAACATTATAGTCCATTTCTCCGTTTAGAAAATTGGTAATGCTAAGCCCTCCGTTTTCCGTATTCCATTCCACAACAAATCCTTTTTTCAATCGAATTGACTTTTCATATTCTCCCTTGGGATTCTTTTTCTCGACTAACATTCCTTCCTTGGCGTTGATGATCTGCGTGACTTTGGATCCGCCCATGGGAATGGCAAGGTTATTGAACATGATATAATCGGTTCCTTCCGCGGAAATCTGCCATTCGCGAATCTGAACCTTACTTAAATTTCCATCGTTATCCACTCCGCCCGAATAGAGGGTCCTGCCTTTTTCAGCAAAAAGATCCTGTGTTTTATCTCCGGAAAACTGTCCCGGCTGAATAGCGAGTAACGGATTGTAGGTGGTAATCCAGTTATCAAACTCCTTCATCTTTCTTGTATTTTCCGGCCCAAGATAAAAATTAAGATAACCTACAATCAGAGTCATCACGAAGCCGAATGCCAAAAAATTCGAATAGATAAACGGGAAAGATACACCGGAAGCACGCATCGCAGTGATTTCCGAATCACCTGACAGGCGTCCTGCGGCCATAATTCCAGACATCAAACAAGCCATTGGAATCGTCATAGGCAACGTATTTCCGAAAACATACCCCATATAATCCAAAAGTCTGAAAAAATCGATTCCTTTGCCCACAAATAGACCGATCATCTTTTGAATGGCTACCGCCATGTATATCATTGTAAAAAAAGACAATGCTACCAAAAAAGGGCTTAGAATTTCTTTTAGGATATAAATACGTAAGATAGGAGGTTTGAATTTTTTTAAAAAACCACCCTTATCCGTATGAACTTGAAAACCGGGGGGAAGATCCTCTTTGGAAAAAACCCTTACGGTTCTTAGATCTACCTTTTTCGTATTATCCACGAACCGCCTTTCCCCTAAGGGTTGCACTGGATGCTGATTCGACTTGCACCGGGATGGTTTTTCCGATCCAATCCTTAGGGTCGCTACTTTCTCCCGAAGGGATCGGGAATACGATCATTCTACCGCAATGGGATCTACCGCATAACTCGAGTTTACTTTTTTTCGAAGTATTTTCGATCAATACATCGAATGTGGTTCCTATTTTCGAATTATTTCTTTCATGGGAAATTTTAGTCTGTAAATCCACGAGTTCGATGAGTCTTTGCGATTTTTCCTCTTCGGGAACATCATCGATAAACTTCCGCTTGGCGATCGTTCCTTCCCTTTCGGAATATTTGAACATATAAGACATGTCGTATCCGACTTCTTTTACAACTTTTAAAGTTTCCTGGAATTCTTCCCTGGTTTCTCCGGGAAACCCTACGATGATGTCGGAAGTGATCCCTACATCGGGGATTTTTTTCCGGATCATATCGACCACATCCAAGTATTCTCTTTGAGTGTAACTTCGTTTCATATCCCGAAGCACTTTATCGTTACCCGCCTGCAAAGGCATATGAATCTGAGAAGAAAATCTTTCCTCTCCCGCCATAAGATCGATTAGGTGAGTTGGGAAATCTTTAGGATGAGGGGAAGTAAAACGAAGCCTTTCTATTTTGGTTTGTTTTAAAATCTCTTCTACTAGTACGGCAAAATCCGAATGTTCGTGAGCATAACTATTTACATTTTGTCCGAGAAGAGTCACTTGTTTGACTCCTAGATCGATCAGTCCTTGGATTTCTCTGATAATCGATTCCGGCTCTCTGCTTCTCTCTCTTCCACGGGTATAAGGAACCACACAAAAAGTACAAAAATTATTGCATCCCCTCATGATTGTGACGAAGGCTTGGATTCCGTTGATTACCTTCGGTTCCAATTCATCATAAGTTTCCAATTTGGAAAGTCGGGTGAGTTGTACATCTCTTTCCCCTCCTCTAATCTTTTTAATCAGCTCGGGAAGATTGCGATAATTGTCAGGGCCTACAATCAAATCCAAAGGGAGTTCCTGGTGGAATAAATCTTCTCCCAGGTTTTGCGCCATACAGCCCAAAACACCGATCACAAGGTTCGGATTTTTTTTCTTTAAGTAACCGAGGGATTGAAGTCTGCCGTAAATTTTTGCGTGGGCGTTTTCGCGGACAGCGCAAGTATTTAGAAAAATAATATCCGAGTCTTCAATGGTAGTTGCGGATTCGTAATTTTCTTTTTTGAAAAGCTCACGGACGATTCCGGAATCGTATTCGTTCATTTGACACCCGTAGGTTTCTACGAAAACCTTACCCAATTCAGCTGGGTGGGAAATAGATTCCGATTCTTGCAGGGACAGACTCATATAATTCTATGATTTTTCGAAAAATCGTCTTGTAAAGCAAAGAACATCCCTTATCTCATAGGAATCCAAAGGATTACGCCTTGGAATCATTATGCCGAAAGTCAGGAAGGAAACATATTACGAAACCCTTTGCGTTTCCAAAACGGCAAAAAAGGAAGAAATCCTCTCTCAATACGAGGATTTAAAGGGGTTCTGGGTCTCCCTACTTCCCAAAGCTCCCTTTGAGGCCGAGACAAAACTGATAGAATTGACCCGCGCTTTTCAAATTCTGAACAATCCTGCGGATAGAAAAGAATACGATGAATCATTGGATTTTGATTTTGTACTTTTGGATGGAAAAACAAAAGATCCTGAAATGGAAGAAGCGTATTCGGTTTATAGAGCCACTCATGGCAAAACCTACCAAGAAATACTAACCGAGTTTAGTCGATTTAAAGAGGAATTGGGCGATACTCTTTGGATGTTAAAAACAAGCACACTCTATCTTTTAGGAATATTATTCTCATATACGATCGTAACTTTATCCCTTTCTTTTTTAGAAACATGGATCAGAAATTACGAAATGTTTTACCAATTCGTAAATAGATATCTGATCCCCGGATTTTTGATTTTGGGTTCGGTCGGATTTTTGCTTTTTAGAAATTTTTTTCTGATTCCAAAAGCAAAACGAAGAAAAGAGCTGAGAAAGAAACTTAATTAGATCCGGCCAATTCCTTCGGGAATAAAATCGGTAAAAGGTTCGAAAAACAAGCTCCGCTCAAATGGAGGGAATCCACAAAATCCTTGCAGGTCCAACGATTGTCACTCACAGGATCGATGATAAAATAAGGACTGTTTGGTTTTGAATCCAATGTTCGAATGATTGCGAATGTTTCTTTATGAAACTCTTTCCAGATTCCCGATTCTTCCATACGGCGTCGAAGAGGTTCCGCAACTACCGGATAATAAAATACGATCGGAATATTTTTACCTTCCATAATGCGGACTATCTCCTTAAAGAAATAAATCTGAGTCGGAGCCAATTGGTAATTCTTTAGATACTGATTGTAAATGTTCTCTGCATCTTTTTCCAAAAAGAAATCCGCATTTGCAAATTTGATCTCGTTGGGCAATGCTCCGAATTTGATTCTATTGGCAAGCTTGATCTTATCCAGGTAACCTCTTTTGTGTTCTTTGCCTGTGATTCCGAGTCCTGCCACAGGAATAAAACCGACTTCAATCTCCTTATTATTTGCTTTGATTGCCGAAGGATCGAGAGGGTATTTATAAAGTGCAAAAAGTTTCTTTAAAAAATAAGTCTCCACTTCATCGACCGAAAATCCGTCCGCATCCGTTTTCCAAGGGTTAATCGACTTTAGTCTGTAAAAATCCAGATGTTCCAAAACAAATTTCATATCATAGGAACCGTTTAACGAATAGTCGATGGAAGAACGAGTGAATAGAATGGGATCGATCTCCACCATCACGTAAGAAATGGGAAGCTTCTCCTCCAATATCCTATGCAACCAATAGTATTGAAAGGAAGGAGGACCAAGAGGTGCCGCAAAATTAAAACTATTCGTATTCGGAACAAATTTCCGAATCTGTTCCGAATCAAATTCTCCGGAACGGGAGCTACCGAAGATCAATCCGATTTTTTTAGCAGGGTCTTTTTTGTTTTCTTCCAAAAGAACCTGATAGAGATCTTCTTTCAGTTCGTAAAAACTTCTTTCAATCTTTTTCCAACTATGTGTATTTTCTACAACGACAGGCAAAAAGAAAAGTTTATCGATTCCGAAAAGAATCAAACAAACAAACAAAGGGTAAAATAGAAAAGGTTGTTTTTTCCAGCTCATATATATTTCAGAATTGAAAGTAAATAAATTCCGTTCCTCCGGGAGCGAGATAACCGAGCAAAACCAAAGAGAAAAATCCGAATACTACTAGAAAACCAAGACTCTTGGCAGTAGACCAGTTAGCACGGGGAAAACTTTCTTTGGTTTGAAGATAGTTAAAAAGAAATGTAACTACTAACGAATACAATACGAATTCGGTTTTCACTATCCTTTCTCCGGAATGACCGAAGAAAGCATTGCTTAAAAGCTGTAAAGACCTGGGCATATCGGGTCCGTTGAAAAATGCAATCGTGATGGCGAAAAGTGAAAATGCATAAAAAACACCTAAAACCTTTCTATAGGTTGGCAAAGGTTTTTTGGTATCGATTCCTTTCGATTTTCGGTACGTTTCCCATTTTCTTTCTATACTGAGGGAAATTCCGTGTAGAAACCCCCACATAAAAAAAGTAACGTTTGCTCCGTGCCAGATCCCTGCAGCGGAAAAAGTGACGATGAGGTTGAAATATTGTCTGATTTCGGAAACCCTGGAGCCACCTAACGGCACGTAGATATAATCCTTGATCCAGGAGGAAAGAGTCATATGCCATCTCGCCCAAAGCTCCCTATTGGAAACCGAGAGAAAAGGAGCTTTGAAATTTTCAGGCAAATCGATTCCGAGTAATTTACCGAGTCCTCGGGCTAGATCGGTATATCCGGAAAAATCACAGAACACTCTCGCCGCATAACCGAACATAGCCAACCAATTTGTCAATTGGTCGAATCCGTTCGGATTGGAAAAAATCGGTTCGATGATAGGAGATAGATTATCTGCAATGACTACTTTTTTAAGAAGACCGAGAAATACCAAATACACCCCTTCCAAAAGCTGGTGTTTGTTCGCAGTCCATTTTTCCAATTGATAAAAGAACTCTCCGTGGCGAACAATGGGACCCGCTACCAATTGAGGAAAAAAGAAAATGAATAACCCGAAGCGGAGAAAGTCAGGGTTTTCTTTTGCATCCCCCCGTTTCACATCAACAGCATAGGCAATCATTTGGAAACTATAGAAGCTGATTGCCAAAGGTAATGTGATCGACTCAAATCCGAACTGGCTATGTAAAAAATCCTGAATGTGTTCCGGTTGAAAGAACTGGGAGCCTGTAATGTACAAAAGACTGTCCCAGAAAAAGTAAAAGTATTTGAAGAAGAATAGATTACTTAAATTTACAAATAAGAGAAGATGAAAAAATTTCGAGTTCGGATCTTTTTGCACTCTTTGGTTGCATAGATGATTGAACAACACCAATGCTAAAAAATGAAATGCGAAAGGGAGTGACCACGCCGCGTAAAACAGTATGGATACTAAAAACAAAAATACCAATCGAAAACTTCCTTTAACGGACCAATTTACGATGTACACAATTAGAAAAAAGGCAAGAAAACTGAGCGATGTGAATTTCATCTTAGATTGTTCCCATTTTTAAAATCTTTTCCGATTAATCAACTTGAATCACAAGACCTTTAAGGTATTCCCCTTCCGGATGATAGATGGAAAATCCGTGATCCGGGCTTTGGGTCATTTTATATAAAACTTTTACATTCCGTTTTGCGTCTTTTGCCGCACCGAAAATAATCTTTTGAAATAAATCGGGGGATATATGTTGGGAGCAGGAAAATGTAAATATAAGCCCTCCCTTCTTGATTTTGGAAATCGCTTTCAAATTGATCTCCTTATATCCTCTGGTTGCTTTGGGAACGGTTGCCGCCGATTTGGTAAACGCGGGAGGATCGAGGACAATCAAGTCATATAGATCCGAATCCATCGTCTTCAGATATTCGAAACTATCCGCCACTATACTTTTGTGTTTTTTCAAAACTGCCGAATCGAAATTCAGACTTAGATTTTTCTCACACAACTCAATCGCCGATTTGGAAATGTCCAAAGTATGAACCTGTCTTGCCGCATTTGACAATGCATAAACACTAAAGGCTCCCGAATAACCGAATGTATTTAAAACCGTTTTGCCTTCGGAATGTTCACCTAACAAGAATCTGTTTTCCTTTTGGTCCAGAAAAAATCCAGTCTTTTGACCTGCTTCCAAGTCTGCGATAAATTTAAACCCGTTCTCCAAAAACCCGGAAGTTTTGGCATTCCCTTTCCAATATTCGGAAATCATCTCATCGGAATGATCCGATTTTTCCCTTTTTTCCAAAATGGTATCAAAACCTTTTTCTTCCAAAAAAGAAAACAAAGTCTGTTTATGAAGTCTGGCTCCCGGTGTGCGAAATAGAATTACGGCAGTCGTCGCATA
The DNA here is from genome assembly GCF_003114835.2 of Leptospira kobayashii. Taxonomy (NCBI): domain Bacteria; kingdom Pseudomonadati; phylum Spirochaetota; class Leptospiria; order Leptospirales; family Leptospiraceae; genus Leptospira; species Leptospira kobayashii. The sequence goes on along the minus strand of NZ_AP025028.1, from coordinate 1,961,002 downwards.
ACAATCCACAATAAATCCCGGGCATCCATCCCCTTCGGAATTTAAAAAACGAAATGCATTTGTCTTTTTGGGATCGATCAGATCTTTTTTTCTCTGGAAAATAGCCTCAAACCGATCTTTCCAAAACCCAGGGGAAACATCCGTAAGTGCTTCCGTAAAAGAAAAAAGCCGAATCCTGATTTGACTTTTTGGGTCGTAATGCCCCCAACCTAAAAAACTTCCCGAAAACGACTCTACGCGTACAGTTTGCCCGGAGAAAATATCCTTAGGAATGGATTCAATCGCCCCGGAAAATACCCAGGGGTGAAAATTGAGAGCTGCTTTTTCTTTATCTTTTTTAAGTCGAATCGACATAAATTTCTTTAAAATGTCATTTAAATATTACAAAAATATGAATACTGAATATAGGAATGAAATCTTCTCTATTTTCGCTTTTACTCATCTTTCTTCTAACTCTTGCGGAACTTACCGCTGAGACTGCTATTCCCCTCCAGATTGAGAATCTGGATTCTCCTGTCAGCTTAGATTCTGAGGCAGGTTCGGAATCCCCCTGGCTCGCCAAAGAAGGAGCCCTCTCTCAGGAAGAAATCCAAGGCATAAACTTTTCGGATTTTAAAAGGGAGACCTGGAAACCGGTCCGGGTTCCGGGAAATATCCTGAAAGATGTTCCCGAAATGAACCAAAAAAAGACAGTCTCTCTCTTAAAATGGATCCGTCTTCCCAAAGACGCAAAAGGAAATCTGGCAATCCGCTTGGGAGTGATCAATGATAGAGATAGAATTTATGTGAACGGCAACTTTCTAGGAGGAAGCGGAAAATGGGATTCGGAAGATCCCCAATGTTATGACAAAATCAGACTGTATTCCATTCCTGATAAATTTTTAAATTACGGAAAAGAAAATTCGATACTGATGATCATTCAACCTTACTTTGATTATACGGTAGGAGTAGAACAGGACAGAACCGAAATCGGCCTTGCCGATAAACTTTTCAAAGACTACTATCGGGAAGAATACACAAAGCTGTTGTTTCTTATGATTTACCTGACGGTCGGAGGTTACTTTTTATTTTTATTCGTTCGCAGAAGAAGGGAATCGGAAAACTTTTTCTTCGGACTTTTTTCAATCGGACTCGTAGTTTATAATCTGCTTCGAAACCAAATCAAATATGAATTCGGTATCAGTTTTCTGCCCATGAAACAGGTGGAATACATTATTTTAGTGACACTCATTCCTTTGATGTTTCATTTTATCCGGAAATTATTCGATTACAAATACAAACTTTTTTATAAGATTCTGGATGCTCTTGAGCTCGGATTCATCATATCGTTTTTATTCACTTCCGATATAGAGTATTATAACTTTATGACGACTAATGTGATTCAACCGACCTGGTTGCTTTATGTGATCGTTATCTTTTATTTTTTGATAAGAAAAATAAGGGAAAAAGATAGAAAGGCTTATTACATACTTGCCGGACTTATCATTATCATTCTGGCGACGGTTCTGGATATACTTTCGACCCGTGGAACGATTATCTTCCCTCGGATTTTAGGTTACTTCTTTCTGGCATTTATCATAAGTTTGGCGACAATTCTCGCAAACTCGTTTGTAAAACTGAACGAAGAAGTGGAAGATCTCAACAAAAATCTTGAGAAAAAAGTTGAAGAACGTACAAATGCACTCAATCAGACATTGAAGCAAGTCAACGAATTGAAAGATCAACAGGACGGGGACTATTTTTTAACTTCACTGCTGATCAATCCCCTTGCCCGTAACGATAATAAAAGCCAGAATATTCTGACCGAATTTTATACCAAACAAAAGAAAAAATTCGAATTCAGAGGCAAAAAACACGAGATAGGCGGAGATATTTGTATTTCCTCGAATTTGGAACTATCTTCCAAACGTTATACAGTATTCGTAAACGCGGATGCAATGGGAAAATCAATACAAGGGGCCGGAGGGGCCTTGGTCCTTGGAGTCGTATTTCACGCAGTCCTTGCACGCTCTCAAACTACGAATAATCAATCAAAGTCTCCCGAAACATGGTTGAAAGAACTATTTCTCGAACTTCAAACCGTATTCGAAAGTTTTGACGGCTCCATGTTGCTTTCCTTAGCGCTAGGATTGATTGAAGAAAACACTGGATTTCTTTATTATATAAATGCGGAACACCCGTGGACGATTCTTTACAGAGATGAAAAAGCGTCTTTTATCGAAGAGGAATTGTGGATTCGAAAACTGGGAATTCCGAAAAACGATGATAGTTTCTTCATCCAAACTTTGCAACTTTATCCGGGTGATGTTCTTATTTGCGGATCGGACGGACGGGATGATTTGGCACTACCTACAAGTAGTTTGGAAAATAGGATCATCAATGAAGATGAAACATTAATCCTTGGCTCCATAGAAAAGTCGAAAGCGGATTTACAGATGATCGTTCAGGATCTATCCGATTACGGAGAATTCACCGATGATTTAACATTGCTTAAAGTTACTTATTTGGGTCCGGAACAAACCAAATCGGAAATTCCTGAACATTTGCAAACAACCTGGGAAGATGCTAAAACAAAGGCGAAATCCGAAAAAATCAAAGAAGCAAGTGTTTTACTGGAATCCATTGTCAGGGAAATTCCGGAACAGGAATCGATACTTTCCCTACTCGGACAAGTCTATTATAAATTGAAAATCTGGGAAGATGCTACAAATTATTTGGAAAAGGCGATCGCACTTCGACCGGACAAAGAGGATTTGATTTTACTACTCTCCATTGCTTTTAGAAAGAAAGGAGATTTCAACCGTGCGATCGATTGGGGAGAAAAACTCTTTCTCAGAAATCCCTGGAATACCAAAAATACGATCCATCTTACAAATCTTTATTGGAAGTCCGGAAACAAAAAAAGAGGCGTAGCCGTTCTAAAGAAAGCGATGTTAAACGACAAAGACAATGAAACCTATCTGGAATTGTACGACAAACTGGAGAATTGAAACTCTTCGTTTTTTTTATTAAGAAGCCGATTTATAAAAATAAATCAGCACAACAAGTCCGAGGATCAGTCGGTAAATCCCGAAGGAAATAAAACTTCGTCTTCGTAAGAATTGTAAGAACAAACGGATGATTACGATACAAACCAGAAAAGATACGATGCTTCCGAAGAGTAAAATTCCTACTGTTTCCGAATTCAAAATCGCTCTGTGTTTATAGAGTTTGTACAAACCGGCGATCGTTAACACAGGCAAGGCGAGGAAAAAGGAAAATTCAGCGGAATCTTTTTTGGAAACTCCTAAAAATCTAGCGGTTATGATGGTTGCTGCAGAACGGGAAACTCCCGGAATCAAGGCAAAACATTGAAAAACGCCGATCAGAATCGCGTCCTTCATTCCGATATGTTTTTCTTCCGATACTGCAGTTTGCGGATTCTCGCGGCGGGATCTCCAAATTTCTACACCGATCATCACCAAACCGCCAATAAACCATGCTAAAGAAAGTATCAATAGAAGATAAGGACTTTGTTTGATCTGATCCAATTTGGATTTGAACACAAAGCCGAAAACAAGGATTGGCAAAATACCGAAGAGTATATTTCGGTAAAACAAAAATCCCGTCTCTTTCGATTTGTCACCTTTCAGATACTGAAAGGATTCGAAAGCATGCGCCGTTAGTTTTTTATAATATAAATAAAATACGGAAAGGATTGCTCCCGATTGGATGAAGATATCGAATAAATCTTCGAAAGATTCACTGATATCCCCTAACCCGGTAAAAGGGAAAAAATGACTGAATAGAAAAAGGTGACCTGTAGAGGAAACCGGAAGGAACTCCGTGGCGGCTTCGATCAAACCACGGAGAAAGGCGTTAAGAGTATTGTCCAGATTACTTTTTTTCTACTGTTGTAGAAGGGTTCGGTTCAATTGCTTTTCTTTTAGGAGCAAGATACGCATCCAAATCGAATTTCTCATTTCGTTTGATTGTAATTTCTTCTTTGATACGTTCCACTACCAAAGGAAGTTGCTCTCTCGTTTGAACTTGTTTCATTTGAGCTTTTGCAAAAGATAAACATTTATCAATTGTTAAAGAAGCAATGTTTTTGTCCGTATTGCGCATTCTTTCGCATTCCGCTTTTGCTTGGTCATCGGAGATTTGAATTTTTTTCTCAACCTGCTCCGAAACGTACATTTGCGCGATAGTTTGCATTTCAACTTGTTTTAAAACCTCTTGTACATCGGGGCGAGAGAAATAACCTTTTTTCTCCGCAACAAGTTTTGTCATGATCATCTGTCTGTAAGTTTGGTAAAAGTTTTTCTTTTGCAATTGGTAGTTCAAATCTTGGAACTGACCAGGCACTTCGGAAATGTCTTTTTCAATGAACTCAAGTAATGTCTTTTTTTCAATATTTTGCAATCTGCTGATAGAATCCAAAGCGGTATCGTAAGCAGCTTCGAAATCTTTAACAGTGATTTTATAACCGTCTAAGGTTTCAATGACAGGGCTTGTGTCCCCGCAATTGACTAAAAGAAAGCTGGAAAAGCTAAGGATAGAAAGGATTAGAATTTTTTTTGCCATGGAGGGAAATCCGACCGACTTTATTGTATATTTTGTGAAAAGATTTTCTAAAAACAGACCGTCTGTCCATCACTTTTTTACTACAGGAGGTTGGTCCAGAGAAAGAAAGATGAGTAAAGACAATAGCTTTTTGATCTTTTTCAGATCGTCCTTTTCGTTCGGCGAATAACGTAGAATGGACGGCTCTTGCGGGTGAATGAGTAGTCCGGGAAACTTTCCCAATGCCTGAATGATCTTATCCGGGTTGCCTCTGAAATAAGTTCCGCATTTGAATCGGACTTCCTCTCCTTTTTCCGAAACGGATTCAAAGCCGAGAGTGGACGAAAGAGTCCGGATCTTTTCCAATTCCACAAACGTATTGGCAATCGTAGGAAGTTCTCCGAAACGGTCTTCCATCTCAAGAGACAACTCTTCTATTTCATCCAGATTACCCGCGCCTTCAAATCGTTTGTAAAATTCGATCTTTTGTTTTGTATCCGGAATGAATTCGTCGGGAAGATAAAAATTGGTAGAAAGATTAACAGCCGTTCGCACTTCCACATGAACTTCTTCGCCTTTGACTCTGGAAATCGCTTCTTCCAACATTCTCACATAAAGGTCGAATCCGACTTCCATGATATCGCCGGATTGTTCTTTCCCGAGCAAATTCCCCGCGCCCCTTATTTCCAAGTCCCGCATGGCAACCTTAAATCCCGATCCAAGCTCCTGGTATTCAAAGATAGTGTTCAATCTTTTTTCAGCAAGCTCAGTGATCAGCTTTTTAGAAGGGTAAAATAAATAAGCGAATGCTTTGCGATCGGATCTACCCACTCTTCCCCGGATTTGGTAGAGCTGGGACAAACCGAACATATCCGCCTTCTTTACGATCAGTGTATTTACATTCGGCATATCGATTCCGGATTCTATGATCGTAGTAGTGACTAAAATATCATATTTTCTATGATAGAAATCGACCAGAGTTTCTTCGATCTCATCTTCTGTTAGCTGGCCATGTAAAATTCCCACTGCTGCTTCGGGAACCAGAGAGCGTACATAATTTGCTTCTTCTTCAATCGATTCCACTCGATTGTAGAGATAAAAAATCTGACCACCTCGTTCCATTTCCTTGCGGATCGCTTCCTGGATCAGAACATCGTCTTCTTCCAAAACATAGGTTTCGACACTTTGTCTGTTTTTAGGCGGAGTGGAAATAATGGATAACTCTCTAATCCCCGTGAGTGCCATATGAAGAGTGCGGGGAATCGGAGTCGCAGTCAGAGTCAAAACATCTACAAGTTGTTTGAATTTTTTAATCGCTTCCTTATGATTAACACCGAACTTCTGTTCTTCGTCGATTACAAGCAATCCCAAATTTTTCGGTTTTACTTTGGAAGAAAGAATCGCATGGGTACCTATGAGCATGTCGATTTTTCCTTCACCAAACAGACGCAAGTCCTCTTTGATTTCGGAAGGAGAACGGAACCTGGAAATAAATCCTAGTTTTATGGGATAATTTTCGTATCTTAGTTTGAATGTATTGAAATGTTGCAATGCCAGGATCGTGGTAGGAGTGAGTAACATCACTTGTTTCCCCGCCATAATCACTTTAAAAGCAGCGCGAATCGCTACTTCTGTTTTTCCGTAACCCACGTCCCCGCATACCAACCTGTCCATGGGCCTACTGGACTCTAAGTCCTGTTTGACGGATTCGATCGCCGAGATCTGATCGGGAGTTTCTTCAAATTCAAATGCCGCTTCAAACTCTTCCTGCCAAATCGTATCGGGAGGAAAGGAAAATCCGTTCAGCTTCATCCGATTGGAATACATAAGGACCAGATCTTCGGCTAATTTATCTACCGATTCCTGTACTCTTTCCTTTGCTTTCTTCCAGGAGTTTTTGCCAAGAGTATCAAGTCTCGGAGAATCGGTTCCTCCGATGTACTTTTGAACAAGAGAAATTTGGTCCAAAGGAACAAATAATGTATCTTGTCCCGAATATTCTAATTTTAGAAAATCCCTTTCTTTTCCATCCGCTTTTGTACGTTCGATTTTTACGAATCGCCCCACACCATGATTTACGTGTACTACGTAATCACCCTCTTTCAAATCAATGAAAGATTCGATCATCTGCGAAGCTTGTTTTTTATATCTTGTCTTTCTTTTGTATTGACGGCCGAAGAGATCGTTGTCTGTAAATACGAACAAATGTTCGTCGGCAACGGAAAATCCTTTTCTCAAATCGGAAATGGCAAGATACAGCCCGGGTTTCTTGGAAAAAATATCTATTTGTTTTGGTTCATCTGATTCGGGATTGAGAGTTGTGATTTTGTCATCGGGAAATAACCCTTGCAATCGGCTGAGTTGAGCTGCGAAAGAGGAAGTGATTAAAATCTTTGCTTGGTCATCGCTTGCAAGAATCTCATCAAAATATTCTTTTGCTTCTCTGATCTTTCCTCTGAAACTTCTGGACTCACTCAAAGGAAAAACGGGGATATTGTTTTCTTTTTCAGGTAAAAGATGAAAATGAACGGAAGGGTAATTTTCTTCCGTAAGCAAGGACCACTCCTCGTCAAAAGAAAGTAGTTCCTTCGGCTCCAAACACAAAGACTCGTCTTTCTTCTTTTCGAACAAAGTCTCATATTCCCTTTTCATCCCGAAGGCTCTCTCTTTGGATTCCTGGTATTTAGGGAAGATAAAAACAGGCTTTGAATCGAATAGATGCAGGATTCCTTCATGCAACCTAACGAGAGGAAGGTGCTCTTCTATGATGACATTTTCTTCTTCGATAGGAAGGCGTTTCTCCGCATTCTCTTCCAAAATGGATTTGTATTTTTGGATCTCATCCATACTCGGAACCGATTCGTTCGCGGCGGTGATGAGAACCTCTTCGATTTTTTGAATCGATTTTTGAGTATTGGGATCATATGTTCGGATTTCATCCACAGTATCTCCGAAAAAATCGATCCTCACCGGATGATTCGAATAAGGAGTGTATATATCCAAAATTCCGCCTTTCAAACTGAAATGACCGAATTGTTCGCAAACTTCTTCCCTGTGATAACCCAAACGTACCAGTTCCGTTATCAATTTGGATAATACAAAATCCTTTCCTTGTTGCAGTAAAACGGATTTTCCCCGCAAACTCTTCTTATGCGGAATTTTTCTGAGTATGGAAGATACGGATGTAATAAAGATCGCTTTTTTATCGGAAAATATCCGATTGATGGAAAGAATTCGGTCTCTTTTCCATTCCGTTTGCCATTTGGTATATTCGTAAGGAATATTTTCCGGGCCTGAAAATAAATAGATGATATCATTCGGTAAAAAACTCAAAAGCTCGCGATAAAACGCTTCCGCTTCCTGATTGGTAGGCAAGATCACAACATAATGATCGTTACCTGGAATCTCTTTGAATAACTCGGATGTTATTAGGGAATGAGCGGATTCGGGAATCCCACTTAAACTCACTTCCGATTTTTTTAATTGTTTGAAAATCTCTTTATAATCAAGAGAAATCGATTTGGCAAGTTCTTTGGTTTTCAAGTGGTTCTCTCAAGTTTTGGAAAAACGCTGATTGTCGATGAGCCTTGTTTTTCCCAAGAAGACTGCAATTGCAAGCAACAGATCCCCTTCCAATGTCAATTTTTCCTGTAAGGTATGCGGGTCAACCGACTCAATATAATCAATCTTTACATCCGGAGAAGACAAAAGAAAATCGGCCAAAATTTCATGAAACACTTTCGGATTCTTTTCTCCGTCTTTAAGAAGTTTTCCTGCAAGAGTAAACATTCTGGGAATCAGACTTGCATTCTCTCTTTCTTTTTCCGTCAAACGGACGTTCCTGGAACTCATGGCAAGTCCGTCTTTTTCTCTCAGTGTGGGAACTCCGATGACTTGGATGGGAAAATCCAATATACGAACCATCTCTTCGATGATTCTGAATTGTTGGTAGTCTTTCAGTCCGAAGAAAGCTAAATCAGGGGTTACCAAATGAAATAGTTTACTGACAACAAGCATTACCCCTTCAAAATGATTGGGTCTTGTTCGCCCGCAAAGATTCTTTTGAAGCCCCGGCTGTTTCATAATCAGATCGGGATTTCCATCGGGATAAATGGTTTCTTTTGTCGGTAAAAATACGAGATCCACACCGGCATCTTCGCATTTTTTCAAATCGCCTTCGATATCCAATGGGTATTTCAAATAATCTTCCGGGTCATTGAACTGAGTGGGATTGACAAACAAGGATACTACGGTTTTGTCTGCCTTTGATTTCGATTGTTCTATCAATGAGATATGACCGGAATGCAAATAACCCATAGTAGGCGCAAAACCGACCGATTTTCCATCTTTTTTCCAAAGGGAAATCGAAGACTTCAGCTCTTCTTTGCTTTTACAAACAATCACTTTGAATCTTCCTCATATCTCACCTTAACACTTGTTCCATGTTCCTCATCCAAACCTTCAAGTTCGGACATCAATTTGACATGAGGGTAAAGTCTGTTCAATGATTCTTTTGTGATTTCCTGAAAGGTAACACGTTTGAGAAAACTATCCACACCTAACGAGGAATAAATTCTACTTCCTCCTGCAGTGGGAAGTATATGATTGGTTCCGCTGATATAATCTCCCATCGCAACAGGAGAATAATTTCCGAGAAAAACGGACCCTGCATGTTCGATTCCTTTAAATACGGAATGAGGGTCTTCCGTTTGTATTTCCAAATGTTCGGGAGCAAGAAGATTCGAAAATGTTACACAATCCTCAAGACTCGGAAAAATACAAATGCATGAATTTTCATAAATCGCTTTTTTCTTCATTTCCAATCGTTTCGGTCTTTCTACGAATGCAATTTCCAATTCTTTGGAAACGGACTCCGCAAGCTTTGCACTTGTAGTGAGCAAAACCGCCGATGAGTCCTCTCCATGTTCCGCTTGCGATAACATATCGCAAGCCACCCATTTCGGATTGGCGGATTCATCAGCAATGATACAAACTTCACTGGGACCTGCGGGGCTATCGATCCCGATCTGGCCAATCCCGGCTAAGTAGGATTTGGCGGCCGCAACGTAGGAATTTCCCGGACCAACTACAAATTCCGAGCGGGGAATGGTTTCCGTGCCGTAAGCAACGGCTGCGATTCCTTGAGCTCCACCGACGGTAACGATACGATCAATTTCTAAAATTTGTGCGAGCCATACCAGGATCTCGGGAAGCCCTCCTTTCTGGGGAGGAGTCACCAATTGAATCTCCCTCACTCCTGCAATTTTTGCAGGAATGATTCCCATCAGAACGCTGGATGGATAGAGCGCTGTTCCTCCCGGTGCATAAACCGCAAGGGATGGAATGGGGGTGTATTTTACACCTAACAGGTTCCCATCGACTTTCACATTCCAGGAATCCCTTTTCTGTGCACGATGAAATTCTTCTATATTTTTTTTTGCGGTTAAAAATGCGGTTTGAATGTCTTGGGGAACATTCGTTTGAATCGAATGCGGGTCCAGAATCACGGAATCCAATCGGATGGAATCGAATTTCTCTGTAAATTCCTTAACTGCTTTGTCCCCGTTCTCTTTCACGGACTGAATGATGGGGATTACTTTTTCTTTGGCGGAACTCAAATCCTCTTTTGCTTTCTTCAGCAAATGTTGAAAACTGGAAGGACGACCGAGATCCGCTTGCACAATCGAAACAGGCATAAGAATACCTTATTTCGAATTACACTCTACTCTCAAGCTTTTTGTCTAATAACGAAGCGAGAATTCCACCTGATAGGATGAGGATACATTATATCCGGACGCAGGCTGGATCGAAGAGAATGGGTCTGCCGCCATTTTAGCGTTAACTCTTGCAGTCTCCTGTCCCAAAGGAAGACCGGGGGCGGTTTCCAATCCGGCTACGTTCCTTCTAGCGGAAAAATAGGCGTCTACGAGATTATAAAGCACAAATAAACCGAGCACTCCCGCACCTGTTTGAATCGTTGTTAATTGCTGTTTGGCAGAGTTGAAATTCGCTTGTGCGGAGTTTCGATTCATTAACCACAAAATTTGAGAATTGGGATCTTCTGCCAGGAACACTCCAACCAGCACTGCACTTTCATAAGAAGACTTGGCCGATTGAAATTTGGAATACGAACTTGCGTAGGCACCTGCGATCCCTATGGCAACAACGGGATATACGTAGAATTTCCAATTCTCGCCATCTATGTATTTTTGCCCCCAGCCGGGAATCAGGGAAGATCTCCAAAATGTAGACCAATAAGGTGTTTCATAATAGTCTTCCGGAATTTCCTTCTTCAAAATCCTTTCCTGTCTTGTAGCGAATCGTTTCGCCTTTTCTTTGGTTTCGGAGAAAACAATTCTCTGTCTTACATTCAAAGCTTTCTTTCTGGGGTTTTCCAAAACCAAATCATAGATCCCGGTATTCATACTCGGGTCTATATCAAAAACCGCACGGGCTCTGGTGGCCGATTCCACTTCTACCTTCTTGGCAGGAATTTTTTTTCCATCGATGACCATATAGACTCTCATTTGATCGACAAAGTCAGTACCTTGCAGATCAAAAACCTTTTGTTTGTCTTCTTTGGAAATGGAATAAATACTATCATTGGTTAAAGTAGGAACTTTGGAAACCACTACTTCCAATCTTACCCATTCGGAATAAGCACCGACTTTCCCCAGTTTGTTGATAACACCTACCCTATGTTCGTAGACTCCCGATCCCAGATTGGTTACATTGTACGAATTGGATGTAGTCTTTTCGGACAATACCATATATCCGTTTGAATTTTTGATTTCCAAAATATATCCGGAAGCTCCCGGGATTTCCTGCCAAGATATGGATTGAGGGGGTTCATCGGTTGAAGCAGGCTCTTCCGCATATACACTCATTGATATAAAAAATATCAGACTAAAGCCAAAAGATCCTTTTAGGATTCTATTCCACATAGATTTTTCCAGGAGTTAAAATTTTAGGAATCTTCATAGCAGGCAAAGATATATAGAATTCGGATCTATGATAAACCGACTCTTTTTCACCGGAAGTAGTTCCATACAAGGAACAAAGTTCCACGCGAAACCTGCCTTCATTTAATTTCTGCAAATCGTTGAAACCGTATTTGGGTTGTGTCACTCTTTCGCTAAACACCTGTTTTTCGCGCACTCCGCTGATATCGATCAAACGAATTCTATAGCCGATTGCTTTTTCAGTCGGTTTCCAGGTAAATGCGATACTTGTTTTGGAAAGCAAATCAATGGTTTCTCCTCTGGTAGGCGTAACAAGAACCGGTGCTTCCATGGAAGTGTTAAAGGAAAAACTCCAGGAATCACTGGAAGTGTTTCCCGAATTGGATGCTCCCGTCACCCGCCAGTAGTATTTCCCGAATTCTTTTAATTTCACTTCCAGGTAATGATTTGAAGTGGTTTCTTTCAGGATTACGGAACTGAAATCGGGAGATTTCGAGACTTCCAAAACATATTCCGATTTTGCGGATAATTTTTTCCAACGAAGGACCGCTCCTCCGTTTTCGTTTGCTTCCACATCAGAGCCGTTATTCGGGGAAACCAGATTCAAATCCTCTTTTGCGACGATGGAAAAATTTCCGATCGAGGACACAATATCCTCTTTTCCGCTTTGCGTTCCCCGAACCCTCCAAAAATAATTTCCTTCGTTCAGATCGGAACCTAGTTTTAAAAAGTTGCTCTGAGTCGTTTGTTTGATGAGTGTCTTTGAAAAATTGGAGTCGGAACTGACTTCCAAAGCAAAAGACGGAAAGTCCTTATTGTCCTTCCAGGTGAAGAAAATATTATTTTGAATCTGATCTTTGGTAAATACTTTCCCTTTGGCAGGTTCCAAAATTACGGGAGGTTCCAGATTTAGTTTTTTACCGACGGTGAATTTACTTACGGAAGAAGTCTTTTCCTGTACATCCGGCATATTTGATTTTGCAACGACTCGTGCAAAATACGTTCCGTCTCCCAAACCATCGAAGGCAATGGATTGATTCTGGGTCTGTTTGGATTTTAATCCCTTTGTGAATCCCGGATCTTCAGCGATTTGAGCCGTATAACTACTGTATAAATCCAATTGGTTCCATACAATCTTAACGACAGGAAGATCGTTTGTATAATTGTAATTGTCTCCTTCTTTCGGAGAAAACAATCGAAGAGGAGGATCGGTCAACACTCTGAATCTGCCGGTTTCGGAAAACTGTTTTGTCTTCGATTCGGGATCAAGGTATGCGATTCGCCAATAATAAGAACCATTGCCCAGTGATTTGGAATAAGATCCGGATTTGATTTTATCTTTTAATATCAGTTTGGCGAAATCGTGGGAAGCGGACACTTCGATCGTGGGAGAGGTTTTAAGTGTTTCCTGTGTTACTCCATTGAATGCAAAATTTACGGTTTCATTGCCTGATTCTACGAAATAATTTTTCTTATCGGGAGGTGACACCAAACTGAATTTAGGTTTGGAAACCTTCACACCCTCTTTGGAAACACTCGCCATCTGATCTTTCCCGACGGTTTCTTCTTTTCCATTGGAATGAATCTTCGCTTCCCCTTCTCCTACTTTTACATTCAACTCGTCTTTTGTCTTATCCAGTTTGACATCACCTTTGCCGACTTCTACGGTTTTGTCACCTGACGTAATGTTCATTTTGGTTTCCCCTGTGCTTCCTCCGTCACGAGCAGCATCAAAGGCACCATAAGCAAAATTGATATTTATATTTTTCTCGGAAATATCCAAAAGGATCATTGAGTTTTCGGCAATATTGATTTTGGTTCCGTCATTTAAAGTAAGGACCGCATCGGAAAATCCTTCCGTACGAATCGTATCTCTGTTTTTTACTTCGGATCTGGATTCGATATTATCCCAAACAACCTGATCGTTGTATTTTCTAAGTACGGTTTTTGTTTTAAAAGTAAGTACACCGATGGTAGGACTGTCCGATTCTCCGGGACGCGCTGTTAGATTTTTATACAATAAAAATGAAAACAGCCCTATCAAAGAAAGCAGGAAGGTGACTACGTATTTTGTATCATTGAAAAAACGCATAAGTTCCCCTATTTGTGGGTTCTTGTAAATACGCCGTCCCAATCCTTTCCGGGAGAGGAGAGTTTGTATTCCAAACACCTTTCTATAATTAAATGAGAAGCTTTGTCTTTTTTGCCTTTCGCCTTCTCCGCATTTTCAAATAAGGAAATCGCCTTGTCCCAATCCTGGTTTAGGTAAGCCGTAAAACCGGATTCGTACAATTCTCCTGCCTCTATTATATTTGGACTTACCTCGGATCTAAAGCCGATGAGTTCGTGGATTTTTACGGGCTCATTTTTTCCTTTTACCCGAACTAAATCCAGATAGCGGGAGAACATTTCCGTCTCTGTAGCTTGTTTTACGGAATCACTGATCAATATATTGACTCCGTAATCCTTTCCTGCCGCTTCCAAACGGGCTGCGAGGTTGACAGTGTCTCCCATCATTGTGTAGGAAGCTAGTGCGTCCGTTCCCATAAATCCGACTTTCGCAAGACCGGAATTCAATCCGATCCGACAATCCATCGCTTGCGCTTCTTTGGAATACAAATCGTTCTTGGTCCAATATTCCCGCAAATCCGCAAGCTTAGCAATCATTTCCACACTGGCGCGGGCTGCTTTCAATTCATGTTCCGGAACAAGAACAGGAGCATTGAAAATTCCCACGATCGCGTCCCCGATGTATTTGTCCAAAACTCCATCGTGGCGTTTTAGGATGAGTGTCATCGCAGAAAGATATTCATTGAGAAGTGCCGCAAGGTCTGCGGATTTCAGCTGTTCGGAAATCGTCGAAAAACCTGCAATATCGGAAAAAAAGGCAGTGATGCTTGCTTCGGAACCTCGTTTCAATGCGGCGAGATCCACCATAGCTTCCTGAACCACGACAGGATCGATCATGCTACCCAAGATACTTTTTACTTTTTCCCTTTCTTCCAGACCATGCCCCATTTCCACAAAGTATTGAGTGAGCATTCCCACCTCATCCTTGGTAGTCGGTTTGATTCCCACGCGGAAATTTCCTTTTGCAATTTCCAAAGTAGCGGATAACAATTGTAAAATGGGTTTGGTGATCGTTTTTGAAAAGAAGAATACGGCAAGAATCGCGGAACAAAGACCGATTCCCATGATATAAAGATTTTTTCTTTGGATATCATATACGTCTTCGAACGCCTTATCCTCGGAGACGATTGTAATCACTCCCGCATCCGCAAGTCCTATCTTTTGAAAGGAACCCAGAAAGGGGGACTTTAATTCAGGATCGATATAACTACTTTGTGCTTTATTAGCCGCACTCGTTAACATGGTGCGAACAATCGGCATGGATGATAAATCGGTAGCAGCTAACACCAAATCTTCTTTCGGGTGGGCGATAACAATTCCCTTTCCGTTTACCATAAATACGGTCTGAATTCCTTTTTTCTCAAAAGCACTGATGATTTTGTCAAGTTTGACAATCATCACCAAAATATTGTCCAGTTGACCGTTTTCGGAAGCAGGTATTGCAATGGCAAACGAAGGTTCCTGAAAGCCCGGACTGGAATTCAATAAGATGGGTTGGCCGTTGAATGCTTCCGCCAACGCATCCTTATTACGGACAACTACATTCTGAAAGTCTTCTTCCGTAAGTGAGGATTGTTTCAATTCTTCTTCATTGAACACATGTTTTTTGAGAACCAACGAATCGCCTTGTTTCTCAAAAATCCCCAGATAGATGAACTCCTTATCACTTTCAAAGAATGTACGAATCAGTAACTTTCTTTGGTCTTCCGGTAGTCCTTGTGAAGTAAGTGTCGTTGCGATCTGGCGACCCTTTACTACAACGCTGAGCACATCATCCTTTACTTTCAAACCCACGATTTCCGCCAATTCCAAGTTATTCGCCCGAAGGGACAATTCGGTAGATCGTTTGAAAAAGAAAGATGCTAATATAATAATAGTGGATACTGATAAGATAAACAGAAGGGAAATCACTCCCATCATTTTTACCTGAATGGAAAATTTGGACTTGGGAGGTTCTTCCGTAAGTGTTGGAACGGGGGCGGTTTCTTCCTTTTCTTCAGGAATAGAGGTCCCGTTATTGGATTGAGTTTCCATTTCGACCGGCTCTGTTGCCGGTGGTTCCGGAACTGCGACCACTTCCTTTGCTTCCACAATTTCGATGTTAGTCGGTTTAGGTGCTTCGATTTCCTGGGAAGATTGTTCTTCCAAAGACTCTCTTTCCAAAGAGGACACTGAGATTGAGATGGGTTCCGGAATAGAAACAACCTCTTCTATCTTTTTCTCAAGAACGATCGTTTTGGCTGTAAAAGTTTCCGGTTTCGGCCTTACTTCTTTCACAAGATGAGAACCGATGATTGTAATCGGAGGAGAGTTTTTGGTTTGAAGATTCTTTTTGGAAAAAGGTTTTTTTGCGTCTTTTGAAAACTCTTCTAACAAGAGATAGTTTTCTCCGATCAGTCCGAATTGTTTTGCTACTGATTCCCAAGATAGATTTTGGTTGGAAGAAAGTAGGATTTTTGCAAATTGCAGGCGGGCATTCTCTTCCTCATCTGCGGATATCAAAACCGTAATGGTTTTGTTTTCCAAAGTCGCGGCCCAAACATCGCTTAAATCCTTCACTGCTTCAGGATCATTGGAAAGATAAAACGGGTATTCTATGTATTGGCAATAACTTGGTATTCCCCAAAGAGGACCGCCAAACCTATATTCCTTTCCAATCGTCAAACTTCTCGACTGAAAGAAAAGATAAGTTCCGTCTGCCCAGTTCCAAGTCTCTAAACTTTGCGGGGCTCTGTCCCAAACCAGAAAACGTATTTCTGACTTGGCAAGGAAGGGAATATCGGGAGAAATTTCTAGCATACCTGTTTTAATATCGACTATTTAGTGATTATTTTCGATTCCATTTCTATATGAAATTTCTTACGTTAAATTGCAACGGAATTCGTTCTGCCACCTCAAAAGGATTGGTAGATTTGATTAAAAAAGAGAAACCCGACATCTTTGCATTCCAAGAAACAAAAGCACCTCTTTCGGAAATAGAAAAAGAACATTGGACAAAGCTCGGTTATAAAGCATATTGCTGTGTTGCGGAGAAACCTGGATACAGTGGCGTAGCGATCTTCGCTAAGCCTGAGCCAAAAAAGAGTGATATTGGCTATGGTGATGGAATTTTTCTTTCCGAAGGAAGATCCGTATTATTAGAATTTTCTGATTTTTATTTTTGGAATCTTTACTTTCCCTCCGGTACAAGCGGTGAAGAAAGACAAGCGATCAAATATATTTTTTTGGATCGGGTGGTTGAGTTAACAAAAGATTTACAAAAAAAGAAAAAACCTCTTCTGATTTGCGGAGATGTAAACATCGCGCACACTGAGATCGACATCCACAATCCGAAAGGAAATGAAAAAAACAGCGGGTTCTTGCCGGAGGAACGTAAGTGGATGACGGACTTTCTTTCCCTGGGAATGATCGATTGTTTTCGAAAATTGCATCCGGAGAAAAAGGATCTTTATTCCTGGTGGACCTATCGTTTTCAAGCGAGGAAAAATAATAAGGGATGGAGGATCGATTATTTTCTGGGTTCTAAAAAACTGGAATCATTACTTAAATCAGCTAAGATCGTAACGGAACCTGCGGTATCGGATCATGCACCCGTAGTGCTCGAAATTCAATTCACTTGACAACCGGATTTTCAGGTGGAAGTTTTGAAGTCATGAAACAACTCATTGTCTGCATTTTCACCTTCACTATAGTCAATTGTTCCGTATTGGGGGTATTGAAAGATAAGGTTCCAAAACCCGAATTTAGTTTTGAGTCCTTGAATATCAAGGAAATTACACTAACGGACATTACACTCAACATGGTAACTTCCGTGGAAAATCCGTATCCTCTCAGTTTACCTAAATCCCTTTTGGAAATGGATTTGAATATAGAAGGAACGAAACTTTCCCATATCTCCACCGACCTCGGGGCCATCGAATCAAAAAAAACAAAAGACCTTTCTTTTGAAATCAAAATCAAATACGAAGACATAGTGAAACTCTATCAAAAGATTCCCGGCAAAGCGCTTCTTACCGTAGGCATCGACGGAAACTTAAAAGTTCCTCTACCTTCCTCGCTTGCGATGGTAGGACAGGATTCAATCAGCTTTCCTTTCCAAAAGCAAAGAGAGATTCCCGCAGTCCTTCCTTCCGTAGATATTAAAAATTTCAAAATTCTAATTCCTACAAAAGACCAAATCACATCCTCAGCTAACACATCTACGGTGGCAAATACTGCGATCAGTTTTTTGGACGGTCTACTTTCCGGAAAATCCAAAACCCAAGCGGCCCAGTCCGCAGCAAGCGCCGGACTTTCCAATCTGGATTTAAAACTCAATACGGAATTTGATTTGAATTTCCAGAACAAAGCCGCATCCGAACTACTTTTCCAGGATTTGAATTATGATCTGAAGTTAGGTGGAGAAAAATTTCTGAACGGAACTCCGAAAGAAATCATCAATAACGGAAAGGAATCGATCGTAAAAGTGAATACCGCCTTTCCGGTGAATACGATCAGCTCCGGACTTTACAAAACCATTCAATCCAAAACGGCTGGGTTTGACTTGAACGGCGGCTCAGGATTGCAAGTACCGGGACTGGGAGAAACGATGAAATTCAATTACGCAAAAAACGGAAAGTTCAGCTGGTAAGTTTTTAAAACCGGACCTATTTCTTTTTCTGTAACATTTGTTTAATTTCGTCTCTGGATTTGCTGGCAAACAAACGAATCTGATAGGTTACTAAAAATTTAGTAACCGTAGGCAAACCGTCTTTTGACAGATGTTCGTAATTCCAACGGGAGGCATCGTTTTGAATGATCTTGGCTATATCATTGATCCTAGGAACTCTTCTATCAAATGCAATTGCTTCCAATTTTCCCGTATTGGTATTGAGACCGATGGATACATAACCATCGTCTACAAAACTGATCAGATCGAATTTTTTTAGTTCTTCTTTTGCAAGCTCATCTCCGCCGGGATCGGGTTTCCTTTGGATTTTGTCCGTAGACCGGATTTGGCGGACTTGGTAACTGTCTGACGCCAGATACACTCGGAAAAGTTCATTCGGCATTTCCGATTTCTTTTGGAAAAAAGGAAGCTCCGAGGTTGAATTGGGAACCGCTTCCCCTCTTTCATTGAGAATCACTTCTCCTTCTCCACCGGGAGGAGGAAGTATATCACCCACCGGAATGATAACGGGATTTGAGTTCGCATTTTCAGAATTAGTTGTAGTTTTACAAAGAAAAAATGAGAAAGAGCAAACTAGAAGAAGTACGCAGAACAAAAAACGAGAATTCATTATTTTAGAATGTTTGCCCACCCTGGAGTGAGTGGCAAGAATTTTACAGAAAGAATATTATACAAGATATTTGGCAAGTAGCGTGGCAAGGCCCAAAAAGAAGAAAAATCCGCATACATCCGTCGAAGCCGTCACAAAGATGGAAGACGCAATGGCCGGATCGATTCTAACTGCTTTCAGTAAAATAGGAACCAATGATCCTATGAGTGAGGCGACTAACATATTTACAAGCATTGCAGACCCTACTACAAAACCTAAAACCATATTCCCCTTCACCAGATAAATCATCACACCCGTAATCGTTCCCAGAACAAGTCCGTTGATGCAACCGATGATCACTTCCTTATTGACCGCATCCCACCAATTGGAAAATGTCAGATCTCCTGTGGCGATATTCCGGATAACAACAGTTACCGATTGTGTACCCGCGTTTCCTCCGAGTCCAGCTACAATCGGCATTAGCGTTGCAAGTACTACGATTCTTGCAATGGTATCCTCAAAATAAGCAACCACGGTGGAGGAAATAAATGCAGTGAGTAAATTCACATTGAGCCAGATGATTCTTCTTTTTACGGATTGTAAAATCGGAGTGGCGAGTCTTTCGTCTTCCGAAACCCCGGCCATTCTCAAAATATCTTCGGAAGCTTCTTCCTCGACAATTTCAAGTACATCATCCAAAGTGATCCGGCCGATGATTCTTCCCAGGTCGTCGACTACGGCGGCGCTGACAAGATCGTATTTCTTAAAGGAATTGGCTACCTCTTCCTGATCCGTATCATAATGAAAAGAGTAAACCGAATAATTGGTTATCTTTGCGATCTTTGTATTGATCGGTGTAAGAAATAACGTCTTGAGAGGAATAAATCCTTTTAATACTCCGTCTTCGTCGGTAATATAAATTTGATAAATATCTTCGATTTCTTTCGCTTTTTTTCTTAGATTGATGATCCCCTTCCTGACATTGTCACCTAACTTTGCAGTAGCGAAGTCCTTGGACATTAGTCTTCCGGCGCTGGATTCTCTAAATCCCAACTGGGATCTGATTTCAAAGGAGTCCGATTTGTTCAATCGTGACAACACTTGATCTCGTTTTTCGGGTGTTAGGTAAGAAAGAAGATAAGTGGTTTCATCCGTCTCATTGAACTGGATGGTCTTGGAAATTTCCTCAATGGAAAGTTCTTCCAAAAACTTTTGCAAGTCTTCGTCTTCCATTTTGATCAAAGTATAAGATTGTTCTTCGGAAGAAAGAAGGCGGAACAGATAAAGAGACTCTTCTGTTTCCAGATCCCGAAACAAAGTGGCGATGTCGGCGGGGTGTGCCCCCTCCAACATTGTTTTCAAATGGGAGTTTGCCTGGTTTTGGATTTCAAGTCGAAGGGAATCCAAAAACTCGTTATAGGATTCGCTTTCACGGTCAATTTTGGTGCGAAATAAGGTCTCTTTTCTTGCTTCTTCTTCCATATCGCCGTTTTTCCTATATTTTACAATTGACTATTATGTCACCTAAAAGCTAGTCTTTGCTTATGTCTTCCCCCTTTCGACTTTTCTATGTGACCATTTTTGTCCTAGTTGTTTTTTCCAGGTGCGCCCTTTTTGAACCGAAACTTACAACCGTTCCGGACCCTCTGGTTCGGGAAGAAGTCATGAATGAAGAGCAGAAAAATGCCTCGAAAGTATTAAAACAAAAAGTGGTAGCTCTTAAAAACGAAGTCAGTTCCCAAAAGAAAACGAACGAACTCACATCTCAATCCATCAAAATTTCCAAATCCAAAATTTTAAAACATTCCGCTGTTTCCTCCCTACTCAGGGAAAAAGAAAAACTCGCCTTATTGAAAGACGACAGCCAAGGCGCCAAACGATACTTAGATGAAGCACAAAGTTCCGATCTGGAAAAATCCAAAGAAGAAACAAGACTACTTGTTTGGATCCAAAAAGAAAAAGAAGACACCGCTTATCTTGCCATGAAGGAATCTTTGTTGTCCGAATCCATCGCGGAACTGGAACTGGTTCGTGCGGAGATCGCAGTTAAATTTCAGGAATCTCAAGGCAAAACCCCGAAAGACGAAGACTTTATCAAAAAACAAACTTTCGAATCTCAGTATGGAAACAGAAAAACGGAGACGAGAAAAAAGACGGCGGATTGGGAAAGAGTCAAAAACGAAGCTCAGAAACTCCCTAAAGTAAATATTGAAGATACATTGGAAGATGCAAAGTAAAATGTACAATCGACTACTTCAAACAAAATGTTTGCTGGTATTATTATTATTCCCTGCAAGTCTATTGGCGGATTGGATTTACTTTCCGATTGAATACAACCAACTTTACAAAGAAAAATACGCTTTGGAATTGGAATTGCAGGATCTTCGCAAACAATACGAAAACGATCTGGCATTGCATGAAGAAGAGAAAAAAGAACTTCAATCCAAGCTCAGAAACCTGACGGAAGATCTGGAGCTGGAAAAAAGAAATCGCGCCAAAGACAAAGAAGACTACGGAGATAAAATGCGTGATTACGATATCCGCATACGTGGTCTGGAGAAAAAAGGAACGGATAAGGAAAAAGAAATTTCCGATGATGCCAGAAGAAGAGAAGAAAAAGACAAAAAGGAAATAGATTCTCTCAAGAAAAAACTGGAAGACCAGGAGAGAGCCTGCCTTCAGAAGGAACAAGCGTTACGCGATTCATACGAATCCAAGACGGACGAATTCAAGGAACGTATCCGTAATCTGGAAAATGAAATCAATAATCTGAAACAATTGACTAAAAATCAAAAAAGAGAATTGGATCGTCTCTCGGAACAGGCAAAAGAACTGGAAGAAAAACTTTCCAAAGAGATCCTGTCCGGTCAGATCCGGTTGAAACGATTTCATAATAAATTGGTAATCAATATTGATGATAAGATTTCTTTCGATAGCGGATCTGCGGAATTGAAACCTGCCATCCTTCCCGCCATAGATAAAATCAAGGAAATCCTGGCTTCCTACCCTGAAAATTATATCAATATCGAAGGCCATACGGATAATGTTCCGATCAAAACAAAATTCAGAAACAACTGGCATCTTTCCACGGAACGGGCATTAGCTGTACTTGATCATATCCTCACAAATAAAAACCTAAACCCCAAAAATTTTTCCGCAGCCGGATTTAGCGAATACCAACCCATTGTTCCTAATTCCACGAAGGAAAACAAAGCTCTCAACCGCCGCGTGGACATTGTAGTCGTTCCCAGAGCTCTCGGAAACCAAAACCCACAAGAATGAAAAGCGAAGGATTTGAATTAACCCATGCGAAAGGTAAAAAAAGAAGGAAGTTGCTTACTTTTTTAGGGATCTCCGGAGTCCTCTCCCTTTCCATATTTTTCATAGAATGGTTCGGCTCGAAAGAAAGCGGGAGTCTTGCTTTGTTTGCAGATGCGGGTCATATTGCAACGGATGTATTTGCTCATGTCATTTCTTTTTCGGCAATTTTTATTTCCGGCAAAAAACCGAGTAAAAAATTCCCTTTCGGATTTCATCGGTTCGAAGTATTGGCTGCACTTGCCAACGGACTCTTGCTTGTAGGAATCGCCATTTTCATACTTTATGAAAGTTACGGAAGGATCATAAGTTCCACACCGATCCATGTGGAATCTATGCTTCTTTATTCCGTCATAGGACTGATTATCAATTTTATTTCGGCGGGTTTGTTATTTCGGGTCAGCAAAGAAAGTCTGAACCTAAAATCTGCATATTTACATGTGTTAAGCGACTTACTCGGAACGGTTGCGGTTGTGATCGGTGCGATCATCATCCATCTAACCGAATATACCGCAATCGACAGCATACTCAGTCTACTCATTGCGATCTTTATTCTAAAGACATCCGTATCTGTTGTAAGAGAAAGTCTTGAAATTCTTTTGGAAGCGGAGCCTCCGGATTTCGAAAAAGAACATCTGATTGAACACCTATTGGCATTCCAGGGAGTGAGAGAGGTGACAAAAGTCCAGGTCAGAAAATTGACTTCAGGCATCTATTCTTTGGAATTGCAATTACTCGTAAAAGAAGATGCGGATAGAGATTCGATTACCCTCCAGGTTCATACTCTTTCCAAATCCCATTTTGGCGTACAATTTGTACATGTGGAACTTATTTCGGAAAAGATAAAATCAAAATTGGATTCCGTGGCCATTCAGGAAAAAGAACATCATATAGGACATAGTCATCACGGCCACCACCATCATTAGCCGGATTTCTTTTTTTTAGTAAGAAAACGTGTTACGGAATCTTCCCAAATAAATAAGGCGAAGTCAGGATGAATCTTTGGCAATTCTGCAGAAGCTGTTAGTCCGTAATACTTGGAAAGAGATTCCAGTAAGGTTTGAATGGGAAAAGGAAATATAGCTTCCAGTTTTGAAAAATAATTGGATACAATCAGATCTTTTGCATTTTCATTTCTCCAAAAATGGAGCTTGTCCCATTCGCTTTGAATGATTTCTGGAAGACTTTGCGGAAACATTTTTAAAACAAATCCGAGTAGTAATGAAACGAGTCCGAATAATTCTTTCAATCGCAGTTCAAGACCGATCGATTTGTAATCGGTGATCACCAAATCTTCCTTTGTTAAAGGGTAATTTTCCAAACTGATCTTCAAATGATTCACAAGACTCGCAAATGCGGTTTTGATCTCTTCGGTTTGGATGGTTTCTTTATGCTTTGATATATCCACGGAATAAACCGAAAAACTTTCCTTCTCAGGCAATACCCAAAGTATGCAATCGGCGGAAACTCCGTTTGTAATAAAAGATTTTGTTCCTGTTAGATGGTAAGAATCGGAAAGACAGGACTTTATATTTTTCAGTTGGCCTTCCCATTTCGGTTCGGATACACCCGTCGCAACGATGAAATCGGTAGAACGGATTTTTTCCAAGAGCTCTTTGCCTTTACCGGTTTCGGAATGCAACAAAACTCCCCCCGCTACATTGATTTCCACCATAATGGAAAGCGCCAAATTGATTCCATCTTCCAAAAGAACCAATTCCTGAAGACAATTTTGAAACTTCAAATAAGACCCGGGAATTTCAAAATCTTCCAACACCTGATAAATGCCTGACTCTAGTAGTAAATGCTTTCTATCTTTATAAAAAGAATGGAGTATCTCCCGATCCTTCATTCCATTTAATTTTTGTTTGGTGGATTCCAAAATCAGGCTCACTTCTTTTTCTTAACCTTCTTCGGAGAAGCTACTTTTTTATCGGAACCGGAACTTACTATTTCCGTTTTCAAAGCTGCGGCGGCAGGTTTCGGAAATTTTTTATCGAAACTTTTTTCCTCCGCCAATACTTTCTTCAAATACTGTCCGGTAAATGATTCGGAGACAAGAGCCACTTCTTCCGGTTTTCCTTCCGCAATCACCCGTCCGCCTCCTTCTCCCCCTTCCGGACCGATGTCAATCAAATGATCGGCTGCTTTGATCACATCTAAGTTGTGTTCGATGATGATCATGGAGTTTCCCTTATCCACAAGGGTTTGCAATACCTGAAGTAATTTTTCTATATCACTGAAATGAAGTCCTGTCGTCGGCTCATCCAGTATGTATAAAGTTTTTCCGGTAGGTCGTTTGGAGAGTTCGGTGGAAAGTTTGATCCTTTGCGCTTCTCCTCCCGAGAAAGTCGTTGCTGCTTGTCCGTGTTTGATGTATCCGAGACCCACATCCACAAGTGTTTCCAGTTTTCGTTTGATGGAAGGAATGTTTTCGAAAAACACGACTCCTTCTTCCACTGTCATATCCAAAATATCGGAGATATTTTTTCCCTTGTACTTAACTTCCAAAGTTTCACGATTGTATCTTTTGCCTTTGCAGACTTCGCATTCCACATAGATATCGGGAAGAAAATGCATCTCAATCTTTAGGATTCCGTCCCCTTCACATTTTTCACATCTTCCTCCCGCCACATTGAAACTGAATCTTCCCGGGCCGTAACCTCTGACCTTCGCCTCTTCCAGTCCGCTGAAAAGTTCCCTTACATGATTAAACAAACCTGTGTAAGTTGCCGGATTGGATCGGGGAGTTCTACCGATTGCGGACTGATCGATGTTGATCACCTTATCTAGATGTTCTTTTCCTTGGATTTTTTTATGTTTTCCGGGAACAAGTTTGGATCCGTTGATGGAAGACGCCAACTCTTTGTACAATATCTCGTTGATGAGAGTCGACTTACCCGAACCGGAAACTCCTGTGATCACAGTGATCGTTCCCAAAGGAATCGAAACATCGATGTTCTTTAGATTGTTATGCGTAGCTCCCAGAATTTTTAAAAACTTTCCATTTCCGGTGCGTCTTTCCGTCGGCATAGGGATGCGTTTTTCGCCGGTCAGATATTTCCCTGTCATAGAATGAGGATCTTTTTTAATTTGTTCCGGAGTTCCGAAAGATACGATCTCTCCTCCGTGAACACCCGCACCAGGACCCATATCCACGATAAAATCCGCTTCTTCCATGGTTTCCTTATCGTGTTCTACAACAAGAACCGTGTTACCCAGGTTACGTAAACCCTTCAGAGTATTGACTAGTTTCGTATTGTCCCTCTGGTGGAGTCCGATGGAAGGTTCGTCCAAAATGTACAGAACGCCCATTAAGCGAGAACCGATTTGAGTAGCGAGTCTGATCCTTTGCGCCTCTCCTCCGGATAAGGTTCCTGCAGAGCGGCTTAAATTCAAATACCCGACTCCCACATCATAAAGAAAACTAAGTCTCTGCAATATCTCTTTTAAGATGGGTTTACTGATGATTTCATCCGCACCGGTCCATTTACTTTCTTTGGTAAATGCGAGCGCCTTGCCGATGGAAAAACTAGTATACTGGTCGATTCCTATTCCTTGGACTTTAACGCCCAACGCTTCCGGGCGAAGTCTTTTTCCTTTACAAACATGACAATCATGGTTTGTCATAAAAGATTCAAACCATTGCCTCATGGAATCGGATTTTGTTTCCCTGTATCTTCTTTTCAGATTGGGAATGATCCCTTCGAAATTCCGTGAAAACTCATAATGCGAATTGGCTCCCCGAAAATCATAATCTATCTGGATGGATTCATCTCCGTAAAAGATAATGTCTTTGATTTTTTGGGGAATGTCCTTCCAGGCGGTATTCAAACTGAATTTGAGTTTTTTGGAAATGGCGGTAACTGTCGCCATATACCAATAGGAATTGGATTTTGATCCTCCCCAAGCTTCGATACAACCTTCCGCAAGAGATGCGTTTTCGTCGGTAACAAGAAGCTGTTCGTCAAACTCAAGTATGGCGCCAAGTCCATCACATTCCGAACATGCCCCGAAAGGAGAATTGAAAGAAAAAAGACGCGGAGTAAGCTCCGGAATGGATACATCATCACATTTCGGACAGGATAATTTCTGAGAATAGAGATGGTCTTTTTCACCGTCTTCTACAATCAGAATTCCATCTGATGTTCGTAAGGCGGTTTCTACGGAATCCGTAAGTCTGGATTGGATCCCCGGTTTCATTACGATCCGGTCGACCACTACTTCGATGTCCGCTTTGAAATTTTTCTTCAGAGGGATTTCATCTTCCAAAGAATAGATTTCTCCGTTCACACGAACCCTGTTGAATCCGTCTTTTTTGAATTTTTCCAAAACTTCCCGATGTTCCCCTTTTTTGCCTTGGATGACGGGAGCTAGGATTTGTAGTTTGGTTCCTTCCGGAAACAAATTGATCCGATCTGTGATTTGATCGATCGAGAGAGAAGAAATCAAAGTTCCGCATTTGGGACAATGCGGTTTTCCTACACGGGCATACAATAATCTAAGATAATCATAGATCTCTGTGACAGTTCCCACTGTGGAACGAGGATTTCTATGAGTTGTTTTTTGTTCTATCGAGATGGCAGGAGAAAGCCCTTCGATCAGATCCACTTCCGGTTTTTCCATTTGCCCGAGGAACTGCCTCGCATAACTGGAAAGTGATTCCACATAACGCCTTTGACCTTCCGCATAGATGGTGTCAAAAGCCAATGAAGATTTGCCTGAACCGGAAAGTCCGGTGACAACGATTAATTTGTCACGAGGAATGTCCAGATTTACGTTTTTAAGATTATGTTCCCGAGCGCCGCGAATACGAATGAAAGAATCCACATCTTACAGATTGTTTTCCTCTTTCATTCTGGAAAGAATTTTAAGAGATGGAACTCAAGAGGAAACCCAGATTGTTGCGATATTTTTTTCTTATCCTTTTTTCCCCGATCCGCGTCCTATACTACTTTTACCTACGTCTAAGCCTTTTTTTACAGAGAAAAAAAACAACTCTCTCTCTGGAGTTTCCCAGTTTCTTCGAAACCGCAAATAAATCCTTTTTGGTCCGCAAATTTCAAGGAAAAGAAACAACTCTTACCCGATTGGATTTTTTAACCGGTTTGCGCTCCCTAGGCAAAGTTCCCTACCTGAAAACCCTGAAGATTTATCTACCTCCTATGGATTGGAGCCTTTCCGAATTTTGGGAAGTGAAAGAAGAGCTGAATCGTCTGAAATCAGGAGGAGTCTCTATTCAAGGTTATGCGAAGGAGGGAGGACTAGGAACACTACTTCTTCTTTCCGCCTGTTCCGAACGATATGCCGGAAAAGATTCCGAATTTCACATCCAGTTGCCTTCCGCAGAAACCGCATTTTACGGTGATTTTTTAAAGGCATGGGGTATTGAAGTGGAAGCATTTGCAAGCGGTCCTTTCAAATCTTTCGCGGAAAGCTTCACCCGAAACGGTTTCTCCAAAGACGCACGTAAAAACACGGAAGATCTGATTTTAAACCTGCAAAACATTCTACTAACAAGCCTTAGTTTAGACGGGAAGCTGAAAAAAGAACTATTTTACAAACCGATTCAAACTGCGGAAGGATTCAGATCGATCGGATTTATAGATTCCATTCTGACGGAAAAAGAATTTCTACCCGACGACGAACCCAGATTAAACGAAACTATAGGTTATCATTTTCATAAACTACGCAGTTTTTCACTGCTTCCCAAAAAAGCAAAACTCATCGCAGTCGTACCTTTGGAAGGAGGAATTGTGGGGGGAGATTATTCCAAGAAAGAAAGAGAGATAGGAAAAATATCCGCTTATTCAACGATTGCCCTATTACGGGAGTTAAAGGAAGACAAATCGGTATCTTGCGTTGTTTTGGAAATCAGTTCTCCCGGTGGTTCCGCATTTCATTCGGAACTCATTCACCAGGAAATTCTCAATCTGAAAGAATCAAAACCTGTATTAGCCTACTTCAAAGATGTTGCCGCTTCAGGCGGTTATTATATCGCAAGTGCTGCGGAATCCATTACCGCTTCCGAGGTATGCATTACAGGTTCCATCGGTGCAGTGATGGTGCGTGCCAACTTGAAGAAATTATACAACAGAGCCAAAGTGAAAAAGGAATCTGTAGGTTTTTATCCGTATAGAGACATTCTTTCGGAATATACCCCTCTCGGAAAAGAGTCGGTTCGTTATCTGCAAGAAGAAATCAAAAGAATCGAATCTCAGTTTTATGCAAGAGTGATCGAAGGAAGAAAAATAGAACCGGAAAAAATGAAAACCCTCGGAGGCGGAAGAGTCTATCTACCGAATGTTGAAAACAAAATAGTAGATAAGTTAGGTGGTATTCTGGATGTTTTGGAATCCATCAAGGATAAGTTTCCCAAAACAAGATTTGCCGTTTCCTACGAACTTCCCGAATACGATTTCAGATCGGAACTTCCTTCTTTCGGTGGTTTGCATCTGAAACAAATGCTTGGAGAAATAACCGGGATGGAGATTTTTTTGCAGAACGGATGGATGAATCGGGATCTGTATCTCTCTTCCGTTCGGATACGTTGGAAAAACCGTTAAAGAAAACTATTTGTTTCTCGCCTTCTCCAGACGGTTCATAAGTGCATATTGATCCGGACCGTCTTTTGGGATTTCACAATAACAGATATCCAAATTCAATTTGTCAGCATCCACAAAAAAGGAATAAAGTTCTTTCATATAATCTTCGTTTGTCGAAAGGATTCTATCCCATTTATGAATCGGAGAAAAACCGAAACCGATAAATCCGATTTTTTTCCGGGAAAAAACAGATTCCAAACCGCTTATGTTTGCCGGTTGGTTTCTGGAAACCAGATCCGCAAATTCTTCTTTATTTAGCAAAACTACTTTTGCCTCGGGAGAATAATGCCTGTATTTCATTCCGGGACTTTCCGGAACGAGTTCCACCTGGTCTTTGAGTTTATCCGAAGAAAGAATCTCCGAAGAAGGTAACACCAAACGCGGAATAACACTTCGCAAATCGATTTCCGAAATTTTACCGGGGCGAAGCAAAACAGGATTCGGTTTTGTCATATCCACTACTGTGGATTCGATTCCTATCTCGGGATCGTCCGCAATTAAGATTCCATCCACAAGATTTTGAAAACATTCGATGACATCTTCCCTTCGGGTAAAGGAAGGTTTTCCCGATAGATTCGCCGAAGGCGCGGAGATAGGAACACCCGATGCTTCGATCAATTTCCTTGCAGCAGGATGGGAAGGGATTCGCACAGCAATTGTTTTGCGATCAGGAGGAAAGATGGAATCGTTTTGTTTCTCCAAAACAAGTGTGAGAGGGCCCGGAGAAAAAGTTTCGAAGAGAAGGAGCGACTCTTTGGAAAGGACGCAATATCTACGAATCTGGTCTATACTTGCAAAATGAGCAATGAGAGGATTGTCAACGGGGCGGTTTTTGATCCAGTAGATGCGACGGCAGGCGTCAAAATTCAAACTGGAAGCACCGATTCCATAGACGGTTTCGGTGGGAAAAACGACCACTCCCCCTCTTTCAATGATTTTTCCCAAAAGGATCGGATCATCGGAAAGAACGGCAGTGGGTTTCATGAATTTAATTCACGGCTGTTTTTTTAATCGTTTTTTCTTTAATCTTTGTTAGTTTGATTTGTTTTTCTTCCGCAACGACTTTTTTGGAAGAATCATCCAATTCTTTGTCAGATATTTTCTCCACGGCGGGAAGTTTGCCTTGAACAAGTAAGCTCAGGTATTCGTTGATTTCAGGATCATTGTCCGTTACCAATTGCCAGAAAGAAAATCCTCCCAGATCATATTTGCGGAGCAAGGTCATTTTTTCTTCGAACGCTTTTCTGTTCATATAAAAAGCAACACGATCGCATCCACCGCTAGTATACCAGAGAGAAGGATCTTCGTAAGCGCGGTTTTTGTGAATGTCGGCAAACTTCGATAAGTTGCGCCAAGACCCCATTTTGTTTTCGGATGTAAGAATCTGATTGATATCCGTCGGTTGGTGTTTTTTATGAGCTCCGCTTCGGATTCTCTGAGCATCCGAATGGTAAATTGCTTTGGCGGAAGATTTGCAATTCAATGCCCAATCATATCCGTAAGTAGGAATCGCCATATAAAGTTTGGATGTAGGAACTCTTTTTTTAGCGTAAGTGATGATGTCTTTCAACCAAACATTCGGAGCTTGCGGTCCGGGGCCGGGGTTGTGGTATTTTCTGGGATGTAGTTCATAAGCCATGATTTTGACACGATCCGCATGTTTGGCAAGGAACGCATAATCATGAGTTGTCGGTCCTCTCCAATTTTCACGGAAGTCCAATTGAATCGGCTTGGAGAGTCCCTTGCAATTGAGATCTTTTTTCTTATCGGAAGGAGTTTTCGGGTGAACCGCAACGGAAAGAAGTTTTCCTTTTTTATGAACTTCGCGTGCAAGTAGTACGAAAAAATCTTCGAACTTTTCCTTTTTATCGCAGCTCATTCCTTCGTAATCAATATCGATTCCATCGTAACCGTAAGTTTCAATCTCATTCACGATGATCTGAATGTGTTTGTCACGAATATCTGTTCTTCCGCCCATTCCGATATTTTCCTGGATCTTTTCTTTCGGGTTTTCCCAACGGAAAATAGTAGGAATGATTTTTACTTTCGGATTGAGTTGGCGTAGTTCTGCGACTCTTTCTTTTCTGGCAGTCTGTGACCAGGAAGAAATCAATTCACCGTTATTGGAAAGTCCGCCACGCATCGTATAGATAAACGGATGGATTTCATTATAAAGATGAACCGTCTTCCGCATTGCGCTCCAATCGGTCGACCAGGCGGATGCACGAAAAGATACATTTTCATCTATGGAGAAATCGGGAGGAACTTCTTCCTTTGTAATTTCTTCCAAAACGGAAGTCGGTTTTTCTTCCTTTATTTCCGTAGAATTGGATTCGGAAGACTCATTTCCCTCGGATGAGGTTTCAACGGAGTTTTGTGCAACTTCTTCGGATTTTCCAAAGGGAGATTGGTTTTTTAAAGAAAGGGAAATTCCCCCTTCCTTTGCCATCAGGTTCATTCCCAAGTAAAAGGAGAACGCGGATAAAAATACCCAAGAGGCAAATAAAAATGTATATTTCGCTTTCGGGGAAAAAGAGGTCGATTTTCGTTTTGGTTCGGACGTTGGTTCTGATTGCATTTCGGACATGGATTTATTCTTACTTATTGTATCGTGTGTTTAAAAAAAAGAGTAGAGTATAAAATCTGATTGGTGGTTCAATCGTTGATTGTATCCATATTTTGTAAGGAGTCCCGCCCTTCTAGCGTAAATTTATTTATCACTGGAATTTCAGGAAATGTTCTATGCCCTATTTAAGCAATAAACCGGTTGTACTGTATGTGTTATTATTAAGTCTTTTTCTTACCTTCCTACTTATGGCGGAATTAACAGGAAGTAAATTATTTACCGCATTCGGATTCACTATGACGATGGGTGTGATTCCTTTTCCCGTTACGTTTATCATTACCGATTTATTAAATGAATACTTCGGAAGAAAAGTAGTAAGAACGACTACCATCATAGGTATGGTGATGATCAGTTTGGCTTATGTTTTAATCGTTGTGGACATGCAAATTCCCGCAAACCCGGACTCTCCCATCAGTGATTCTGCATTCAATACCGTCTTTGCCAATTCGGGACTAGTCATCATCGGTTCGGTTGTGGCTTACCTGATCGGTCAATTTATTGATATACAGGTATTTCATTTTTTACGCAAAAAAACCAAAGGCAAACATATCTGGCTTCGTGCCACAGGTTCCACAATTTTATCACAATTGATCGATTCTTATGTTGTTATCTTTATCGCACTCGGAAAATACCATGCGGTTTCAAAACTGGTTTCCATTTCCAACACAAACTTCTTATACAAGTTAGGTGTTGCCATTCTGATCACTCCTTTGCTTTACCTGGTTCATATGTACATTGACCGTTATTTGGGAGAAAACCTGAAAAAAGAACTAACCAGTGCAGCCATGGAAGAAACCGGAAAGGAAAATACGATTCAACCTGCCTAAACGGTATACACGATGAAACATATACCCAGAAAAAAGGAACTGAAAGAACTACTCCGTACCGGAATTGCCAATATGGGGCACAGAGGCGCCCGAGGGCTTTTTCCGGAAAACACATTCGTCTCCTTTAGAAAGTCTTATCCTTTCACAAAATACTTCGAACTCGACACTATGTTATGCGGCTCCGGGGAACTTGTGGTCATCCACGACGAAACGATAGACCGTACAACCAACGGAAAGGGAAAAGTATCGAATTTGAGTTTGGCAGAAATTCAAAAATACGATGCAGGTTCTTTTTTTTCCAAAGAATTTGCAGGAGAACGGATCTCCACATTACAAGAATTAATCGAAAATATGCCGAATGATACAGTCTTTGATATTGAAGTGAAATCCGAAGGATTGGAAGAAGAAAGAATTCGTCTTGCAGAGGCACTTGTTCCTTTGATTCGAAATTTAAATATCAAAAATAGAATTTTTATCTCTTCTTTCGATTCCCATCTTTTGGAGAAAGTAAAATTAAAAGATCCGGGTTTGTTACGGGGACAACTTCTGGACAAAGAATGGGACGAATCCCTTTGGGAACTTTCCGAACCTGATCTGATTTTACCTCACCATAGTTCCGTTAACGTGGAATGGGTAGCAAATCTATCGAAAAAGGATCTGATAGTAATTCCATATACTGTGAATGAAGAAAAGGATTGGATACGTTTGATCGATGCGGGTGTATCAGGAATCATTACAGACCGTCCGGATCTTTTGAAGGTATTTTTAGAATCCCGAAAAAATTAAAAAACTTTTTCTAATTTATGAAATTTTGGAATTCGATTTTCGATAAATCCAAATCCTGTTCCCCCATGGATCAAGATAGGCCGTATAACTTTGATTTATCGCGGGCAATGCCCAGGTTTCATATTTTTCTTCTTTAAACTCATCCAAAGAAAGTTCAGAATCTTCCTCCACTTCCAAAGTGATCGTACCAGGATCCACATTGCACCCCGGTTTCCTTCTGGAAAATACGATTTTGACTCCTTCCTTCGTACATAATTCAGAGTGTCCTTCCGATTCTACAATCGAATCCCAACCAAACAAACGCTTGTAAAAAGAAGAGGAGACTCTAGTGTCTTCTCCTCCGAACAAATTTACGGAATAAAAACGGATCATAAAAATACTGCTTACTGTTTACATACTAAAAAACTCATCCAGTGAAAATGAAACCAAAATCGTCGACCTCTGCAAATTTATATGAGCTATTTCGGCGGAATCTCTTTAGTCAAGATATTGCAAATTCTTGCCAAGCATCTTGATTTTTTAGTTGAATCCTTGTAAAAATATGATAGTAGTGACTGATTCTTTCGGGGGTAGTAGTGCAAATTATTGACAAGATTCAGTTTTTTTCCGTTATCATTTTGAGTTTCTTTCTCATTCAATGCAAAGGGTTCAAGTCAAATCAAGACAACTTGGTCACTCCAAGCGAAGTGACTAGCCCTACTACCAACCCGATCACTCCCGAAAAGATCGCTCTAGGAAAAATGTTGTTCTTCGATCCTAGACTTTCCGGCTCCAATTGGATCAGTTGCGCCACATGCCACAATCCGAGCCTAGGATGGTCCGATGGTTTACCCAAAGGGCTCGGTCATGGAATGCAGAAATTAGGCCGCAACTCTCCTACAATCATCAACGCCGGTTTCGGTGCTCTGCAATTTTGGGACGGACGCGCTCCTTCTTTGGAAGAACAAGCCAAAGGACCGATTCAATCTCCGGGAGAAATGAATCAAAATCCCGAGGAGCTTGTAAAAGAATTAAAAAAGATTCCCGCCTATGTTGATTTGTTTGATAAAACATTTCCAAAAGAAGGTTTGACCTTTGATACGATTGCAAATGCGATTGCAAGCTTCGAAAGAACCGTCGTCTCCAAGAACTCTCCTTTCGACAAATGGAGGTCAGGCGATGCAACGGCAGTGAACGACTCGGCCAAAAGAGGTTTCGATTTGTTCAATAGCAAAGCAAAATGTATACTATGTCATCAGGGATTCAACTTCAGTGATAACGGATTTCATAACATAGGTTTGAAAGAAGAAGAAGGAGTGGTGGATGTGGGGAGGTTCGAGCATCTGCCGATTAAAATATTAAAAGGTGCATTTAAAACGCCCACTTTGAGAGATATTACACTTTCCGGACCGTATATGCATAACGGGATGTACAATAGTTTGGAAGAAGTCGTCGAACATTACGACCGGGGCGGAGACAATAAAGAAAACTTAAGTCCGAATATTTCTCCTCTCGGATTATCCGAAGAAGAAAAAAAAGATCTGGTTGCCTTTATGAAAACCCTTACGGGCGATCCAATTACCATTTTGGTACCTAGGTTGCCTCAATGATAAGCTTAAGTTTGTCTTTAAAGTAAAAATAATAAGGAATCAGAATATGAAATCAATCTCAATACATCCATTGCGCAACAAAACAATCATTGCTATTCTAACAGGCATGCTAGTATGTTCCGGGCTCTATGCAGTGAAAGAATTTTCAGTGGCGCAAAAAAACAAATCCTTCACGGAAAAAACATTATCCATTCATGTAGGAGATACCGTTAGTTTTCCGAACGAAGATGATTTCTTTCATAATGTATATTCTCTTTCTCCCGCAAAGATCTTCGACTTGGGTTCGTATAAGAAAGGGGAAACCAAAAAAGTCGTCTTTGATAAACCCGGGACGATTACGGTTCAATGTGCGATCCATCCCGAAATGAAGATGGAAATCATTGTTAAATGATAGAAAGGCAAAAAGAAAAAGGATTTCGGTTTTTATCTGTTATCTTTTTGGTATCTGCCTCGTCAGTAATGCAAAGTTGCAATTCGGTCGAGGACTTAGAACTCACAAAGGGAAAAGAAATCTTTGAAAAATATTGCATACTTTGTCATGGATCGGAAGGTTTAGGAAACGGCAAATTGGCAAACGGTAAGAATGTAAAACCTGCCAATTTGCAAATCAGCAAATTAACTGACGAAGAAAAATACCAAATTATCACGAAGGGAGGACAAGCAGTAGGAAGATCTTCCTTTATGCCTCCCTGGGGACAGGAATTTTCCCATTCCGATTTAAAAAGCCTTATTCGTTATATCAATACATTGAAAAAACAGTAATATCATTGAAAGCAATCTCATTCTTAGCCAACACGAAGATCAAAACAAAACTTGTATTAGGTTTTGGATTTCTTTCCATATCATTGATCTTATGTTCATTTATGGGTGTTTGGAGCAATCTGCTTTCGTCCAGCGCATTGAAGCTCATAGTGGAAAACAAACTCCAAAAATTAAGTAAACTGGAAAATATCTCCCAAACCATTCAATCCATCGAACTCAGTGCCAGTCGATTAATAGCTACAGACGATATAGTTGTAAACGAAGAAGAAAATTCGAAAATTAAAAAATCCCTTGAGTCCATTTCGAAAGGACTGGAATCTTTGAAATCGACCGACGAATCAAAATCCGATCTGGAGTTATTTGCCAAACTCAATTCTTCCTTTGACCAATTCAAACAACTGAACGAACAATTTTCAACGTTCGGCGTTGAAATGAGAGAACAAAAAAGAATTATTTTTGTACGAGGAATCTCCCCCATCGCAAACGATTTAAAGATCCAAATCTCCGAATTCATTTCCATAGAAAAGAAAGAAGCTGAGAAAATCACTTCCGATACAGTAAACTTCAATTTGAAAGTGATCTATGCTTTGGTGATTTCCTCTTTGGTTTTGATCGTTATTAGTTTTTTCAGTTCCAAATTCATTATCAATTCCATATCGGAACCGGTATTTACGGTCTTAAGTTCCGCAAGTTCCATCGCTTCGGGCAAGCTAAACAATCGGATTCCCGAGGGAAATCAGGACGAGTTAGGTGAGATCCTAAACCTGATTTCGCATATGCAAAAGAACATTCGGGACATCATTATGGAAATGTCATCAAGCGTGAGTGCAATGAATCATATTTCGGGAGAATTTGAATCGGAATCAGTCGAGTTTATCAAAATCGCTTCCAGTCAGGCAAATAACCTGAATCAGGCGGCAACCGGACTTTCCGAAATGGTGGATTCCATCGAAAACATCAGTAATAGAGTGGAAACGATTGCGGAAAATATCTTCAAAGTCAACATCCATATGGAAAATCTGGACAAACTCAGTTCCAAAGTTTACGACTCGGTCCACCGCTTCTGCCAATCCACAAACTCGTCTTTGGAAAAAGCAAAACAAGCTGAGGATTACATTCAGAATGCAACTAATTCCATGGAAATGGTAAGTAAGAGCGCGGAAAAAATCAAAGACGTAATCGAACTCATCACTTCCGTATCCGATCAAACCAACCTTCTTTCTCTCAACGCTTCCATTGAATCTGCAAGGGCAGGAGATGCAGGAAGGGGTTTTGCCGTGGTAGCGATGGAAATATCCAAACTTGCCGACAAAACGATGAGCAGTGTAAAGGAAGTGACCTCGCTTATCTCAATCACAAATAAGGATATTTTTTCGGGAAGAGACAATGTAATCAAAGTTAGAGATACTTTCCGGACCGTGATCGAAAATCTACAGGATTTGAATCTCAGTTTTCATACGATTGAAACTGACATCGAAGAACAGAAAAAAGATTCCTTGGAAAATACGAAAAATATTAAATCCCTATCTGAATTTGCGAAAGACGTACAACTTGTATCCCAGGAACAAAAAACCAGTTTGAATACCGTAACAAAATCCATCGGTGATCTGATGGAAGGTTCCGAAACCATTCACAATACTGCAAAGGACATCCAAACTTTCGCCCGGAAATTATCATCCATGAGTGCCAGTTTAAAATCCATTTCAGCACATTTCATCACGGATTAGAAAAAAGTTTAATTCTTTTCCGAAAACACGGGAAGACGGATAGTATTCTCGTAGATGGGGATTTTATTATTTATCGGATTTATATTTTCCTTTCTGGCCTGCGAGTCTTTCTATTTTTCCTATGTATATCATGCGGACAATCTGTATCTTCCCTTATTTGTTCGGGATATTCTTAGCTCCATACCATTAGGGTGGTATCTTCCTCCTTCTTCATATTTTTTTCCCGACGGTGCAATCGTATACGGACTGAGTCTTATCTTTCCGGAAGAATACATTCCGAGTCTCTACGGAGCGATTTTATTTCCGGTTTATCTTTTCATTCTTTACGTTTTTTTTCGCAAAAGAATGGGAAAGAAAAAATCGGTCTTAAGTATACTTGCCTTTGTTCTGTTCTTTTCGGTATCTTCCTCGTTCGTAGGTTTCATTTATCCGAACAAACAAAATCCTTGGGGACTGATTTACACCAATGGACACCATATAACGGGATTTATGCTTTCTTTTTATATTCTCTTTCAGGTATTTCCCCGAAACCTCGGCGCGGACCTATTAAAAAAAAGTAACACATGGATTAAATTGGTTTTCGTTTGGATCTTTCTCGGTTTTACATACGGTTCCGACAGGTTGATTCTTGTTTTTGCAATACTTCCTTTTCTTGCAGGCAATCTATTTACAAAAAGAAAAGAAACAAAGATCTACACTATCCTGTTTTTTGTTTTAGTCGTCCTTACGGGAGAATGGATTCTTTTTTCTTTCCCGAAAGGAAATTTTTTTCCTGTGGAATCTTCCTTCTCCATTTTACTTAGAAAGATAGACGGGTTGTCCGTAGGAAGGATTCTGTTTTTATTTGGAAATTATTATTTTGATTTTTTTAAGTTATTCTTTTACCGAGCAAGTATCTTTTTCATACTCCCCTTTTGTATTTTAATATTTTATTTTTTCATCGTAAAAAACAAAAATCGATTCCGGAGAGAAAGTATATTTTTCATTTCGCAAGGAATTCTTTCCTTACTTGCCACGGGAATCATTGCCAGGTTTGTTTACGAACACCCTTACCCGATTCGATACTTCCTACCTTTTACAATAACATTAATTATCCTAACTACTCTTTTATGTTTTTCCCGATGGAGGGCTTATTCGTTTTTTACGGTTTATATAAAACAGATAAGCCTTTCCGTGATACTTTTGCTCTCTTTTCTTTCCTGTTTGATTTTGTCGGATTACGGTTTTACTCTAAGAGAGGAAAAAAAGATTTTAGTCGGACAATTGAAGGAAGTTTCAAAAAACAGAAAAATTCTCACTAATTACAAAACCCAAAATCCCCTCCAATTCTGGAGTGAAGGTAAAATCAAATCCTATCCCGTTAGCCAAAAAAAAACCCCCTATTTTTGGATCACAAATGCCTTTCCTCATCCTTTTTGGAACACCCGGCTTCCCTTATCCGAACAAATCACTGAGCCGTATCTTGAATGGATTCCGAACTCCTTGACAAAGGACTTCTAGGTATTGTTCTGGAAAGAGATGGAAGATTACGTTCGCATATTTGATACCACTCTCCGAGACGGAGAACAATGCCCCGGTGCCGCCATGAGCGAAGATGAAAAAGTGGAAATCGCACAACATCTGGCAAAAATGAAGGTTGATATCATCGAAGCAGGTTTTCCTGTTTCTTCTCCGGTTCAGTTCAAAGCGGTAGAACGAATTGCCCGGGAAATAGAAGGGCCTATTATCTGTGCTTTGGCACGATCTCTAAAACCGGATTTGGAAGCGGCAAGAGACGCATTAAAACCGGCTGCAAAAAAAAGAATTCATACATTTATCGCATCCTCTCCCATCCACATGAAACACAAATTGGACAAGTCACCTAGCGAAGTTTTGGCGATGGCAAAAGACGCAGTCAGAATGGCCCGGGGATTTGTGGAAGATGTGGAATTTTCTCCGGAAGACGCAACTAGGTCAGAATGGGAATTTCTTCGGGAGCTCGTGGAAGTCGTGATCGAAGAAGGTGCGACCACAATCAATATCCCGGACACTGTCGGATATACAACCCCGCAAGAATACGGAGAACTCTTTCATTTCCTGAAAACAAAAGTCAAAGGAGCGGACAAAGTCATATTCTCAGCGCATTGCCATAACGACTTGGGACTTGCCGTGGCCAATTCCCTGGCTACGGTCCTCGCAGGTGGAAGACAGATCGAATGCACAGTCAATGGGATCGGAGAAAGAGCCGGGAATACGGCTATGGAAGAAGTTGTCATGGCACTTCGTACCCGAAAAGACAAATTCGGAGTGGAAACAAAAATAGACGGAACTCTGATCACGAGAGCGTCTTACTTGGTTAAGACGATTACCGGAATGGTCGTTCAACCTAACAAAGCCATTGTGGGAACCAATGCGTTCGCTCACGAATCCGGAATCCACCAGGACGGTGTGATCAAAAACAGACAAACTTATGAAATCATGACGCCTGAATCCGTCGGCTTGAAATCCAATAGAATGGTGCTTGGTCGTCACTCGGGACGAGCCGGATTCAAAGACAGAATCATCAGACTGGGATTCGATCCGAAACCGGAAGATCTGGACAACGCCTACCAAAGGTTTTTGGAAGTTGCCGACAAAAAGAAAGAAATCTTTGATGAAGATATCATCGCTCTTTTTCAATCGGAAACCCGCAAAACGGGAGTTGATGAGAAATACGAACTGGTTTCTTTCGAACAAACTACCGGTTCCGAAAAAACACCCGTATCCAGTTTGACTTTGCTTGTAGACAAAGCCAAAAAACAATCCACCTCGGAAGGAGACGGTCCTGTAGATAGTATCTTCAAAGCCATTGACAAAATCACAGGAGTCTATCCTCTGCTCTCCCGTTTGGTGATCTCTCCTGTTACGGAAGGAACGGATGCAATGGCGGAAGCATCCGTAACCATCGAATACGAAGGCAAACGAGTGGTTGGAAAAGGGGATTCCACGGATATCATCGAAGCTTGTGCCAAAGCCTATATCAACGCACTCAATCGGCTTTAAAAAACAATGACAGCAAAAAACCCATCCGACTATATCCGTAGAGAGGTCATCGATTTCAAACCTTATGTGCCTGGAGAACAACCGGGCCTCGGCGAAAAGGTAATCAAACTCAATACAAACGAAAATCCATATCCTCCTTCACCTAAGATCCAATTGGCGGTGAATGAAATTATAACGTCCGGGGTTTTACGAAAGTATCCCAATTACCATTCAAGCGAATTGCAAAATGCGATCGCAAAAAAATACAATCTGGATCCGAACCAGATTTTAGTAACCAACGGCTCCGACGAAGCGCTTAGACTTTTATTTTACGCACTACTTGCTCCAGGAGATACCGTAGTGGCACCGGAACCTACCTATTCCTTTTATCCGGTTCTTACCGAAGAAGTGATGTTAGGTGCAAAATACAAAACGATTCCTCTCAGATCGGATTTACATTTTGATTTTGAAACACTTTCCCGGGAACAAGGAAAACTGCTTTGTTTTGCCCACCCCAACGCACCTACAGGCATACTGGAAGATAGAAATAAACTTTTGGAACTTGTGAAAGGATTCCAAGGAGTTGTACTTTCCGATGAGGCTTATATCGATTTTACGGAACCGGGAACGAGCCTGATTCCCGAAATTGCAAATCATCCGAATCTGGTAGTCACAAGAACCTTTTCCAAATCCTACTCTCTCGCAGGTCTCCGTGTGGGTTTTATCGTGGGGGAATTGAAACTCATCGATTTGATCCGAAAACTGAAAGATTCTTATAATGTGGGGATTTTGGATCAAACGATCGCAGTCACAGCTTGGAACGATGAAGAATATTTCCAAATCTGCAGGACCAAAGTTTTGGAAGAGAGAACAAGGCTTTCCAAAGAACTCACAGATCTTGGATTTGAAATTCCTCCCAGTGCTACGAATTTTATTTTCTGCAAACCGAAGCCGGGAATTTCTCCCGAAGGAATCTATCTCAAGCTCAAAGAAAAAAACATTCTGGTTCGTTATTTTTCCAAAGGAATCCCCAAAGACTATGTTCGAATTTCCATCGGGACCAAAGAGGAAAACGACAGACTACTTGCGGAACTCAAATTGATTTTAGGATAACCTACTTTTTTTGATTTATAAAGGTTGAACAAAGCCGAAAGGTCATACATTATTTGTTCCTGAAATATAATTTGGAGAGTAAAGTATGAATCCGATGATCAAAAACATTTTGGCAGTCCTGGCAGGTTGCATTTTAGGAAGTGTTGTGAATATGGGAATCATCACGGTGAGCGGAAGTATCATTCCACCGCCTGACGGAGCGGATGTTACTACGATGGAAGGTCTGAAGGCTTCCATTCATTTATTCCAACCGAAACATTTCATTTTCCCTTTTTTAGCTCATGCTCTCGGTACATTCGCAGGCGCATTTCTGGCAGCTATCATCGCAACAAATCATAAAATTAAATTTGCATTGGGTATCGGAGCCTTCTTCCTTGCTGGAGGAATCGCAAACATCCTGATGCTTCCTTCTCCTCTTTGGTTTACTATTTTGGATTTGGCGGGCGCTTATATTCCGATGAGTTATCTTGCGGGAAAATTGGTAACTAAGAAACAATAAATAAAAAAAGCCCCTAAGGCTCTCACCTTAAGGGCAAACACACACATCGTTTGGGATGACTTATTTTTAACCTTGTTCTATCTCGACCTTTTTCTTCTTAGGTTCGATCTTAGGCAAAGTTAGTTCCAAAAATCCGTTTTTGATTTTTGCCTTTGTCTTTTCGGAATCGACCAACTTACCAAGAGTAAATTTTCGATAGTAATTTCCTTCTTTGAATTCCAGATAAGTAGGATTTCCTTTTTCAAAAAGGTTTTCTTTAAACTTACCTTCCACAACAAGACTGTCCTTTTCCAAAACAATCTCGACAGTGGATTCATCCACTCCCGGCATTTCGAAATGAAATACGAGTGCTTCCGCGTTCTCGAAAACATTTACGTTCGGAGAGTAAGTGCGAAGCTTCTCTTTGTTTTCCGTTTTAACTTCTGTGGTTTTTGATTCCGGTTTATCTTGTATAGCAACTGTCATATGATCCTCCTTATTCGGCTACGATGGATATCTTTTTAGGTTTGTCTTCTTCTCTGCGAGGAAGGTGAATGTTCAAGACCCCGTTTGTGTATTTGGCTGAAACCGCTTCTTGATTTACTCTAAAAGGGAGCTCAACGGTTCTCACAAATTCTCCGGAAAAAATCTCACGTCTGAGAACTTCGGTTCCTTCTGCGAGTACCTCT
Organism: Leptospira kobayashii; assembly: GCF_003114835.2. Classification (NCBI taxonomy): domain Bacteria; kingdom Pseudomonadati; phylum Spirochaetota; class Leptospiria; order Leptospirales; family Leptospiraceae; genus Leptospira; species Leptospira kobayashii. Next base: position 1,918,587 of record NZ_AP025028.1, on the reverse strand, counting down.
TCTTTCTTTTTACCTTGAACGGTCAGAAGATTATCTTTTACAGAGATTTCAATTTGGTCAGGGGTTAGACCGGGAACAAGAAATGCCACAAGAGCTTCCTCTTCCTTCGTATATACGTTCACGGGAGGAAAACTACGTGTGTTTCCAAATTGGGAGTCCAAAATGGATTTGGTGATCTCTTCATTCAATCTGTCAAAATCTCTCCAAAACGGGTTGGAACGGGTAGGATTGTCTAGAATTCGAAAAAGCATCTGAGTTTCTCCTTTAGCACTCTCTTATTTTTAGTGCCAATTCAATTAGCACTCTACATATTAGTCTGCCAAAAGTCAATTCCGTTCTGAATTTTTCCGCCAAATTTATTTTTTTTTGCCAATGGACCCAGATCCCAAAAAACTACCTGGAGATGGATATCGAAGCCAATTTAAAGTCCCTGGGACTCGTTTTACCTCCTCCTCCGAAAGCAGTAGCGCTTTACCTCCCTTCCATTCGGACGGGAAATCTGATTTTTACCTCCGGGCAGTTGCCGATGGAATCAGGTGCCCTGACCGTCAAAGGTAAATTAGGTGGAACAGTAACTCTCGAAACGGCAAAAGCGCAAGCACGCATTGCCTGTCTGAACGCGATTTCCACTCTACTTTTACAAATCCCTTCTTTAGACCAAGTGGAGAGGATTTTAAAATTGGGGGTTTACGTAGCGTCCCTTCCCGATTTTACGGAGCAACATCTGGTAGCAAACGGAGCATCCGAGCTACTGAATGAAATATTCAAGGAGAAAGGACCTCACGCTCGTTTTGCGATTGGAGTATCTTCCCTTCCTTTGGATGCTTGCGTAGAGTTGGAACTCACCGTAGAAGTAAAAGGTTAAAATGCGGATTCTATTTGCCAACCTAATCCAGTTTTTACGTTTTTCCGTCAATTCCATCGGAATTGTATTACTCGGTTGGATTCATATTGCACGCTCGGGATCTTTGTTTCTATTTCATTTTTGGAAAAAAAAGATCTTGCTGGATCAGATCTTTTTCATACTGCTTTTTTTACAGTTGGTTTTTAGCGTCTTACCTTGGTTTAGTTATGAGATCCGGTTTTTTGATTCCCCCGAGACGGTAAACATCGGACCGAAGTGGAATTTTTTATTCATACTGGTTTCGTTACTTAATTTTTTCTTTCTCGGTTTTTGGAAAAGCTCTTGGGTAAGGGTTTGGTTTTTTGCAACACAATTGGTTCTGGCGATCATATTGATTTGGGGATATCTGGAACCTACCAGATATTATTTTGATTTTATCAACGAGAAGGAAGTTAATTTCAAAATCACCTTCTATATCTTTTCCATCGTCTCTGCATTTTCCTTTTTATTCGGATTTTTAACCTTTCAAAAAGAAGACAGCATTTATGATTAAAGAACCGTAAAAACGGTTCTTTAATCATTCTACTTCGCTTTTAGCTCAACTCTTTTTCCAGATCAATCTTAGGTTTCCCATTTGTATCTTTTACGATCACCACTTTCCATTTTTCATGGGAATCGGAAGCAAATAAGATCTTTTTGGAAAGAGGTTTGCCGATCTCAGTGTCAATGATTCTTTGAATCGGTCTTGCACCCATTTCCTTATTATAACCTGTCTCCGCGAGAAAAGTACGAGCCTCTTCGGATAATTCGATCAGCACATTTTTTCGTTTTGCTTTCTCTTTTAATTCCAAAAACATCCGATCCACGATTCTTTCCACGATCGGAATTGTCAAAGGATGAAATTCAATAACGGACGTTAGCCTATTTCGGAACTCGGGAGAAAAGGTCTGTTCGATCGCTTTCATACTTCGATCGTCATAACTTGACTGTTCAAATCCAAGTAGTGGTTTGGAACTTTCCCGGGCACCTGTATTTGTGGTAAGGATCAGTATCACTTGCCTAAAGTCCGCTTTTTTGCCAGTGCTATCGGTAAGAGTCGCATGATCCATTACTTGAAGCAGAATATTATAAATATCTTCGTGGGCTTTTTCTATTTCATCCAACAAAAGCACACAATGAGGCGTTTTTGCAATTGCGTCTGTTAGTTGGCCACCTTGATCGTATCCCACATAACCGGGAGGAGAACCGATAAGTCTGGAAACGGAATGTTTTTCCATATACTCCGACATATCGAAACGAAGGAAGGCGACTCCCATTTTTTCCGCAAGGGTTTTCGCCACTTCCGTTTTGCCCACACCGGTCGGTCCCACAAATAGAAAACTACCGATCGGCCTTCCTTCTCCTGCAAGACCGGAACGGGAATAATGAATCGAATCTACAACTTGTTCTATGGCATGATCTTGTCCGAAAACTACGGTTTGCATATCGGCCGCCAATGACTCCAATTTCTTTTTGTCATCGGTCTTCACGGTTTTGGGAGGGATTTTTGCAATCTTTGAAACCAATGCTTCTATTTCGGGAAGGTTAACTTGGCGTTTTGCATTTTCCTTTTTTTCATCGCGTAACTTAACAAAGGCGCCTGCCTCATCCATAAGGTCGATTGCTTTGTCCGGTAATTGTCTGTCCCGGATATAAAGATTGGATAATTCCACAGCGGATTGGATGGATTTCGGGCTGTATTTGACTCCGTGGAATTCTTCATACTTCGGCTTTAGGCCGTTCAGAATTTTCACAGCATCTTCGACACTCGGTTCCTCTACTTCGATTTTTTGAAACCTACGAGATAGCGCATGATCCTTTTCAAATATGGATTTATATTCTTTATAAGTTGTCGTTCCTATACATTTCAATTCTCCATTGGCGAGTGCAGGCTTCATCAGATTGGATGCGTCCAAACTTCCTCCGGACACGGCGCCTGCACCTACAATGGTATGGATTTCATCCACGAAGATAACCTTATTCGGATCTCCCACAACTTCATTCAGAATGTTTTTGAGCCTTTCCTCAAACTCACCCCGAAACTTGGTGCCTGCCATTACAAGCCCCATATCCAAAGAATAGATGATAAAATGTTTAAGACTGTCGGGAACTTTTCCCTGTACGATTCTTTGGGCGAGTCCTTCTACAATGGAAGTTTTACCGACGCCCGCTTCTCCAACAAAGATAGGATTGTTTTTGCGTCTGCGCGCGAGAATATGAATGGTTCTGTCGATTTCGTCTTCGCGTCCGATGCAAGGATCCAATTTTCCCTGTTTGGCTTTCTCCGTCAGATTGACGCAAAATTTGTCCAATGCGGATTTGTTTTCTTCATCCGCTAAAACTTCCTCTTCTTCCCAAGGCAAAGCTTCTTCCGTGTTTTTACTTTTTTTGGTTCCGTGGGACACGAAACGAACCACATCCAAACGGGAGATATTTTGTTTTGCCAATAGATAACAGGCTTGGGAATCCTCTTCCCTAAATAATGCTACCAGCACGTTGCTTCCGTCCACTTCCGTTTTACCGTTGTTTTGAACATGAAACGCTGCGAATTGGATGACAAATTGAACTCCCACCGTATAACGGGGTTGCACTGAGAGAGAAGGAACCGAAATCGTTGCAAGGTCTTCTACGAAGTAAGTTTCCAATTCCTTGCGTAACAGTTCTATATCGCATCCCACACTGAGAAGCACTTCCTTCGCTTTTTCATTGAAAGTGAGTCCGTACAATAGATGTTCCAGTGTAATGAATTCATGATTGTATTTCGCCGCTTCCTTTCTTGCGGTCTCGAGAGAATTTTCCATGTCTTTAGATAGATTCATCACCCCTCCTCTTCTTCTTTTGCTAGCTGGCATTGTAACGGATGTCCCGCTTCATCAGCCAATTTATGTACTTCTTCCACTTTGGTACGGGCAATATCCAAAGGATAAACTCCGCAAACCGCCGTTCCGGTTGTATGTGCCGTCCACATGATATGACGAGATTCTTCCATAGTTTTTCGAAAAACATTCGCCAAAACCCAGATCACAAATTCCTGGGGGGTGAAATCATCATTGATGAGAATCACCTTATAGCGATTTGGTTTTTTCAATTTTATCTTTTGCTTTTCCTGCAAAAGAACATCGTCTTCCGATTGATTGGATCTTTTAGTTGCCATTTCCATCTCCGTTGCGTAAGGATTTGATGGGTGAATGATGATTGTATTCTTTGATATTGGCTTCTTCCATAAGAATTTCTTTTTCCAGATAATGATAAATCGCCTGTCTTCCGGATTTATTGTAAATATAGTGCATACTGTACATGGGAACCGCTTCGTATCCCCTGAGAAATTTATGTTCCCCTTGTGCTCCTGCTTCCACACGTTTCATTTTATTCCGAATTGCAAATTCAATCAACTGATAATAGCAACATTCGAAATGCAGATTGGGAATATGGGAAGTGGCTCCCCAATACCTTCCGAAAAGATAATCCCCCCTGTAAAAATTAAAACTTCCTCCGATCGGTTTTCCGGATTCATCACTTGCGAGCACCAAATGGATTCTATGTTTCATCACTTCGAATATGGTTTGGAAAAATCGATGGTTCAGGTAGGCTTGTCCCCATTTTCGGGAATGGGTATCCTGATAGAAAGTGTAGAAAATATCTGCGTGTTCTTTTAGAATTGCTTCCCCCACTAGGGTTTCTATTCGAATGGGAAGTGCCGCAATTCTTTTACGTTCTTGTTTGATGGTTTTGCGTCTGTCTTTGACAAGGGTGGCAAGATAATCTTCAAAACTTTGAAAGTCTTTATTGAACCAATGGTATTGGTGAGTGATTCTCGGAACAAAACCGGACAACTTGCCGCTTTTCAATTCTTCTTCTTTACAAAATAAAACATGAACCGAAGAAACGGATTCTTCTTCCCCTTTGGAAACAAGCGCATCCAAAAGGGATTTTTGAATCTCTATCAGTTTTTCTTCTTCTGTAATATCAGGAGATACCAAAACTCTTGACCCTGTAACAGGTGTAAATGGGACAGCGGAAGAATATTTGGGATAATAAGGAATACCTGCCCGATGGAATGCATCCGCCCATTGGAAATCGAAAATATATTCTCCGTAGGAATCTTTTCTTTTATAAAAAGGCAAAACCCCCAAGAGAACGCCCGCTTCACGGTAAGAAAGAATTCGAATGTCCCAATCCCCCGATCTTCCAATGCAACCGGAAGACTCCAGAGTCGATAAAAACTCCCATTCCTGAAACAGGGAATCTTCCGGAACAAGGCGATTCCATTCTTCCTTGTTAAAGGAAAAGAAACTCGTTTCGCAAACGATATTGGTGAAAGTTTTCGTCACTCTGAAAGTTTAGACTTATGCAACAGGCTCAATCTTACTTTGTTTTTTACGAATATGATCCAAAAGCCGTGCTAAACTCGGATTTTCTGGATCCAAAACCACTGCTGAGGTCAAAATGATCTCTGCACGGATGTAATTTTTCTCAGCTAAGTAAGTCTGACCCAAGTTGATCAGGTTTTTTACATGTTGAGGGTCACGAAGTCGAACCCTTTCTCCGAAATCTATCGCTGTTTTCAAGTCTGCCACTTTCCTAGCACAGAAAGCAGTCACATACATGATCTCGGTATCCATTGGTTTTAATTCGCTATAATCTCTCGCAAGAGACTTAGCCTTACCGTAATCCTTCAATTTCAGATAAAGTTGGATGAATTTCTTTTTGATCTCTGGGATATTTGCTTCCAAAGAATTTGCTTCTTCCAGATAAGCAACCGCTTCCTGCAAATCCTGAGAATCGGAGGCTTGCTTCGCTTTTCCCAGAAGACTTTGGATTTCCTTCAGTTTTTCTTTTTCTATTCGGGCCTTTTCCCTCTCTTCCACAAAGGAAACACGTAACAAAGATAAGTCGTCCGTTAGACTTCCTATTTTTTGCAACTCGTCGTAGATTTTCTCCAAATCACCTTGCCCTCGTTCTACGACTTTCAAAAAAAGCCTTTCATCTTCGTTGATGATTCTTTTCCCTTCGGAAGTATGGGAAATCAAGAGATCATCCCTACCGTCGGAACCGGCAATCACTACGTCACCCGGCTCGAGTTGGAAAGTGCGGATATAAATATCCCCTGCGACTCCGCTTGTTCCCAACTTACGAAACATCAATTCGTTCTCCATAAAACTCGCAATCCCGTCCCGATAGAGAACGATCCAAGGGTGTTCCGCATTGATAAAATACAGCAAACCACTCTCATTATCAATCAGTCCCAAAACAAGAGAAACAAGCATGGAACCGTCAAATCCTTCAAAAACCTTATGAAGCTCGATAAATGTATTTTTGATCCAACGTTCCGGATAAGTTCTGCGCGCTTCATTAGAAAGTTGTGTTCTAGTGATGATGGATTCAAACACCGAACCAAGTACAAGTGCACCGCCCGCACCTTGCATGGATTTTCCCATGGCATCCGCATTCAAAAACACCGTATAAGATTTGCTATTGAGAAAGATTTGATTGGCAATATTCAAATCTCCTCCAATCTCTTTCGAATGTTGCCGGAAGGTGAATTTTTTCTTTTGTTCCAAAAGAAAGTCCACTTGTACATTATCATGATTGGCATGATTGGCGGAAAAAGGTTGAAGAAGAAGAGAAGTTAGGAAATAATCCCCGTCTTGCTGGTGTTTGAGAGCTTGGACTTCCTTTAGAGTGTTTTCCAGTTCTTTGGTCCTTTCCTGAACTTTGGATTCCAGCTGTTCCGCATACTGCTGTAATTTTTTGCGGGCAGCCTGAATGGAACGCACCATCCTATTGAAGGAACGCGCCATAAATCCGATATCGTCTTCCACATGGATCACAAGCCTGTGTTCCAAGTTACCAGAGTTAACTTCCGTTAAGCCCTCAATGATCTGCTCGATCGGCCTGATGAGCGCACGTAAAAAGAACAACCTGAATCCTAAAATAACGATCGCTGCAATCGCAATCACTCCGTACATCCATGGGAGAGAGGATTGATGTTGGAAATCACGATAGTCCAAATAAGGAAAACCGATTTCATATACTTTGTTTTCCTTTTTATCTACGATAAAATAGCTGATGAAAAAATGGAAGTTGGGAGCATTCTCTGCAAACAGAATCTTTCCTCTGTAGTTTCTTTCACCGGTGTGGGTCATGGGAGAAAGCAAAATATTCACTTTGTTCCAAATCGTTTCTTCCGGCAAAGGAGAGTCGATGATCGAAACGGCAGTGGAATGAAAACTGCTCATCGGTCCTGATTTTAAGGAAAAAAGCGCCTTTCCTTTGGTTTTCACTTCATTCGGTGCGATTTCCTTCCATTTGTTTCTGGTATATAAAATCTTTCTTTTCAAGGAATTCAAATAAGATACAAGTCCGGAGGAAGTGGTAACACCTCCGGTATCCACAGCTGACTTGATTTCGGACACATAACCTTTGCTATCCGGTGGCATCTTAGCAAGAATCGGATCCAATCTGTCTCTCAAAGACTCCGAGTCGGAAATGGAGATAATCTCCTCATACAACCAGGAGTTCCAAAATTCGGGCACATATTCCTTCGGAGAAAGAGTAGTATTCTCCGGATCTTTCAAAGATTTACCTTCCTTCGAATTCAAGTCATAGGTGAAAAAGAAAGAAACTTTCTTTCTACTATCTTCGTCAATCACCGCACTTCTAGCCTGCTGGAAATAAATCCTGTCAAAACTAACTTCGGTTTGCTGGATGGAAACATAAGCAACCAACTGGATGATAAGTAGAAATGTAGCGAGAGAAATCCCGATGATTCTGGAAAGTATCGTTGTTTTGTCTTTCGTATTGTTGATATAAACGACAATCGCGATAAATAAACCGACTACCAGAAGTAAGTCGGTGATGGTTTGGAACAAACCTCTCTCGATGGCACCGTCTCTGGATTGGGCATTCAAAATACCCGGAACGATCGTAATGAGTAAAAAGGAAAATAGGATGATGGCAAGTACGAATCTCAATTCCTTTGTAGTCTTTATGATTTGAACGACTCCTACTGTGGCAAAAATCGCGAAATAAACCAGCACGGCAAGAGAGTACAGTTTGTAGAATTTCGCCAAAGGAAAGTCCCAATAATGACCTGAGAAAAAATAAGTTCTCCCGGCACCTAAACTGATATAGGCGAATGATACCGTAAAAACCGCAACCACTGCCATCATCGAAATAAACAGATACTTTCTGAACCTAGGATACGTATCTTCGGGGTACGACAGAAAGAAACTTGCAAGATAAGCGGCTCCAATCAATGCGGAAGGAATCACAAGCCAGCGCATGTACGCCGCTGCAGGCCCGAGAAAGGAAAAATTGATCATGTACGCCAGGTGAAAAAAACCCAGCGATAAGGTTCCCATTCCCAAGAGATAAGTAGCTCGGGATTTTTCTTTTACAGTCAGAAATAATTGGGCATTATAAAAGGTAAAAATCACTCCAACGAGTGATCCAAAGGAATAAAAATCGAACGAAATTGGTCCCCAGTTTGCCATGTTGACAGAAATATTTACATCATTTCATTCTCTGTCAACTTTGTTCTTTTTTTTATGATAATAATGATAAACTCCGAAACCAGTCAGGATAACCACCAAAAGGATAGTAATGAATTTGTTATATATGTTTAATATAACAATGATTTGGTTCCAGTTTTGCCCGAGCTTGTAACCTCCACCGAGCAAAATTCCGCACCATAAAAAAATCGCGACCGTATATAGGAAAATGAATCGGACAAAGTTCATTTTGGTAATTCCTGCCACAATGGACACGAAAAACCTAACCCCGGCCGAAAAACGGGAAAGAATGATGATGGCTATGGAATTTTTGGAAAACCAGCCGAATGTCTTTTCCAGAGAATCCTCTTCATAAAGGTTTCGTAAAACCTTGATATTGGTTTCTTTGAGGAACTGAAGAACTTTTCCGCCAAATCGAAACATGACGTAGGCACCCAACCAATTTCCCGCCAAGGTGGCAGTGATTACCCCCCAAAGCGGCAACGGAGGATGATCTTGTGCTGATAAGAATCCGGAAAAAATAACAAAACTATCCCCAGGCCAAGGAGGAAAAATATTTTCCAGAAAATTGGAAAACGCGAAAAATCCCCACAATGCAAGACTGGGAAGACCCATCACCCATTCCAAAATGGACTGCAAATGCAAGGAAAACTCCACTGGTCTTGGAGATAACACAAAGAGACTCGGATTGCAAGGAAGATTTTAAAAAATGATGGAACGGAAACCTCACTCTCATTTTGATTTCCCTATGCCCTTTTTCCTTATCATCATCAGCTTGTTTTTCACTAGGTGCAATCCATCTTCCTTTTCCAAAGAATCCTATTCGTTTGAAAGAGTGAATGTTTCGCATTTGCCGGATCGGATTCCTCCTACGATCCCAAGATCTTTTTTGCCCGAATCGGTTCACTTTTTGGATTCGGTGGAACTTCGGTCCGGATTTTCCAATGCAAGAGAATCCTATTTGATTTTGGAAACCCAACTTTCCAAAGAAGAAATTCAGAATACGATTGAAAAGAGAAGTGCCTTGGGAGATTGGAAACTTTTACAAAAGGACGAAGAACCGAAAAAAACAATCTATCTCTTCGAAGGTTTTATTAAAAAATCACTATCTGTTTTCATTATTGAAGAAGAAAACAGACGTTTGGTGAAATACTTCTTCAAAAAAGAATCTTCCTATTAATATCATGGCAAACTGGACAGAAAACAAAAACGAAATCATCGTCTATGCCATCTTAAGCGCTATTTTTCTCGGAACTTGTTTCACTTTATTTTTTGTTTTCAAGCCTTATCTTTGGGCCGGATTTCTTGCGGTGCTTTTTTATCTCACTACCCGCAAACTTCACCTCCGTTTGAGAAGTTTACTAGGAATCAAATTCCATTCCATTTCTCCTTATGTAATGGTAATAGGAATGTTAGCAGGTGTTTTCGTTCCATCCTATCTGATACTTTCGACGATCATTCGGGAATCTCTCAATTTGGTGAGTTATGTAAGAAACCAACTGTCGGAAGAGTCGATCGTCGCTTTATTGTTAAACTCTCCCTATCTGACCGATTTTTTTACGGAAAACGAATTTTTCTGGATCAAGCTCCCCAATATCTATCGTGAATATGTCGGCCAACACATGGATGTATTGAATCTGGATTCCATCTACAGCCTACTCAAAAATTCTTCTTCATTTTTATTGGGCTCGATCGAACTACCGGGAACCATCATCTTCAATGCTTTTTTTACATTCATACTTCTTTTCTTTTTGTACAAAGAAGGACATAGAATGGAACATGCCCTCTTTTTACAGCTTCCCTTTCCCCAAGAAATAGAGGAAAGATTGGGAAGAAGGATAGAAGACGCCATTCGAACCGTAATGCTTGGAAATTTATTCATATCCTTGTTACAGGGAGTACTGATTTACATTTTGCTTTTGTTTACTCCGGTTTCGAACAAGTTTCTGCTCTCGAGCATCGCTACAATTTTTTCACTTATACCCGTGATCGGAACATCGGTAGTCTGGCTGCCTGTAGGTATCTACCTCGGACTCGTACAAAACCAATGGACTGCAGGGATTTTATTTATGATCGGAGGAGCTACAGCCTATTTGATTTTGGAAAACCTGGTCAAACCGAAGATATTGGACAAAAGACTCAATACACATCCTTTTTTGATTTTTTTATCACTTATCGGAGGATTACAAGAGTTCGGTGTTGCGGGTATCATAGTCGGCCCGATGGCACTAACACTTGTTACCATCCTTTGGGATTTCTGGAAAATCTTCAGAGAAACAAGGTTTCAAAATACAAAGAATGCCTGAACCGATCCCTTCCCTTTCCGTCAGCGACGTCAACCGGCTGATCAAATCCACCTTACAGGATACAGATGGTCTGAAAAACATCTGGGTGAAAGGAGAGATCTCCAATTTTTCGCAAACCGCTTCGTCCGGTCATATGTATTTTTCTCTAAAGGATCCTGCAAGCGTAATCAAATGCGCGTTCTTTTCCTTTCAGGCGAAAAACTATAAAGGGAGACCTCTTAAAAACGGAATGGAAGTCAATTTATTCGGCTCCGTATCCGTTTATGAACCGGGAGGATACTATAGCATTTCCGTTCAAAAGATAGAAGAGCTGGGCCAAGGGGACATTCTATTACAAATAGAAAGACTGAAAGCATCCCTTCTGGAAAAAGGGATCTTTGATCCTACCCACAAAAAACCTTTGCCAAAATATCCTAAACGTTTGGGCATCGTTACCTCACCTAAGGGTGCTGCCGTAGAAGATATCATTCGAATCGCCACCGATTTAAATCCTTCCATTCAGATTTTGGTTTCCCCTTGTCTCGTGCAAGGGGACGAAGCTGCTTCCTCCATCTCTGGAGCCATCCGAGCTTTGAACGATCCCAAATGGGAGGTGGATGTGATCATTGCAGGACGGGGAGGAGGATCTTTCGAAGATCTCATGGCATTTAACACGGAAGAGGTGGTAATGGCATACTATCATTCCAAAATCCCCATCATCTCCGCCGTAGGACATGAAGTAGATAGAGTTCTTACCGATCTTGCCGCAGATGCAAGTGCACCCACTCCCACTGCTGCGGCCAAACTAGCCATCCCCAATGTTTCGGAAGTTTTGGTAAAGATGGAAGAAGTGGAAGACAGATTGCGATTTGCATTAAAAAACAGAACCAATATCGGGCGCGAAAAACTGATAGGAATCAGCAACAGAACCTTTTTTCAAAATCCATACGTAATCCTTGAAACAAGATCGATTGCGATAGATGAAATTATGAATCGTTTGTCCCTACTTGGCAAAAATTTTCTGATGCAAAAGAAAACAGATTTTGCCAAAACTGAAATCTTAAAGATCAGAATGGAACAATACACCAAACAAAAAAGAAAAGAATTGGAACTGACCCAGTCCAGAGTGGAAAATTTTTCCCCTTTGGGGACTTTGAAACGGGGATATTCCGTTTTGCGAAATCACAAAAAAGAAGTAATCTCATCCATAGATCAGATCCAAACAAAGGACAAACTGGAGATCATTCTTTCGAAAGGAAGACTGAATATTGAAGTGATTGATAAAATTAAGGAATAAATATGTCCGATAAAAAACAAATTACATTTGAAGACGCATTACGCGAATTAGAAGATATCGCCGATAAATTGGAAAAAGGCCAACTCTCCCTGGAAGAATCCATCAAAGCTTACGAAAGAGGAATGGATTTGAAAAAAGTCTGTACCGATAGGCTTACGGAAGCGGAAGCAAAGATTGAATTTTTGGCGAAAGGCCAAACGGGTGAAATCGTAAAGACAGCAGTGAAAAAGAAGAAAGAAGATACATCATCCAAAAACGAAGACGATTTATTTTAGAAACATTTGAACTGGCAGGCATTCTTTATATTATGTTATCTTCTGATAACAATAGCAATCGGATTCATTGCAGCAAGAAGAGTAGGAAACGCAAAAGATTTTATTTTAGCAGGAAGAAGCCTCCCTCTCCCCATCTCCACCGCCGCACTTTTTGCCACCTGGTTCGGAAGTGAAACCATACTCGGTTCTTCCGTCGAATTCGCCAAAGGCGGTTTCTTATATGTCATCCAAGATCCGTTTGGCGGTGCCCTCTGTTTATTTTTATTGGGTCTTGTATTTGCCAAGTATTTGTACAGAATGCAGATACTTACCTTCGGCGATTTTTATCGTGAAAAATACGGAAGATCTATGGAGTTCATCGGTGGGATCTGTTTGATTCTTTCCTATTTCGGCTGGGTGGCAGCACAATTCGTCGCTCTCGGAATTATGATGCAGGTGATTTTCGGTATCCCCCAATTGATAGGAATCATAATCGGAGCCGTGCTTGTGGTATTTTATACTTATCTGGGTGGGATGTGGTCCGTATCTTTGACGGATTTTTTTCAATCCATCTCCATCATCATCGGACTCGTTTTTGTTTTGTATGAGATGAATCAAATCCATCCCATCCTAATTACCCTGAAGGAAACTCCGGATGGTTTTTTAAATTTTTTTCCTAAACCTAACTATCATTCCTGGGTGGTCTATTTTTCGGCATGGATGGTGGTGGGTTTCGGAAGTTTACCGCAGCAGGACATTTTCCAAAGAGTGATGTCTGCCAAATCCGAAAAAGTGGCCGTCCGGGCATCTTTCCTTTCTTCTTTTATATATCTCTCATTTGCAATGATTCCTTTGTTCTTAGGATTGCAAGCGGCAAGGTTACTCACAGGTTTTGATTTGGAAGGGGAAAATTCCCAATTACTCATTCCTACGCTTGTTTCCAAATTCGCCTCACCCTTCGCTCAGATTTTATTTTTCTCCGCACTCATCTCAGCGATTCTTTCCACAGCCTCAGGTGCGATCCTTGCTCCTGCCTCCATACTATCTGAGAATATTCTAAAATACACATTAAAAGACAGAAACGATAAAAACATCCTATGGCTTTCCAGAATCTCGGTGATCATCATTTCCGTTATTTCTTTCATTCTTGCAGTGGGAAAACCTTCCATCTACGCGCTTGTGGAAGATTCGGGAGGAATATCTCTTGTTACACTTTTTATTCCCATGATATTCGGGCTTTTTACAAAAACAACTTCGCAAAAAGCGGCACTCTTTTCCTTATTTGCAGGACTAGGTACATGGATCGCACTGGAATGGCTCCATGACGAGATGACCAGTCACTTTTATGGAACCATTGTTAGTTTGGTTGCGATTTTACTGGGAAGACTTGTCTTTCCTAAGAAGACAGAGCCAAGTCCACTAGCCAGTTAAATACGTCCTTCATATCGATTCCAAGTGCTTTTGCCTGTTGCGGGATAAGGCTTGTGCCGGTCATTCCGGGAAGAGTATTTGTTTCTAAAACATAAGGGATTCCGTTTCGAATGATAAAATCGGTTCTGGAATATCCTTTGCAACCCAATGTCTTGTGACAGATCAAAGTATAGGATTGCAATTTGTCCATTGTTTCCTTAGGAATTTCCGCAGGAGTGATCTCTTCACTGGCACCTTTCGTATATTTGGCGGTAAAATCGAAAAACTCCGTTTTGGGACGGATTTCGGTCGCTACCAAAGGAAAACTTTGCCAACCGTCATTTTCTTTTTTTTCCAAAACTCCGATGGATACTTCCGTTCCTGCAATCAACTCCTGAATGAAAACACGATCCTCCGAAACAAATATCTTTTCTATAAGTAAAATAGCTTCTTCCGGCGTCTTCGCAGGTCCTGCATTCACACTTGATCCGCCTAATGTCGGCTTAATGAAAACGGGAAAAGAGATAGGCATTTGCAATACGAATCTTTTTGCATCTATGTCTTTTTTGGATACTTCCAAAAAAGGTGCGACTGGAATGCCCGCCTTTTCAAACAATTGGTTGGAACGGAATTTATCCATGGCAAGGGCGGATGCCAATACCCCCGAACCTGTGTAAGGAATCCCCATAACATCTAAGAATCCCTGAATGCGCCCGTCTTCTCCCGAACCACCGTGCAATCCTATAAATACCGCGTCAATCCCTATTGAGCTTAACAAATGTTTGTCGCTATTTGCATAAATCTCGTTTTTTTCCTGAAACTGAACCGCGAAGTCAGAAGGAGAAATATTTTCCGGATCCGGATAATTTCCTTCGAAATCTTTCGGAATTTTCCAAACTCCGTTCTGATCTATAAATATCGGTTTTACCTCGAACTTTGTTCTGTCCAAAGTTTTAAAAATAAAATAAGAAGATCGAATCGAAATCTCATGTTCCGAGGAAGTTCCTCCAAAAATTAAACCCAGTTTTGTCCGTTTCATGAAATCACTTGATTCCTTTTTCCTAATAGATATATTAGGAAATAAGTGGGATCAGCCATAAAAAAACAATTCCTTATTCTGATTTGTTTGGCTTTCTTTGTTTCCCCCCTTTTGGCAAAATTGCCCAATAGTTTTACCGAAGACCTACCTTCCGATTATCATCAATTTTGGTTTTTGTACGAGAGTGAAAAAAGGGCAAATCAGGATTTGTTTGCCATTCGTCCGTTCTATATGAGTTTTCAGGACAAAACGACCGCATTTCGTTTTAGAAGTTATCTTTCTCCCGTTTATTACAAAGAAGAAACAAACCATTGGTATACTTGGTCCAGCTTGTTTTTTTTCAGTGGCACAGGAATCAAACACGAAGAAGGCGATGAAGAGGACGATTTTTTTCTCACTCCCCTCCTTATGTGGGGAAAGGGAGAAACTGCACGGGAAAACTATTTCAGCCTATTTCCCATTTATGGTAAAATCAGAAACAAACTGTCCTATCAGGAGTTAAACTATTTTCTATTCCCCATTTATACCGAATGGAAATACAAAACATTCGAAGCGAGGGCGGTGCTATGGCCGTTGACTATGTACGGACAGTCGGAGACAAGGAGTGAATTAAGAATTTTTCCTTTTCTTTCCCGAAAAGTACATGACGGAAAATACAAACGGTATTCAGTTCTTTGGCCTTTTTTCCAATGGGGAGAGGAAAAATTGGATAAAAAAGAACCGACTAACTATACTTTGTTTTTTCCATTCTATCTGAGTAAAGATTCCCAAGATGGAAATATGAAAAGTCGTGCCTTTTTATGGTTTCCGGTTCTGAATTCCCTTTTCTCCTACGGCTATGATAAAAAGACAGGGCATACCAACTACTCCGCCTTATTTATCTTTTTTCAATACCATAGTTCCGAAAAAAAAGATCTCACTAAGTTCGTAATTTTTCCATTGTACGGTTATTCTTATTTTGCAAATAAAGAAGCCGAATTCATCACTCCGTTTTACATATCTCTTTCCCAAAACACAAACCATCTGAAATCAAAATCTTATTTTTTACTGCCTTTCTTTTCTCACAGTAAACAAGAGTTTGTTGGCACAGGAAGGGAAGATGTTTATTGGAAATTCTGGCCTTTCGTCCGTTATCATAATGATTCCGAAGGAAATATGGTTTGGAATACCCTTTCCATCATTCCCGTTCGATTTGAAGTTATGGAAGAAGTATGGGAGCCTATTTTTTCGGTAATCGAATACAGAAAACTAAAGAACGGGGAAAAAAGACTTCATCTTGTAACAAGACTTTATTCCCAACGTTGGTCCGAAAAAGAAACCAATATACATATCCCTCTGCTTGTAGAGTTTCAGAAAAACGAATCAGGATTCCGTTACCAATTCCTTTACGGACTTGTAGGAATCGATACTAGGGAAGAGAAAAACAAATTCCAATTTTTATGGTGGCTTGAAGTATGAAACTTTTTTTTGAAAAGAAAATCCAACCTTTGTTGTATGCAATCGGATTTACCGTATTACTACTGTTTCGTTCTTTCGGTCAAAGCCATCAGGTTTTTTTCAAACGGAAGGAAATACTGGAACAGATGTTTATAGCAGGAGTCGGTTCCCTATTTGTAGTTTCCATTGTTTCCATTTTTACGGGAATGATTATGGGACTCAACACAGGTCTAGGGCTTCGGGATTTCGGGGCGGAAGGTCAGATCGGTCTCTTACTTACGATCACTTTGACCAGGGAGATGTCTCCTTTTATGACTTCTCTCATCCTCGCAGCATCGGTAGGATCGGCGATGGCAGCGGAAATCGGAACCATGAAGGTTTCGGAAGAAATAGACGCTTTGGAAGTCATGTCCATAAGTCCGGTTCGTTATCTGGTGATGCCTCGTATCTTCGGATTTTCCATTATGGTTCCTGTGCTTTGCGTATATTCCTCCACATTAGGGATCTTAGGAGGAGCCATTGTAGGTCATTTCCAATTAGGAATCGATATAATCAGTTATTTTCAGGATGTATTTTACAGAATATCTTCCATCCCCGGCCTCAAAGATCTATACGTGGGATTATTGAAAGGATACGTATTCGGATTGATTATCTCCACTGTATCTTGCAGCCAAGGTTTACGCACGTCAGGTGGTGCCATTGGAGTCGGTCAAACCACAAGGCAGGCGGTTGTTACATCCTTTCTTATGGTGATCTTTTTCGGTTATGTACTTACCGCCATCTTCTACAAATAGGAACTGATATGGATACTTTAGCAATTGAAATGCGGAATGTTCACAAGGCTTTCGGATCCAGAAAGATCCTGAAAGGAATGAATATAAAGGTAAAGAAGGGAGAAACAATGGTGATCCTAGGTCCTTCCGGAACGGGAAAATCAGTCAGTCTCAAACACCTAACAGGCCTTTTAGATCCGGACGAAGGAGAATGTTTTATCTTCGGAGAATCCATATCTCACGCAGAACCTAGAAAAAAGGAAAGTTTACGTTCCAAACTGGGAGTATTGTTTCAATCGGGGGCACTTATCAATTGGCTCACTGTTTATGAGAATGTAGCTCTTCCTTTGCGAGAGCATAAAATCGCGGAAGGAAAAGAGCTGGATGATATAGTAATGGAAAAACTTCGTTGGTTGGATTTGGTCCCTGCCAAAGATACTTTGCCCGGAGATATTTCGGGAGGTATGAAAAAAAGAGTCGGTCTTGCGAGAGCACTGACTTCCCGGCCGGAGATTGTGATGTACGACGAACCCACATCGGGACTCGATCCCGTCATGTCCAATGTGATCAATGATCTTGTGATTCGAATGCAAAAGGAATTGGGACTGACTAGCATCGTTGTGACTCATGATATGAGTTCCGCTTACCGGATTGCCGATCGGATTAGTTTTTTATACGAAGGTCAGGTATTGTACTGCGGAACTCCCAAAGAAATCCAGGAATCTCCCCACCCGGTCATCCAACAATTCATCAACGGAAGAACGGAAGGCCCGATGATCCTGGATCACTCGGAACTAAAGGCGGTGAAATCAAATTGACGTATCTACAGTTTCCGGCCGATCATTAAAGAAAATGTCAACCTTCGGACGCAGTATCATTGTAGGAATCTTGTTTGTATTTGCTTTCTTAACGATTGGTTATTTTACAATTGTTACGGAAGGCGGTCCTTTCCAAAAAGAAGGCTTTCGACTTTCCGTTTATTTCCCTGATGCGGAAGGGATCAAAGTGGGTGGAAAAGTAACCATCCACGGAGTTCCTTTCGGATATGTTTCCAAAATCCGGTTGGTGCAAATCGACGAAGAAGGAAATCTTTTGAAAGAAGGAGATGTGGGAATCGGTACAAAGGTGGAACTGACACTACTTCTCAAAGCACCTGTCCAACTTTTTGAAAATTACCAGATTACCATCAAAAACGAAAGTCTTTTGTCAGGAAGAGTCGTTTCTCTTGATCCGGGTTCCAAATTCGAAATCGATCCCAAAACAAAACAGTTCCAGATGGACGGACCAATTTATTCCCAAGTCACAGTTCAACCCAAAGGGAGTAGATTCCTTCCCATTCAGGGGAAAGTGACTCAAGATCCACTTGTATCCTTATCAGAACTGATTTCAGAAAATAGATCCGACATCCGCAAAACAGTCCAAAATATAGCGAGCATTACAGGCAAAATCAACCAAGGCCAGGGAACTCTGGGAAAGCTCATCAACGAAAGCGATGTTCACAAGTCGGTGAATACCACATTAGGTGATGCCCAAGTGGTTTTGAAAGAAATCCGGGAAGGTTTGGAGGATACAAGGGAACAAGCACCCGTTACAAGTTTCATCCGATCGGCGCTTTCCGCCTTTTGAGGTTAGGATTATGTCTGTTGCATCGATGAGACACTGTTGTAAAAATGAGACAGTTTCCAAGAGGACGTAGGGATTTCCCTAAGATTTTTACAGTTTTTCAGCCCTGATTTTCCTCCCAAGACTGCCTTTGTAGCCCATTTTAGGGCAAATTTAAGATTTTTTCGAAATATTGCCAATAACCTCTTATTGGCACGAAGTTTGCACTAAGGTATAGGAACAGATAGAGAGTTTTGGAAAAGAGAAGAGAAAATATGAATACGATCCATAGAAAAACGATAAAAGAATCCCTTACATTGAAAGGGATAGGATTACATTCCGGAAAAACAGTCACTCTCCGCTTGCACCCCGCTCCTGCTAACACAGGTCTGGTCTTCTTTCTTTACAGAGGAATCAGCAAAGTTCGGATTCCCATTTCTCTCGACCATGTAGTGGATACAAGCAACGCGACCACCATCGGAGACGGCAGTTCCAACCGGATCCAAACCATAGAACACTTACTGGCAGCAGTACATACTCTCGGAATCACAGATTGTATTTTGGAAATCGATGCGGTGGAAGTTCCCATTATGGACGGATCTTCTCTTCCTTTCTGGGAAGGAATCCGCTCTTCAGGAATCAAGGAATTGGAAGAAACCATCGAGCCGATCCGCATTTCCCATCCAATGTGGGTGGTAGACGGGGACAAATACCTAGTGATGCTTCCTTCCGACGAACTCAAAGTAACTTACAATATCGACTTCAACCACCCCCTCCTCAGAGGACAATCCTACACAACGAAATTAGATGAAAATATCCTGGGAGAAGACATTCTTCCTGCCCGTACATTCGGCTTTCTAAAGGACGTAGAGGCCCTCCAATCCCGCGGTTTGGCACTGGGTGGCTCTTTGGACAATGCAGTCGTTCTTACGGATGACGGATACCTGAACGAAAGCCTTCGTTACGAAAATGAATGCGTTCGCCACAAAATCCTGGATTTAGTAGGAGACTTGGCAGTGATGGGAAGGCCTTTTTTGGGTCATTTGATCGCATCCAAAGCCGGCCATGCACTGGATATTTCCCTGGCTAAATGCATTATGAGCAAAGTAACAGGGGATGAGCTCACCAGTTTCAAAAGCAAACGAGTTCCCCTATTCTCCAAAAGCGAAGTGGCTCAGTAATTATTAGTTTTTTTCTTTTCAACTGAGTCCTCATTAGGGATAGTTCTGCCAAGGCGATAAGACCATGGTAGAAGAGAAGGTTATATTCAAAGGAATCTCCGCCTATTCCGGTGTAGTTTACGGAAAAGTCTATAAATGGCGCCCTCCCCGAAAGAAAAAAGAGGAACGCACCGACCTCTCTCCCAAGGAAATAAAACAAGAATTAGATCTTTTCAAACAAAGTTTGGAAAAAACGGAAGCGGAGCTTACCTCTCTTATCTACAATCATTCCCATGATCCGGCCCAAAGGGAATTGGTAGAAATCCTCGAATCCCAGGTGGTATTTTTCAATGATCCCCTATTTCGTGCCCGTGTCGTGGAAAGGATCACTCAAGGAAAAGAAAGCGCTAATCTCGCCTTAGAAACAGCCGTTAGTTCTTTATACGAAGAATTCCAAGCCATCCCGGACGAATTTTTCAGAGAAAGAGCGGATCATATTCTGGATATAGGCAAAAGACTAGCCGCTAATCTGGAAGCCGAAAAACCACCGGATGCGAATGCCAACCTGCCGGACCATATCATCCTCGTCGCAAAAGAAATCACTCCTTCGGAGATGATTACCATAGACAAAAGCAAAATCAAGGGAATTGCAACGGATTACGGCGGTAAGACGGGCCATATGGCGATCATTGCCCGTAATTTCGGAATACCTACCATCGTTGGGTTAAAAAACATCACCTCGCACGTGGATGACGAAGATTATGTTTTGTTAGACGCATCCAAAGGAATTCTCAACAGATTTCCCAGTTTATCGGAAATCAAACTCCACGGATTACAAAGTCAATTCAATGCTTCCGTTCAGATAGAGGAAAAAAAAGAATTAAAAACCAAAGATGGAATTCGTTTTTCCATTAAGGTCAATGTTGATTCCGCGGAAGAAGTTCAGACGGCTTTCGATAAAGGCGCCGTAGGGATCGGACTTGTCAGAACCGAAATTTTATTTATCAATTATACGGATCATAAACCTACGGAAGAAGAACAATTTTCCGCATACAAACAGATATTAGTTTCTATGGATCAGATGCCGGTTACCTTTCGAGTTTGGGATATAGGCGCCGATAAAATGGAGAACGGTTATGAGGAAGCGAATCCTTTTCTAGGGAGCAGAGGAATTCGTTATCTACTACGTCATCCTCATTTTTTCAAAGAACAGATTCGCGCTCTACTTCGCGCCAGTGAATACGGAACCATGCATGTCATGTTGCCTATGATCACTACTCTTACGGAAGTATTGGAAGCAAAATCGCTTTGGCAGGAATGTATCCTCGAACTGAAAGAAGAAGGGATCGAGATCACCAAACAAATCCCTCTAGGAATCATGGTGGAAACCCCGGCTTGTGCTTTGAATCTTCCTTTTATCGGAAAGTATGTTGATTTTTACAGTGTTGGAACCAATGATCTATTGCAATACCTTCTCGCAGTGGAAAGAAATAACCACGTTGTAAACGATTTATATAATCCTTGGCATGTTGTATTTTTACTTCTTTTAAAAAATATTGCGGATGTGGCAAAGTCCCAACGCAAACCCATTTCCATATGCGGAGAGATTGCAAGTGATCCTATGTTTACCGCAGTCCTGATGGGACTAGGATTTAGAGATCTATCCTGCGCCGTTCCTTTGATGCAAAAAGTAAGGGCGAAAATTGCCGAAACTTCCACTTGGAAATCAAAACTGCTCGCAGAACAAGTATTAGAGCTCGCAGGAGAAGAAAAATACCAGGAGATCGAAGAGCTGGTTGGTAAAACTTCCGGGTAAAACCGGCTTCCCAAAAACCGGTAGATAAAATCGAAATCCCGTCTTTTCCGTCAGTCTTTCTGCAACCAATCTTTCAATACAAACCAAAGACAGAATAACAATGCTCCCGCTCCCCAAGATGTAATTACGAAAAAAAGATAAAAATGGAAAGGCTCCGCAAATTGTTTCACATAACCGGACAAATACCCTGCAAAATAATGACCCACTGCATTGGATAAAAACCAAATACCCATAAGCATACTTACGTACTTCACAGGAGCGGTTTTGCTAACGAAAGAAAGTCCGACCGGAGATAAAAACAATTCGCTCACTGTATTCCAGAAATAGGCACCGAATAAAAACCACACACCTGCAAGAACTCCCGTACTTACGATCTTGGAAGCCCAAACCATTATCAGAAATCCAAGCCCTAAAAAAAACAGACTGAATGTAAATTTCAAAATAGGATCCGGATCCATTTTCTTTTCTGAAAGTTTTTTCCAAAGATAGGCGAAAATCGGACCGAGGGTCAGGATCAGAAGAGGATTGATCGATTGAAAGAATGAAGCGGGAATTTCATATTGAAAGAAGGTTCTATCCGTATGTCTGTCTGCGAACAAATTGAGCGAAGATCCCATTTGTTCGAACGCCATCCAAAAGAAAATACTGAAAAAAGATAAGATAACAATCAGTCCGATCCGTTTTTGTACATTACGATCGTTTTCTTTTGTTAGCCGGGCAACTTCTTCCGATTCCAATCTTTGTTCCGGGTCTTGCAACCAAACGGATTCCGGCAATTTCCGAGATCCGAAATAAAATACCGCAATGCCGATCGCCATTCCGATCCCCGCAGCACCAAACCCGTAATGCCAATCTACTTTTTCTCCCAGACTTCCGCAGACTATGGGACCGAGAAGTCCTCCTAAATTGATTCCCATATAAAAAATGGTAAAACCGCTGTCCCGAAGTCCCGGCTTTTCTTTGTACAATTTTCCCACAAGAGTGGACATATTCGGTTTGAAAAAACCGTTTCCAAATATGATGAGCCCCAGTCCCAGATAAAAAAAATTGAGATTCGGCACAGCCAAACTCAAGTGCCCGAGTAACATCAAAAAGGAACCTGTATAGATCGCTTTTTTATAACCCCAATATTTATCGGCAATATATCCCCCCAAAACAGGAGTTAGGTACACTAAGCTCGTATAAAGCCCGTAAACTTGCCCCGCATCTTCGTCTGAAAAATGCAGTTCTTTGACAAGATAAAGTACGAGTAAGGCTCGCATCCCGTAATAGCTCATCCGCTCCCACATCTCCGTGAGAAAAAGCGAAGGCAAACCTTTGGGATGTTTGTCTATGGTTTGGTTCTGGATTTCCATGTAGTTTCCGAAACTCCTTCCGCCTGATTTGCAAATCGTGCCGCAGTAAAAAAGTAGTCGGACAATCGGTTGAGATAGGTGCGAATGGACTGGGAAACATTTCCCCCCGATTCTATATAACGAATCACATCTCTTTCCAATCTACGGCTAACAGTGCGGGCAATATGCAATGCGGAAGCAAGTTCCGTACCACCGGGTAGAACAAAATTTTTAAGAGGAACCAAGCTTTCGGTTAGTCGGTCGATTTCGGATTCCAATGAAACGATATCTTCTTCTTTGATAATGGATTCTGTTTGGCCTTTGGGAATGTATCCCGCAAGTTCCGAGCCCACTTCAAACAGAAGATGTTGGATTTCGGAAAGCACTTCCGTAAATTTCGGATCTTTCAACTTACAGAATGTAAGAGCGAGCCCTAAAAAAGAATTCAATTCGTCGCAAGTTCCATACAGTTCCACTCTTCCGTCCGTCTTGGGAACCCGAATCCCCGAGGCAAGATAGGTCTGTCCTGCATCGCCTGCTTTCGTATAGATTTTCAAAATTATTATCTCTATCCTTGCAAATTTTCTTTACAGACACAGATTGAAGGAGCTATATTAGAAGGGAAAGGCAAAATTCATTGGGTCTACGAGGAAGGCAACCCTCGCCCCATACCGAAGTACAAATTCTTTTACCATGGGTGGAAGATTTTGTACTAGCGGACTTGGGTTTTTCTTTTCTCCGCCTGTAGGGAAACAAGCGGGTCATGTACACACAGGAGGGTGTGACAATGATTATCAATCACAACGTAAGTGCGCTCGTCGCAAGGCGTTCGCTTCACAATACCAACCGAGACATGGACAAGTCCATGGAGCGTTTATCGACCGGAATGAGAATCAATCGTCCGGGCGATGATGCTCCTGGTTTTGCCGTTTCGGAAAGACTCAGAACACAAATCAGAGGACTCGGCCAAGCGGAAAGAAATGCCCAAGACGGACTTTCTTTTTTACAAGTGACGGAAGGCTCTCTGGAACAAGTCAATTCCATTCTGCAAAGACTTCGTGAATTGTCAGTCCAATCATCTAACGGGATCTATTCGAACGAAGATAGAAAGCTAGTTCAATTGGAAGTATCCCAGTTAGTCGAAGAGGTGGAACGAATCGGAAACACTTCCGAATTCAATAAAATCCGCCCGTTGGACGGAAGATTTTCCCACGCAGGAAAATCCCCCATGTCACTTCAAGTAGGCTCCAATGCGGGTGAGAAGGTGGAGATATTCATCAATACGATGAATAGTTCTTCCTTAAAATTAAAGACAGGTGGAACAAAACTAGCACTCTCAACACCGGAGAAAGCGAATAACTCTCTTCTGGTGCTTGACGATGCCATTTCCAAAGTAAACCGTATGCGTTCGGATCTAGGTGCTTATTACAACCGCCTGGATATGACTTTGAAATCCTTGGGAAACAATTATGTAAATATTGTTTCTTCGGAATCTCAAGTCCGCGATGCGGATATGGCATTGGAAGTTGTGGAGTTCACCAAAAATCAAATTCTCACCAAGTCCGGTGTCGCCATGCTTGCTCAAGCAAACACTAGACCCGAACAAGTGGTGAAACTACTGACGGACAGGTACTAGTCCCGGAAGGGGGAGTTTTTCCCCCTTCTCCCAGAAATCCTCTTGCTCTTTTAAAGACATATGAAGGAATTTATTTTTAATCACTCTCATTCTAGGAGAATCCCTTGAAACAAATTACCGCAGCGATTGCATCGCTATCCTTACTCTTTTCCGTATCTTGTTCTTTATCCGACAACGCGAAAAGACTTATTCTCAGCACCTCCATCGGTTGTGGCGTAGGTCTTGCATTAGGTGCCGTTTATGACGAAGCACAACGAAAAAAAGACAGCAAAAACACAAAAAACAATTTCCAAAAACAAATCAAACAAGCTCTTACTTTAGAAAAGAAAAAACCACAAAACAAAGGTAAGATTATCGGGCTAGGCGCAGGTTGCCTTGCAGGTCTTGGAACCGGTTTTTATCTCAATACTATGTACGATAACATGAACGAGCAACTTTCCAAAGAAGGAATCAAATTGGAAAAAGTAGCCGGTGCGGACGGAGAAACGGAAGCACTTCTAGTTAAGATGGACGGGGGAATTTCCTTCGAAGACGGAAAAGCGGATCTAAAAGGCAAAGGAAAGGAAAATCTTGATAAGTTGGCGGAAGCACTCGCAGCTTACCCTGAAACAAAAATCAATATCGCAGGCCATGCTAACAAAACAGGTCCTGAAGATACCAACTTGAAACTTTCTCAAAACAGAGCTGAGACAGCAAAAGATGCAATCACCGGAAGCGGGATTGAATCCAAAAGAATCGGTTCCGTTCAGGGATTCGGTTCTTCCAAACCGGCAGCAGGTTTGAAACCGGAAGACGGTGCGAACCGCCGTGTAGAAGTGGAAATTCTTTCCGCAGGTTAATTCTCTCGAATCATTCTCCTAGCCCGAAAGAGCTAGGAGTTTATCATTTGAAAAATCAGATGCGAAATCTGTCTTATTTTTGATTTTCTCTTAGAGACCTAGTCCCGGAAAACCGCCCATAGCCTGCATTTGTTTGGCAGCACCCGCTTGCGCATCTTGCATCGCTTTCGAGAATGCTTCTTGGAAAGATTTTTCCAAAAGGTTTTTGTCTTTTTTTTCAATCAATTCATCTTCGATGTTTACCGCTTTCAAATTGAATTTTCCATCCAATGTGACGGAAAGTAGTTTGTTTTTGGAAACTCCCACAAAATTCAAACTTTGAAGTTCCTTCTCCATGGTTTTCACCTGAGAACGCATCTTCTTCATTTGTTTCATCATCTCGAATTTATTGCCACCGCCACCGAACATAATTACCTCTTTAGAACAATACCTTTCATAAAATTGCCCCCCAAGGTTCTTTGCAATTGAAAAACGGCAATGAAAAAGTCGATACTTAAATCATGATCCATCCTGATAAACCCTGGAAAAGAATTTGGGATCTAATTACATTCTGCGCCACTACTTACTTTGCCATCGAAGTTCCTCTTCGAATCGTATTTGATTATAAAATCGGCACGCAAATCGCCCTCTATGAAAGGATCATTCAAATTCTTTTCGGAATTGATATAATACTCAATTTTTTCACCGGATACTTTCAGGAAAGGACTCTGATTACCAAAAGAAAACTCATAGCGAAAAGGTATTTAAGTTCCTGGTTTATCATCGATTTTTGTTCAGCCTTTCCATTTGATATATTCGGCCAGTTCTTTTATTCCTACTTTGGTCTAACGGATAGTTTGCGGGTACTACGGCTTGCCCGATCGGTGAAAGTATTCGAATTATTCAAGTCCCTTAGAATGTTATCTATGGGAGAAAGAGATGATTATCAATATAAAGTTTTGGAAGTTTTGAGTCCCGTTACGTTTCGTTTGGCTTTTTTTGTTTACTGGACTTCCCTATTTGCGCATTGGGTGGCCTGCGGATGGATTCACCTGAATCCCGGTTTTCTGAAAAACAGCGATAATATTACTCGCTATATCAGATCACTTTATTGGTCGGTAACCACTCTAACTACGATCGGTTACGGAGATATCACTCCCACAAGCAACGAACAAACGGTTTATACTATGGGTGTAATGATCGTAGGAGTCGGAATCTACGGTTATGTAATCGGTAATATTTCCACTATTTTATCAACCATTGATATTTCTAGAATTGCATTTCAAGAAAAATTGAACTCGATCAATTCGTTTTTAAAATACAAAAAACTCCCCAGTCACTTGTCCAATCGGATCAGATCCTATTATTTCAACCTTTGGGAAAACAAACATGGAGTAGACGAAGATGATATTTGGGAAGATTTGCCGGTCGGAATCAAAGCGGATGTGAGTTTTTATTTGCACGAGAAACTCATCGATTCGGTTCCGTTTTTCAAAGAAAAAAGTGAAGAACTGAAAAGAGAAGTGGCAATCGAATTGAAACCGGTTTTGTTTATGAAAGGAGATTGGATCTATCGCGAAGGTGATTTTCCGAACAATATGTATTTTATTGCCAAAGGGCAAGTAGAAATCTATCAGGAAAATACGAAGACAGTCATCGCCACATTGAATGAGGGAAGTTTTTTCGGAGAAACGGATTTATTCGAAAGAACAGAAAGGAAACTCTCGGCAAAGGCAATCCAATTTTGCGATCTATACATCTTGGATTTCGAGAGCCTGGATAGAATTTTGAAACACCATCCCGAGGAAAAAGTCAAAACTTTAAAACCAAAGAAATCCGCAAAAGTCAAAAAAAAATCATCGAAAAACAAACGTTAATAGGAATCTTCCAAAAAGGAAACCATCTCCCGATCCAAAACGGGACAATCCTCGATGATGAACTGATAGTGATTGTATTCATGCAAAGTCAATCCGCGCGCATTCGGTATTTCTTTCAAAATTCTGGAATACGACGGATCGGGCAACATCTCGTCTCCGTATTTCAGATTGGCCCGCATAGCCCTTACAACCAATGTAGGTGCTGAAACGGAAGCATAGGGAAGATGATTGTTCTTTTTCATTTTTAAGAAAAAATCGATGGGATGTAGAAATAAGCCCAAAAGTAAACCCTTGTTCGTAAGACTTCCCCCCAAGGAGTTGAGTTCCGCTTCCATCACATAAAGGGGAATATTGCACTCCAAGCCGCCTACCCCGTCCCGGAATCTTCCTGAAAGTTCATAATCAAACATCTGTTCTATTTTCTTATTCCAGGAAGTCAAAAACGGTGAATCCGCGATCTCTTTGAAGTATTCTTCCTTGGAAGTGAAAAAACGTCCCATCCGACTGAGAGAAAGTCGAACCATATTCAAGTTTCTTAATTTTCGAGAAACAGGTTGGATGCCCGCTCCATCCAGGAGAATTAATTTCGAAAGTCTTTCCCCTGCCAACTTTGCAAAGGCAAGAGATACCCAGGCTCCTAAGGAATGGGCAACGATTCGAATCCGACCGAGGCCTAATAAATCGATTGCTGCAAGTAAATCTTTCGCATGTACTTCCGCATCATATATGCCTCGGGGTTTGTCACTTCTTCCCCTGCCCCTCAGATCGTAACTGTAGATATCACAATCTAGCACTTGTAATACGTCAGCCAGCCGGTTCATAAATTGGAGATTTCCGGATAAGCCGTGAATGAGCACAATAGGATCTGATTTTTTTTTGCCTTCGTATTTTCGAAAACGAAGAGTAACCCCGTTTACTACCATATCAAATTCTGAAATATTACTTTTTTTCATAAGACGAATCGCTCGGATGCCGGATCAACCGGAGAAAGGAAAAATACTTTCAGGATCAATGAGTTTGATCACTTCGTCCGCCAAAATATCAAACGCATGCCAGGGATTGGAACCTTTCTTTAAAAATTCGTTTTTTTCCGTTTTGGTTTTGATGGACTCTGATTTGGGAATTTCGTTGAGAGTGGGAATTTCCTCTATGGTTTTCAGTCTTTCCAAAATATCTCTGTGTTTTTTGGATGCCCCGAAAAGACAAGGAAGGAATGCCGATTTTTTTTTGGCGCTGAATAAAGACTCCGTTTGAGCAATTTCATCTAACAATAGATTGACGGCTCGGATCGCCCATTTGCTGGGTGTAACCGGAATCAAAACCAACTGTGCGACATAGAGTGCGCTTGTGAGTTCGTATTTTGCAGAACCCGGTGTATCGATCACAACATATTCGTATTTTGATTTTACGGATTCCAAAGCCTTCTTCAGTTGTTGGGATAGAAAAAAAGAATCGGAAGCGATTCTTACCAACTTGGACAGTGTCAATGTGGAAGGAATGATATCGATCCCTTTGCCGGGAATAATGACTTCCGAAACGGAAGATTTTCCAAGCAAAAGAGTCATTATGTTTTTATCTTCGATGGAATCGGGGGAAAGGTTCGGTAGAAAGAAGTCCGTCAGATCGGCTTGCATATCCATATCGATCACTAAGGTCTTTCCCCTACGGGAAAGTGATTCGCTCAAATGGATCGCAGTTGTAGATTTTGCACTTCCTCCCTTTATATTGGAAACCGTTACCACCTTCATACCTACCGAATCTAAATGGAAGTCCTGATTTACCAAGAAATTTTTTGAAATTTCCTTGGTCTTCTATTCGGGTGTAAAAATATTTGTAATCAGATATGGCTTACGACATCAAATTCAGAGTCTGGGACAAACAGTCCAAAGAATTTTCCTCAAAAGGTTATGCAATCACTTTGGAAGGTAAATTACTCCGGTTTGGCCAACCTGTGCAAAACGAGGAAAACTTCATTTTGCATGCGTTTACAGGGCTTAAGGACAAATACGACAAGGAATTGTATGAAGAAGACATCATTGAACATACGATCGCCAAAGGCGGAAATCTAACTCAGGAAATCGGAGTGATTCGTTATAACAATAATCATGCGGCATTCTATTTGGATGATACTTTGCCTCTGCTTCAGTTGTTTTCCATCCGCAAAATCGGAAATCCTTACGAAAACCCGATTTTGTTCGATCTTTATAATAAAAAATAAATAACATTGAAATGGTTTCTATTTCCCCATTATAGAAACATATTTCTGTTTCTCATACTTGGAGTTTTTACCCTTCCCTTAACCGCACTTTCCCTGGAAGAAATCTGGGTCTCCGTAAAAGAAGCAAAAGAATATTATTCTCTCAGTGACAAATCTCCGAAACGTTTCGAATTGAGTTTGGGAGATGACCGTCCTCAGTATCTGACCAAAGAAGTAACCAACCATGAAATTTTCAGCTTCTGCCAAAGGTTTTTGGAAAAATACCACGGAAATTTTGCAGTTCCGAAATTAAGATCCGACATACGTTACTCTCTGAACGATGCTTACGGAGATATCACATTACAAATATTATCCGGCAAAAACATATTTTCCTGTTTTTCCAAACTTGCGGAAGACCAGCCTTATATTCGAATTGATTTCCAGATTGATAAAAAAAACCTAAAGCCGTTTCGATGGGATTACTTCGACAAAACGGGAAATCTTTTTTTTTCCGAAGAAGACGAATCCAGAAACGGAAAAAAAGACAGTTTCACCCGTTTCGAATCCAAAGCTTGTCCCAAAGAAATTACAAAGGATCGAAATGGAATCGGTGGGATCGATGAATGGTGGCATTATGACAAATGTTATTTAAGTAAAATCGAATATGATGAAAATGAAAACGGATACAAGGAAAGAACATGCCATTTTGATTTCGGAAAACCGAAATATTGCGAAGGCATAGGAGAAAAGGAAGAGTCCGATGCTAAACTTGCCTTACAATCCGGAAATCTTGACTTGGCATCCGCACTTTACAAAAGGGCTTTGGAAGAATTGAAAAAAGAATTTGCAAAACCTTCTTCAAGATCCTGCTCACTTCTCAAAGATATCGCCTCAATCGATTACCAACGAAAAGATTATTCCTCCTTTGCACATTCCCTCGATGAATTTTTAAATATCTCCATTTGCGAAACATCTTCGCTGGAAATTTTAGTCTACAAAGGATATTACCAACTCTATATTTCCGCAAACTATAAAGAGGCGAAAAAAACATATAAAGAAGCCGCAAAAATCTACTTCCGGGAAAAAGGAGAAGAAAATCCGGAATTGGTTTTGAACCTGGCCTATTCCCAATTTCAAGACAAGGATCCTCTTTCCTGTTTGACCAGCTTAGAAAGATTAGGCGAGAAAAGGTTACCGGACAGTGCGCGGTTTTATTTTTATTATTACCGTGCATCTTGCAATCTTTCCGCCGGCAAAGACGGTTTAGCCATTTCCGATCTGAGAAAGTCGAGAGAGATAGGAACGGAAAAAGAATATTATGCAGTCATACTTTTCAAACTGGCACTTAGTCATTACCGGTTGCAAAAGAAATCGGAAGGAAAAGTATTTTTGGAACAATGTTTCTCCTTCGATCCAGAAATGATCCCCCTGGCGGAAAAAGAATCCGCATTCTCGGAATACTTTCTGAGTCCCGAAGGACAGAAGATAAAAATAAAATATTACTTGAATAGAGAACAGAAATGAAAACACTTCTCTGGAAGAACGGAGCTCCTTAAGAAATGAAAAATTTTACAACCCTGAATGACGTATTTTATTATGCTAAAAAAAACTACGGATCGAAAGAGATTTTTTTTGCCAAAGACAGCCAGAAAGTTTTTCAGGGAACAACGTTTAATGATGCATTTCGAAAAGCGGAAAACGTAGGACTCGCGCTTCTACAACTTGGTTTGCAACCCGGTGACAAAGTCGGCCTTATGGCCGACAACCGTACGGAATGGGCAATCGCCGATATGGCAGTACTTTTGAACGGTTCAGTGGACGTTCCCAGAGGTTCCGATTCCACTCCACAGGAAATTCAATATATTTTAGAACATTCGGAAAGCCGTTTTTGTTTCGTGGAACATGACAAACTCTACCAATCCTTAAAAGCAATTCTTCCGCAAACGAAAGTGGAAAAAACAATCATACTTGAGCCTGGATTTGTTTCCAAAGACCCGAATGTTTTCAGTTTGGAAGATCTGATAAAAAAAGGAGAAGATTACAGAAGCAACCTTCCTTCTCTGGAACTCAGAGCAAAACAAGTCAAACCTGACGATTTATTTACCATCATCTATACCTCGGGAACTACGGGAATGCCGAAAGGAGTTATGCTCACCCACCAGAATATGGTTTATAATGTGGTGAAAGTTCCGGTTAAGGTCGGTTTATCGGCGGGCGACAAAACTCTATCCATCCTTCCGGTTTGGCATATCTTCGAAAGAGCCATCGACTATTCCATCATTGCGGAAGGAGCAAGCATTGCTTATACGAATGTGCGCGACCTAAGAGATGATTTTACGAAAATAAAACCGACTTTTATGGCATCTGCTCCGAGACTTTGGGAAAATCTATACCTTGGCATCAAACAAAAGTTAGAGAAAGCTCCCGAAAACAGAAAGAAACTTTTTGATTTTGCTTATGACGTTTGCAAACGTTGGAAGGACGGAGTGGATTATCTTTCCGGAAACAAATTGCATATCCAGGAAGAAACTCCTTTCGAAAGAGCGAAAAACACTGCGGTTGCACTTACCAATTCGATCAACCTGTTCCTTTTGGCAAAAATTTTAGACGGAGTCGTATTCTCTAAAATTAGAGAAGCCTTGGGAGGAAATCTTCATGGAACGATTTCCGGAGGAGGAGCACTTCCTTCTCACGTAGACGAGTTTTTCAACGTGATCGGAATTCCAGTGTATGAAGGTTACGGAATGACGGAATGTGCACCTATCATCTCCGTCCGTTCCGTAGGGAAAGTGATCCAAGGTTCCGTAGGTTTTTGGCCGGAAGGAACCACCGTAAAAATCCTCAACGAACAGGGAGAAGTTGTTCCCAGAGGAAAGATGGGGATCATTCATATAAAAGGTCCTCAAGTCATGAAGGGTTATTATAAGAACGAAGAAGCCACGAACAAAACGATCAAAGACGGATGGTTGAATACAGGCGACCTAGGTTTCATTTCCTTCAATGATACACTTTCCGTTCGGGGAAGAGTCAAAGATACGATCGTTCTACTCGGCGGGGAAAACGTGGAACCCGTACCGATTGAAAATCTACTTCTGGAAAATCCGCACATCAATCAGGCAATTGTGGTGGGACAGGATCAAAAATCACTGACTGCATTGATTTGGCCGGATAAGGAAAGATTAAAGGAAGCGGGAGTGAATTTCAAAGAAGGAGAGGATCTGAATGCGAACAAAGAAGTCCGCAACTTCTATCAGAACATTGTAAAAAAACAAATCTCTTCCGAAAACGGATTCAAGTCCTTTGAAAAACTCACGGACTTCCGATTTTTACCAAAGCCGATGGAAGTGGGAGATGAACTTACAAACCTTTTCAAAATGAAAAGGAATGTAATTCACGATAAATACAACTCACTCATCAAAAGTATGTATAACTAAAATCACACTTCTACATTTCATAGCCCCCATCCTTTTCTTATGGTTGTGACAATCTCAGTCACTTCCCTGGAAAGCTGGGGGATCTTTAACAAATTTTCCAAAACTTCAGCAGCAATTGTAGGTCTTTGTCCTGTCTGTAACCAAGCATTCTGAAATAGCTTTGTAAGGTTTGCTGCAATCTGAGGATTGATGGAATTCAATTTTTCGATCGACTCGCCTAAGAATCGATATCCGCTTCCGTCCGCTTTGTGAAAAGAGAGCGGGTTGCGTGCAAAAGATCCGATGAGAGAACGAACCCGATTGGGATTCGACCAATTGAATTTTTCATGATCTTTCAATCGTCTTACCGTTTCCAATGCCTCTGTTCCGAACCCAACCTGTGCCGCGAACCAATAATCCAATACCAAAGGTTCCGATTTCCATTTTTCGTAAAACATAGCGAAACTTTCCGCCTTCAACTCATGGTTCATTTCACTTAACAAGCGCACTATGGAAAGTTCTTCACTCATATGTTTGGCATCTCTTTGTTTTTGCAGTGCCAAACCTCCCAAACGGTTCAAACTGTTTTTAGAATGAAACAGATAGTACAAAGAAGTGTTTTGCAATCTCCTTTTCCCAATTTCGGTTCTGGTTTGTGTAGGCAAACTGATTCGATTTTCTTCATAAATTTCCTGAAAATTGGTTACGAACCTATCTGCAATGGTTGCAAGCCATAGGTTTCTGTTTTTCTCTATGATTTCATAATCAAACACCTGCAAGGACTCGGCTAAATTTCCGATGGAAGGAAAACTCAATAGGTAACTGAGATAATCTTTAGCCAGATTCTTTCGATCGGATAGGGTGTTCTCAATGACTTGTAAAACTTCCGGCATTTTTGTTATTTCTTTTCCTTCGAGGCTAGACTCAAAACATTGTTTGATCACTTCCTGAAGTGCAAAAAACCGAGAGAATCCGTCTTTTTCCTGTTTGGCGAGAAAAACGATATCCTCCCTACTTCTGTCGAACTTTACCTTTACGGGAGCGGAAAAATTCCGAAACACGGATGCGATCGGCTTTTGCAGGAAACCATCCCAGTTGATTTCGGATTTGAATCCTTTTGCGATAAACAACTCTTCTTTTAAAACGGTTCCGTCTGCATCGAATAAGGCGATCGGAATCGGGAACAAAAGGGGAAGATTCGTTTTGTCCGTATCCGTAAATTCCAGAGAATAAGTCCCCGTATTTTCATTCCAATCTTCGGAAACTTCTATATTCGGTGTTCCTTTCCGATCATACCAATTACGAAACATAGGAAGTTCCAATTGATTTGCTTCTTCCATGGAATGAATGAATTCTTCGTAAGTGACTCCCTGCCCGTCATAACGATTCAGATAGTTTTTCAGTCCTTTTTTAAAACCTTCCCTTCCCAAGATCACGGATAACATCCGAATCACTTCAGCACCTTTTTCATAAACGGTAACTGTATAAAAATTATTCATCTCCACATAGGATTTCGGTACGATCGGATGAGACATCGGTCCTGCATCTTCCGGAAACTGATGATCCATAAGAAGTGTAACATCTTTGATTCGTTTTACGGCAGGATCCGTTTTGTCTTCTGTAAACCATTGGTCCCGAAATACGGTAAGGCCTTCCTTTAGAGTGAGATTGAACCAGTTTCGAAGAGTGACTCTATTTCCGGTGTAATTATGAAAATACTCATGAGCTACGACACCGAGTATGGATTCGAATGTTTCATCCGTTGCCGATTTTTTATCTGCGAGTACAAGCTTGGAATTGAATAGATTCAATCCTTTGTTTTCCATCGCCCCCATATTGAAATCGTCTACAGCAACGATCATATAAAGATCCAAATCGTATTCCAAACCGAAAGTCTCCTCGTCCCAACGCATCGCCTCTTTCAAAGAATACATCGCGAATTCGGTTTTATCCTGATTCCCCTTGTCTACAAAAATCTTTAATACAATTTCTCTACCGGATAACGTAGTATAGGTGCTTCTTATTTCCGCCAAGTCCCCTGCCACGATGGCAAATAAATACGTAGGTTTAGGGAAAGGATCTTCCCAAATCACTTCCTGTTTTCCGCCGTGAATTTCTTTGGTTTCTATATGATTCCCATTGGAAAGAAGTATGGGGAAATATTCTTTGTCCCCCACAAGACTTACCGAAAACCGGATCATATTGTCAGGCCTGTCAACCGAGTATGTGATCTTACGAAATCCTTCAGGTTCGTTCTGGGTGCAAAGCATGGAATTGGATTGGTACAGTCCCTCAAGTCCGGTATTTCGTTTGGGGGAAATTTTATTTTCAACTACCAGTTGAAATTGATTCCGAGGGGGGTCGCTAAGAGTTAACCCTTCTTTTGAAATCTGATAAGCGCCAGGATCGCAAATCGCTCCGTCCACTCGTAAGGACAAGAACTCCAATCCCTCTCCATTTAAAAATAAAGGAGGCAAACTTTTGCCATTTTGGTCGGAATTTAGACAAACTTCGTATTCAGTTCGAACGATCGTGTTCTCAGTATCCAAATCAAAACGGATATGGGCTTTTGGAGTTAACCAAACAGGGGGAGAATAGTCTTCGATATAATTGACTTTAAAAGAGGAAGGAGAGGGAGATTGCATCTCTCCCTCTGTAAAGAATTAGGGATTAGAAGAAAAGAGAATTTTAAAACTGTTTCTCTTTTCTTTTGTCCTCGGCAAAAGTGACTTTCAAATTCCGCCCGTCCACCTCCTGGCCGTTCATTTGTGCCACTGCTTGTTCAGCTGCTTCATTGTTTGCGTAAGTAATAAATGCAAAACCTCTGAAGTTTCCCGTTTCTCTATCATACACCATCTTTAGGTCTTGGATTGCACCATAAACGGAGAAGATTTGTCTGATACTTTCTTCCTTAAGG
Organism: Leptospira kobayashii; assembly: GCF_003114835.2. Lineage (NCBI taxonomy): Bacteria > Pseudomonadati > Spirochaetota > Leptospiria > Leptospirales > Leptospiraceae > Leptospira > Leptospira kobayashii. The sequence goes on along the minus strand of NZ_AP025028.1, from coordinate 1,882,925 downwards.
GAAAACTTCATATTGCCAACGTAGATTTTCTTAGAACTCATTCCTGTCCTCGTAAACGATAAGATGCTCCAGGTCGGTCTGACAGGAACGGGATAGACTAAATCCCATCTATTAAAAATGTCAATCTTAAATATTTCTTGCCAATTTGCAAAATTGCTTCAGGGTATTTTACTCACAGCCCGTTTAAGGATTTAATCTTTGGAAGAAAAACGATATATCATCTGCATTGACGACGAATTCTTCATTCTCTGGAATTTAAAAGAACAACTGAAAAAAGTCTTTGGCAATGATTTTACGATAGAAACGGCGGAAAGCGCGGAATCGGCGAAAGAAATCATAGCGGAAATCAATGAAGCGGGAGAGGACATACCAGTCGTTATATGTGACCAGGTGATGCCGGGGCAAAAAGGGGACGAATTTTTAATCGAACTCCAAACCACAAACCCCAACACAAAAAAGATCATGTTAACCGGCCAAGCCCCTGCTCAGGCTGTGGGAAATGCCCTCAATCACGGTTGTTTGTACAGATATCTCGCAAAACCATGGGATGCGAACGATCTGGAACTTACCATAAAACAGGCAATAGATTCCTTTTACACAGACAAATCCTTGGAACAAAAAAATAAGGAATTGGAAAAATCCTTATTCTTCAACCCGGAAACAGATTTTCCCAATTTTGAAAGCCTCATTAGGGTTTTGTCAAAACCGGACAAAACGTTCCAAAATGTCTCCATTGTTCTGATCAAAATCGTTTCCTACCCCAATATCATCAAAAACTTCGGAATTGAAATCTACCGTAAAATCGTATCGAGATTCCTTAGGATGTTATCGACTCATTTGAAAGATGAGGCAAAAGTGTATCATCTCTATGAAGATGAGTTGGCGATTCTTTCTGAAAACTCGGAAACGGATCTTATCGGTAGTGTGGAAGCATTCCGTCTACTGATCAAATCCGACGATATTATTCTGGATGAAGTGAGTTTCCATCTGCATTGTTATTTCTCTTCCGCTGTAGGAAGAGAGGACGCCTATTACAAAGCAAAGCTTGCTTTGTTCAAAGCGGAATCCACTAATTCCATCGAATTTGTGCCTTATAATGACGATTTATCAACCGATCATCATTTGCAAAATTTTCAACTCAGCCAAAAGATAACAAGAGCGATCCATGAAAAGAATATAGTCCCCTTTTTCCAAGGAATTAGGGATAACAAAACCCAAACGATCACCAAATTCGAATGTTTGGCAAGAATCAGAGACAAAAACAACTTTTTAGTTCCTGCGGTATTTTTGGATCTCGCAAAGTCCACAGGTTCGATTCGAATGATCGGCTTACAAATGATAGATGAGTCTATGAATTATTTCAAAGACAAAACATTCGAATTTTCGATCAACCTGACGGAAGCGGAACTTGAATATAAAAGTTTCAGCAAATGGGTCGCAGCAAGATTAGCTCATTATAAAATGGCCGCCAGTCGTATCACATTCGAGATTTTGGAAGATATTAGTTTTTCTGAAAACAAAAACAGCGTCAATACCATCCGGGAACTGAAATCGATCGGTTGTCAGATTGCAATCGACGACTTCGGTGTGCAATATTCCAATTTATCCAGGTTACTTGAAATCGATCCGGATTATATAAAAATCGACGGACAATTTATACGCGAGCTTCCTCACAATCAAACAGCCGCTTTGTTGGTAAAAGGGATCGTAGATTTGGCCCATGGGATCGGTGCCAGAGTTGTCGCTGAATTTGTTTCCTCCCAAGAAATCCAAAACACAATCGAATCTATGGGAATTGAATTTTCACAAGGTTACTTATTTATGGAGCCGTCTCAAAACTTATGAAAGAAAAACTTCATTTTCCGGACCATCGGTCCGGTTCGGGAACATTTCCTAAATTTATTCTGATAGTGATCCTATTTACCACTATTTTTAGTTTCTTCGGATTCGGTTTTGTAGCACTCGACGATATAGAATTCGATCCTATTTTCCTTTTCATCTTCCTACCGGTTTTTATCGCATTCTCTATCATTCCTATCCTGCTTATCTATAGGTTCGTTTCCACTTCTAAAAAAACGACAATCGATCCTGCAACACAGACCATTGAATTTTGGGAAGGGAAAAAACAAACAAGTGCAATTCGTTTTTCGGAACTCCAATCCTTTTTGCAAAGCAGATATACTTATACCGTTAAGACTAAAAACGGTTCCAGAACAGTCACAGTTTATACAGTTACTTCTCCCGAGGCACCTAATATCGTTTTTGCGGAATCTACCAATCCGATATTGGCTCGTAATTTTGCAGAGACCTTCGCAAAGACATTGCGGGTCCCGCTCACAAACGAACAAGGGAATAAAAGAGACACTCATGAATTGGATCTACCTTTTTATAAAAGGCCGAATCCGGAGTTTGATGCGTTTTCTGTTCCGGAATTCAAACAAGAATCCTGTTTGGTATGGGAAGAACGTGACGGATCGTATTATTTGACTTCCACTTATAATCCCGCATTTTTCAAATGGCTCGGCACATCCATAAGTATAGTATCCTTTATCGTTTTAAATCTGGTATTCGGTTCCATATTGGAGTTGAACGTGTTTTATTGGGAAAGTTTTCCTCCGGATTTCTGGCAATTGGCATTTTTGGGCGGAACCTTTTTGATTGCAACATTTCCGATCACTTACGTGTATTTCAAAGGCATGAGGAAAAAGGAAATCATTCTATCGAAAGACAAGATCATTTCTCCTTCCGGTTCCATAGAGTATGATAAAATAGAAGAGATTTATCAGGAGAACGGAGATATTGTTTGCATTGGGGATCATGTACATTTGAGAATCTCGCTTTTCTTTTTTTGTGATAACGAAAATTATGAATCTGTAAAAAAAGCGCTTATCTACGGGATTACAATGCATACACAAGGAAAAGGCGGCACCGGTTCCGCTCGTTTTACAACCGAGTTCTAAAGAATTTACTTCTATCCGTTTTCAGGTTTTAAAGGCTGACATTACAGAGAAATTTATGAAACAATTTGTAGTTCTTTTACGTTATTTAGTACCATTGGAGACTGTAGAAAAATTCGTAACAGTCCACAGGGAATATCTTTCTACAGGCTATTCGAAAAAACTATTACTTGCCACCGGGCCGCAAAACCCTCGTTCGGGGGGAGTTTTACTGGCAAGGGCCACAACGAGGGAAGAAGTTCAAAAATTTTGCGACCAAGATCCGTTTTGCATCGAAGGCGTTGCGGAATACCAAATCATCGAATGGGTTCCGGTTAAATGGTTACCTGAATTCGAATCCTGGAAAGACGGAAAGTAAAAGATACTCACTTTCAAAAGTTCATAAATTCGAAACGGAATTGAGAATTTCTTTTGCAAGTAAAACCAAGCTCGGCCTGGGATTTTTTCTATAACAAACATAGAACTTTCTTTCTGTAAAGAGTTCCGGGATTTGAATCTGTTTTAGCTTTTCATTCAAAGAATACTTGGAAATAAAACCGATCCCGAGTCCCGCTTCCACCGACTTGATCACGGATTCCACACTTCTAAGTTCCATAGCGATCTGAGGTTTAAAATCCAACTTCAAAGATCTTAACTTTTGTTCTACGGCTCTTCTCACTGCGGATGCAGGGTGAAAAACGATAAACGATTCTTTTTTCAAATCACTGATACCATTTTTTTTCTTATTAAAAATAGGATGATTTTTAGCGGCAACGGGAATGATCGTATCCGATAAAAATTCATGACTGATCAAATTGGTTTCCATTGTTTTGCCGGTTAAAATCCCTATGTCCACTTTGCCGCCGATCACCAATTCCTTTGTTTCCCCTGCATCCCCTTCTATTACGGAAAGTGAAAGATCGGGGTGGTCTTTTCGGATTTGTTTGATAATCATAGGAAGAATCCATGCGGACACGGTTCCTCCTGCTGAGATGGAAAAATTTCCCTTGATATCCTTCTCAAAACTTTTCATCCCTTCTTCGCATTCCCGCCAAACTTCCCGCATACGCTCAGCATAAGTTCTGAAGATCTCTCCTTTGTAAGTGAGTTTGACTTGCCTCGGTCCCCTCTCCAAAAGGCTTTCCCCGAACTCCCTTTCCAAAAGGGCGACTTGCGACGACAGGGCCGGTTGTGTCAGTCCCAAGGAATCCGCAGCTCTTTGAAAACTCCCCCGGTCGACGATCTCCAAAAAATAACGAACTTGTCTGAATTCCATAAACCCTCTATATCAAGATATATAAGTTTTACTTATACATTATATCAATCCTATTTATTTGCATTATACAAGAAAAGAAGTTATAGTTTTCTTCAGAGGTGCAAAAAATGAAATCCATGTTTGATAAAATTTGGGAAAACCATACCGCAGGAAATCTTTCCTCGGGAGAATCCATTCTGTTTGTGGATAGACATTTGGTTCATGAAGTAACTTCCGCACAGGCCTTTCAAGGTTTGCGTGATAAAGGTAGAAATTTGCTTCATCCCGAACTTACTTTGGGGGTAATCGATCATAATGTTTCCACTAAAAACCGTTCTGATAGAAATGCGAGCGGACCTGTTTCTAAAAAACAAATGGAAACTATGGAACAAAATTCGAAAGAATTCGGATTCAAACTTTTAGGCTGGGATCATCCTGACCAAGGAGTGGTTCATGTGATCGGGCCGGAATTAGGGTTCACTTTACCCGGTCAAGTGATCGTATGCGGAGATTCACACACATCAACTCATGGCGCCTTCGGTTCGTTAGCTTTCGGAATCGGAACTAGCGAAGTGGAACATGTATTTGCAACGCAAACGATTGTGCAAAAAAAACCGGGGTCCATGTTGATTCGTTTTATAGGAAAATTGCCCACTGGAATCACTGCAAAGGATTTGGCCTTGGGATTAATTGAAAAAATCGGAACGAACGGAGGACAAGGTTATGTGGTAGAATACGCCGGAGATGTGATCTCTTCTTTTTCCATGGAAGAAAGAATGACTCTTTGCAATATGAGCATTGAAGCGGGCGCACGGGCAGGACTTGTAGCACCCGACGAAATTACATTTCAATACATCCAAGGTAGAGAATTTGCTCCTGGAGCAGATGAACTAGTCAAAGCCATCGGTTTTTGGAAATCTTTGCGATCCGATCCGGATGCAACTTACGACCAAGTCATTGAAATGGATGTTTCCGAATTGGAACCGAAGGTGACTTGGGGAACAAAACCTTCCCAAACGATTTCGATCACAGGCAAAGTTCCAGATCCATTTAACTTTGGTTTATCGGAAAAGGCTTCTACGGAATCGGCCTTGGAATATATGGGATTAAAATCGGGAGTGGCGATTCAGGATATAGAGATAGATAAGGTGTTTATCGGATCTTGTACAAATTCCAGAATCGAAGATTTAAGAGCGGCGGCAAAACTTGCAAAAGGTAGAAAAGTCCATACCAGAGTACAGGCATTAGTTGTTCCAGGTTCCGGTAGAGTGAAACGACAAGCGGAAAAGGAAGGTTTGGATAAGATCTTCAAAGAAGCTGGATTCGAATGGAGAGAGCCCGGTTGTTCCATGTGCCTTGCTATGAACGATGATATTTTGAAACCGGGAGAAAGATGTGCTTCCACTTCCAATAGAAATTTCGAAGGAAGACAAGGAAAAGGAGGACGCACTCATTTGGTAAGTCCCGCCATGGCGGTAGGTGCCGCGGTATCGGGAAAATTTGTTGATATAAGATCCTGGAGGGAATTATGAAAGCTTGGAAGAAACATACCGGAATCGCAGCATCCATCGTGAAAGACGATATAGATACGGATCAAATCCTACCCAAACAATTTATGAAATTGATCGGCAAGGAAGGATTCGGAAACCATTTGTTTTTCGATTGGAGGTATTTGGATGAGGAAGGAAAAGTCCCCAATCCGGAATTCATATTGAACCGAAGTCCTTATGACAAAGCAAGCATTCTGATCTCAGGTGCAAACTTCGGTTGCGGATCCAGTAGAGAGCACGCCCCTTGGGCCATCGCAGGTTTCGGTTTGAAAGCTGTCATCGCGACTTCGTTTGCGGATATCTTTTCCATCAACGCTCCTAAAAATGGGATCGCACTCATCCGGTTGAATGAAAAAGAGATTTTTGAGCTTTCCGAATTTGCCACCAAACAAGGAAAAATCGGAATTTCCATAGATTTGGAAGAAGGGAAAGTTTATGCGGGAGAAAAAGAATACTCTTTTATACTTGCCGAAAACGCAAAGCAAAGAGTGGTGAACGGCTGGGATGACATAGACATCACACTACAAAAAAAGGAAGAAATCGATTCTTTCAAAAAAGAATACTTCTCTTCCCATTCTTATTACCAATTGGCCACTTAAAAACCATACGGGACTTCTAAAAGGGAGTCCCGTATACAAGGCCAAAGTAAACTTTATTTTTTCTTGTCTTTGCTGATAAGGCTTTTCAGCTTCTCTTGGGTTTCTTTGTCTTGTAGTTTTTCTTTTGCAGTTTGAATCGCTTTTTGACCTTCTTCCGACTGCGCTTTTTGAATGATTGTATCTACCAATTTGCCGTCACCTTCCGAAGAATCCTTGGAATTGGAACTAGCGCATTGAATGGTAAGTGTAAGTAGTAAAAGAAAGATCCATTTGGATTTCATTATAAGTCTCCCTATAGAAAATTTAAACAGGGAAAAGGAAGAGTCAATTTAAAAACAAATGACCCTTCCGAAGTATAGGAAATCAAGTCCGTACTTGTCCGGAACTTATTTTGCCAATTCGATAATATCTTCTACTTCCAGGATATCTTTTTCATATCCGTTGAGACTGACTGAGATCATCGCACGTCCCAACTCTTCCAGAGTGGATACTGACTTAGGAAAAAATTTTCGTAACATCGGATAAGCCCAGGTAATATAATGATAATACACGATCGTATTTTTCAATCCGGGGGTAGGATGCAAATAACCGGGTCGAACCGCATAAACTTTGGCAAAACCTAGTTTTCTCAAATCATTTTCCGTTTTCCCTTTTACCCGCGCCCACATGATGGATCCTTTTTCAGAAGAATCCGTACTTTTGCCTGAGATATAAAAGAATTCCGAATCGGGATTTAATTTTGAAATTAATTTTGCAAAATCCAAAGTTAAAGTATAAGTGAGTTCCCGATACTTTTCTTCCTTCATTCCCGCAGATGATACCCCCAAACAAAAATAACAAACGTCATACCCTTTTAATTCTTCCGTATAACCGCTCAGATCGGAAAACTGAGGGACAATAATCTCTTTCACTTTCGGATGTTTTATGTTAGATGGTTTTCTACTAACAAGTAAGACGGATTCGACTGCTTCCGATTTTAAACATTCGTGTAGTACCCCTTCTCCTACCATACCGGTTGCTCCGGTAAGTAAAACTTTGATCTTCTGTTTCATTTATTTTTCCTTCTCTTCCGATTTTGTTTTATCATTTCTACGTATCATCTCCACCGCGTCTTTTCCCAAAGCCAATCGCAAAGGAGGATTTTCCGATTCCGCCAAGCTTCGCCCGAGTCCTCCGGAACTTTCCGTAATAAACCAAACTTTTTCCATTATTTCACCTATCCGGTCACTTTATATTTTGACAGAGGAAAAGAAAGATCGGAAAGAAAAAACATAACATTTTTACGTTTTTTGTATAATTTGTCAAAATAGATAAAACCATAACGAAATCTCCGAAACAGTATATCATTTGACAAAAGACAAGTTTTTGTCAAAATAAGCTATGGTAAAGAAAGCCGATGTTTTGGAAGAGGAGACACGCAGAAAGGAAATCTTGGAAGCTGCTTTGGATTGTTTTTTGCAATTCGGTTATTCCAAAACTTCTATGGATGATATTGCCAAAAAAGCGAATCTTTCCCGTCCCTTACTTTATCTTAAATTTAAAAATAAAGAAGATCTGTTCACGGAAATATTCAATTATCTATTGGAAGGAAGATACGAGTCTTCCGAAGAAGTATTAAAAACAAATTTAAGCCCGAAAGAAAAACTAATTCGGATCTCGGAAATCTTATTGATTGAACCTTGGAGCAAGGTTGCCGGTCGTCCGATGACTTCCGATTATTACGAAGCTTGTTCCCGACTCTCTCCGAAAGTTATGGAAAAATACGAAAAGTTCATTATCAAATCAGTTCAAACCATCCTAGGAGATAAAGAAAGTGCGGAAATTTTCTTTTTGGCAATGGACGGAATGAGTGCGGATGTACCAACAGTAAAAACGTTAAGAAGGAGAATGGAAATTTTAATCGGTAAATTTGTTTAGTTCCGAAAAGTTTTTCCTGTTCAACTTGTACAATCTTTTAAAAACTTTAAAATTCTTTTCATAGATATCTTTCACATTCGGATTGGGAATCCATTCATCCTTTACAGGAATCATTTCTTTTAAGCCTTCAAAATTTTTAATCTTTCCTAAGCCCAAAGCAACCAGAGCGGCAGCCCCCATAGCACCTACGTTTTCCGGTTGATGCACCCTTTCCACTTTCCTTCCTGTGATGTCAGCAAGAGTCTGGCAAATAAAAGAAGATCTCGCAACTCCTCCCACAAAACGGATGGTTTGCGAACTACTTACCTTATTTTCCGAAAGTTCCAAAATCCATTTTTTATGAAATAGAATTCCTTCTACAACGGAACGAATGAGAAGTCTTTTTCCTGTATTTAAACCGATATTGAAGAACATACCGCGTGCGTTCGAATCTTCAAACGGACAACGATTTCCGTGCAACCAGGGAGTAAAGATCAATCCTTCCGATCCCGGTTCGGTATCTTTGATGGAATCAAACATATATTCGAAAAGACTTTCGTAGATGGCATCGGGACCATCGGTGATTTTTTTCTTCTCCAGATACAAATCGATTTCATCCAATGCAAGGTGGTCTCTTACCCATTGTAAACATTTCCCGGAAGTCTCCTGCTCTCCGAAATAATTATAAAATCCGGATCTTGCTCCCACTATGGAGGCAATTCTGGAATCAACATCAACTTTTCTTTGTTTGGTGACTGTGGACACCCAGCCGGAAGTACCTGCATAAATATGAGTATCTCCTTCCAAAACCGCCCCGGCTCCCACACCGATGAGTGATGCGTCTCCTCCTCCTCCGAATACTGCGGTCCCTTCTTTCAATCCTAAGAATTCTGCGGCTTCCTTTGTCAGACCATCCACCTGATCGGAAGAATTGATGATCCGGGGAAGATGTTTCAAATTGATTTTAAAAAGTTTAGTAAGTAAACGGCTCCAATTTCCTTTCCCTTTTCGGGAATCGTATAAGAAGGTAGTGAACGCAGTATCTCTTGTCATCACAGCTTGGTTTGTACATTTTGCGATTAGGAATTCCTTTACGTCCAACCACCACCTAACTTTAGAGAAAAGGTTCGGTTCGTTTTTTTCCACCCACTTATATTTCCAAATAGGATCTTTTACGCTTCCCGCGACAGCTCCTGTAATCCATAGAGATAACAAAAGTTTGAATGCATTGATTCCTTCGATTTTCAAACCATGACCCAGCCCTTTTCGTATCTCTTCCGTTGCCCTTGCATCCATATAACTCATTGCACGACGTACCGGGTTAAAATGCGAATCCACCAAAACCAAACCTTGCATCTGGGAACAAAAAGAAATCCCTTGGATACTCTCGGGAGAAATTCCGGTTTCTTTCAAAATTTCGCGGGTAGTTGTTTGCAGAGCCTTCCACCAGTCATCCGGGTCCTGTTCCGCTCCTCCGTTTTCCAATAAATGGATAGGATATTCGGAAAGAGAGGCATGTGTAAGCTCCAAACGTTCTCCAAGCAGAAAGAGGCAGGTTTTTACACCTGTGGTACCTACGTCATAGGAAAGTATATAAATGTTATGGCTCATGGTCTTCCTTGTCTCAAATTTCCGGGCGATAGAAAAAAGTGAGTGATCACTCACTATGAAACTGGAAAATCTGCCACAAAAGCAATTCTTTTTCCAAATGGGAAAAGCAGATCTAAGGAGAATGGAATGAGCCAAAATTCGATCCAAGTCTATCCCTATCGTTGGGTGATTTTATCTTTGTATATATTGATCACTGCCGCCATATGCATGCAATGGCTGACGTTCGCTCCCATTGCCCGGGATGCAAAGGAGTTCTATTCGGTAAGTCCTGTCCAAATCGACCTGCTTTCTCTCATATTCTTAGCTGTGTTTGTGATCGTTGCGATCCCCGCTTCCTATATCATTGATACTTACGGTATTCGGAAAGGAGTAGGATTCGGTGCGGTTCTAATGGGGGTCTTTGGAATTCTCAAAGGAATTTATGCGAATGATTATACAATTGTTCTGATAAGCCAAATCGGTCTTGCGATCGCCCAACCTTTTTTACTCAATGCAGTTACAAAGATCAGTGTTTTATGGTTTCCGATTCAGGAAAGAGCCACGTCCGTAGCCCTAGGAACCCTCGCTCAATTTTTAGGAATCATCTTTGTGATGATTTTGACTCCTATCCTTTTGGAAGGAGGAGAGAAAGGTGAAAAAATTCCCGAAGTGATGCTGCTTTACGGAATCATTTCACTGATCTCAGCAGTTTTATTTTTAATCTTCAGCAAAGAAAAGCCACCCACCTCACCAAGCATACACGGGGAAGACAGCCGACTCCCTTTTTGGGAAGGAATCCGTTTTTTATGGAATAAGAATGATATGAGAAAGATATTGTTTTTATTTTTGATCGGGCTTGGAGTCTTCAACGCAGTGAGCACATGCATTGATCAAATTTCAGAAATCAAAGGTTTAAACATAGAAGAGTCAGGACTTGTAGGAGGTATTATGCTGATTGCAGGTATCTTGGGCGGAGTGATCATCCCTCCACTTTCCGACCGATTGCAAAAAAGAAAAACTTTTCTGATTGTTGCGATGGGAGGATTTTTATTCGGGCTTGGTTTATTTACTATTTCAAATGATTTTATCCCCCTGCTTATTTCCTCGGCAATCATAGGTTTTTTTCTCTTGGGGATCGGAGCTCCGATCGGATTCCAATACTGTGCAGAGATCACTTCTCCTGCGCCCGAGTCCACCTCACAAGGATTACTTCTTCTGGTAGGACAAATCTCAGGGATAGTTTTTATACTTGGGATGAATTATTTCGGAATGATTTCCTTTTTGTATTTGTTTCTGGGTTTGTCCGCCTTGAATTTCATTTTGGTATTTTTTCTGAAAGAATCTCCTTTTATGGAGGCTCGGAAGGGTTAACCTTTGATGTGACTTGTAATTTTCACGGAACGTCCTGTGTTTTTTAAGTTAGAGGTAAGTTTCCTTATAAGATGGGATTCTGGTATCCCCGCCCTGATTTGGGAGGGGTAATCCACCCGCCACCCAATGAGTTCCAACTAACACATCCGCCTTGAACCAGCAATCCCTCTTTCTATTTTCCCTAAAATTCTTATAAAAAGTTCGGCTTTTTGCCATCCTACCTAGGTTCGATGAGTTTTAAATAAAAGGTAATATATAAAATCCAACTTTTGCGGCAACGATCGACCGAGCGTAGCCGCCGAGGGAGAGCGTGATCGCGTAATTAATAAAGTTAAGGAAATAGAAAGGAATGCGAGCCGCCCATACAAACATAAATAAAGTCTCTCTTCTCTTAAAAGCAAGTGAGATGTTTCTCGCAGTGGCTATAGCACATCTCAGGATTGATGTGAACTTCCGAAAGTTAGTTGATTAAAGATTTACGTGACCATTGGTTAGACTTGCAAGCAAGTCTGTGAATCTGGACTACCGCATTCGCTAACCGTCCAGTTCACATTCTCGCTCCCTATGGGTCGCTGCGAATGGCCAGGACAGCCCGAAACTCGTGCGTCGTAACACTGAGGTTAAGCGCACAGGAGCGTGCAACATCAAACGATTATATCAGATTCCGCCGCCAAACGCCCGTCTGATAAATTGCATCACCCCGATGATGACATCTTCGTCTCTTTCAAACACGTCCTCACCTAAATAGATTTTCATTCTCTCTTTATAATATTCCGTTGCGTAAGAGAACTGAAGACTCATAAATATATTATCCAATAAAAAAGCATGGATGGAACTGTTTGTATCGACTGGAATGATTCCTTCTTCTTTTGCTAAATCGATAATTTGGGTATAACATTTTGCAGAAATGGATTCCAGTTCACTGGAAAGCCGGTTGATCAGTTCGGAATTACTCTCCGAAGTCATCTCGTTGTAAAGTCTGATGATATCCTGGTTTTCTCTGGAATGAATTTGAATGATTCGTAGTATCTTTTCTATCTTACCGAAAAAATCGACCTTCTCCAATAGAACCGATTCCAATGCCTTTTCGAGTTGAGAAACTCCATGATGGACCGCGGTTAGAAAAAAGTCTTCCTTCGTTTCAAAGTATTTATATAATGAGCCGACACTGATCCCTGCTTTTTGGGCGATCGTGTTTGTGTTTGCGCTTGTGAATCCCCTGTTGGCAAATTCAGACACGGCAATTGACAGAATTCGATTTCTCTTTTCTTCCGAGATTCGATCAAAACTATCATTGAAGTATTTCCGGGACATCGTTCCCTCTTTTTTATAAATTCTTCTTGACAATGAGTGATTACTCACTCATTGTCAACTAAAAACTATCCAAAGGGAATTTAAGTATGTCCACTGGCTTCGCAATCAACCAATACCCCGATGTAGACCAAGTCTATAAAGATCTGAGATCTCTGATTTCGCAGCCGATCCGCTCCATCCGTAAAGCGGAAATGGATAAAATTATATCTGAATACTACGATAAAAAATGCGCTCGCTCGAAAAAGATGATCGCAGAAGCCTCCGAATACATTCCGGGAGGAGTTCAACACAACCTTGCCTTCAACCACCCTTTCCCTTTGGTTTTCACAAAAGCTTCCGGTGCACATCTATTTGATTTGGACGGAAACAAATACATCGACTTTCTGCAAGCCGGTGGCCCTACGGTTCTGGGAAGTAATCCTCCTGTAGTTCGCAAAAAAGTTTTGGAATTATTAAATAGCTCAGGCCCCGTCACCGGATTATTTCATGAATACGAACTTAAGTTAGCTGAAAAGATCGTTCAGCTCGTTCCTTCCGTAGAAATGTTTCGAATGTTAGGTTCGGGGACGGAAGCATGTATGGCATCCATACGGGTGGCAAGACTTGCTACCAAGAAAAAAAATATAGTAAAAATGGGCGGAGCTTATCACGGATGGAGTGATCAGTTGGCATACGGATTGCGTCTTCCCGGCACAAGACATTTTGAAGCGAACGGAGTTCCCAAATCGGTATTCAAATACACTCAGGAATTTTATCCGAACGATTTGAACGCTTTGGAATCCGTTTTAAAGAGAAACAGATGGAGAGGAGGAACCGCCGCGGTCTTAATGGAACCGATCGGCCCGGAAAGCGGCACTCGTCCTCTGGATAAAAATTTCAACGCAGGAGTAAGGGAATTATGCGATCGATTCGGCGCCTTACTGATATTTGACGAAGTAGTCACTGCGTTCCGAGTGGGACTCAGCGGTGCACAAGGCTATTACGGAGTCACTCCCGATCTGACAGTGTTCGGAAAAGTGGTTGCCGGGGGTTATCCGTCTGCGGGCGGGCTCGGCGGTAAAAAAGAATATATGAAATATGTTTCTGCGGGGATCCAAACCGGAATGAAAAAAGCTTTGATCGGTGGCACGATGGCTGCGAATCCTCTTAGCTCCGCCGCAGGATATTATACCCTATGTGAAATGGAAAAAACCAAGGCTTGCGAAAAAGCGGGTAAAGCGGGCGACCGCCTAACGTTAGGACTTCAAAAACTGATCAAAAAATACAACCTACCTTTCGTTGCGTTCAACCAAGGCTCTATTTGCCATTTGGAGACAGTAGGAACAATGTTACTTGAAATCAATTTCAGTAAATTCTGGACGATTAAAAAAACAATTGCTGAAGCTCATAAAAGAAAACATGCAATGGAAGAAATGGGCGCTGCTTATATGGCGGAAGGGTTAGTGACTCTTGCAGGAAGCAGACTTTATACAAGCGCAGCCGATACCGATGCAATCATCGACGACGCTTTGAAAAGATTTGATCGGGTGTTCCAGAAAGTCGAAGGTGTGATTTAGAGTCGGCGCATTTCGAAAGGTAGGATACAATGGAAATTCAAACTGCAAATAAAATCGTAAGAGATACGGGAGTGCGCCTACTGAAGGCAGGACTCATCACCAGAACTTGGGGCAATATCAGTCAAAGAATCGATGAGGATCATTTCGTCATCACTCCTACCGGCAGAACCTATGAAGACCTAAGCCCCGATGAAATCGTAAAGGTAAATCTTCACACCTTGGAACACGAAGGAAGGATCAAACCTTCCTATGAAAAAGGACTTCACGCGGAAACTTATAAACTCAGACCCGATGTGAAATCAATCATCCATACTCACCAATTGCAAGCAAGCGTGGTGGCGTCCGCCAGAAAAAATATTCCCATACTATCCGATAAAATGAAAAAGATCATCGGCGGTCCGGTTTTCTGCACGGATTACGCTTTGCCCGGATCTAAAAAACTGATTCGTTCCGCTATCGAATGTTTGGCGAAATCGGGAAGCAAAGCAGTTTTACTTGCAAACCACGGTGTATTATGCATCGGATCCGATATGGAGAATGCTTTTTCCGTTTCTATGGAATTGGAAAGATCGGCGGAAACATTCATACACGAAGAATTTAAAAAAGTCTCCCACTCCAAAAAATTTGAAACCAAATCGGTAAGAGAATGGTATCTTCAAAATTTCGGGAAAAAGGAATTTGCATGAAGGCACCTGAGCATCCGTCCGAATTGCTTCGTTTGATTCCCGATTTGCAAAAAGAAGGAATTTTGGAACAAGGGAATTCTGCAAGTATCCGAATCGGGAATCGTGTCTGGATCACTCCTAGCGATGTAAACTTCACTCAATTTTCCAAGAAAAAAAATCCTAATTGGGTGGAGTTGTATTTAGACCAAACCTCTTTACCGGAAAATTCCCCCCGATTTGCAAATCTTCACCTAACTTTATATAAAGAAAGAAAGGACTTCAACACAATCATCCATACAACTCAGGAAAATATACTTACTTGTTCTATGGCGGGAGAAACAGTCCTACCTTATTTGGATGATATGGCTCAGATCGTAGGTCCTTCCGCGAAAGTAGTGTCATTCGGGGAAACCGAAGAAGCACTGAAGAAAATTGTAAAGGGAATCAAAAGAAGAAATGCGGTTATGATCAAGGATCAAGGTGCGATTTGCGGCCATAGAACCTTGGATGATCTGCACGCAGTCTGCCATGTATTCGAGAAAGCATGCAAATCTTTCATCGAAGCAAGGATTTTAGGCGGTGGAAAACCTGTTCCATGGCTGGAAGCGGAAGCAATTCGTTTTGTTTACCAAAGAAAATATTCCAAACAAGCGGACAAAAACCGTTAGTCCGTAACT
Source organism: Leptospira kobayashii (assembly GCF_003114835.2). Lineage (NCBI taxonomy): Bacteria > Pseudomonadati > Spirochaetota > Leptospiria > Leptospirales > Leptospiraceae > Leptospira > Leptospira kobayashii. The sequence continues at coordinate 1,867,516 of NZ_AP025028.1, read as the reverse complement.
TTTAGTCCAGTTGAGAAGAAACAATAGGATGTCCCGCTGCAGTCTTCCAGGGAACATCCTGTTACCAACGAACAGACATTTGTTCCGGTCCGATATGCCAATCGGGCCATGCTTCATCGTATCTCTTAAGGATTTGGTTTCAAATCCGACACTGGAGCAAGTAAGCTCCAGGAACAAAGCAACAAAACAGAATAATACAAAGGTATGAAATTGATGGCTCTTAAACCAGAAAAACAATCGGAAAGTCATATCAAATTAAGACTATTACAACAGTCCGATGTCATTTGCTTTTCGAACTAATTCAGCTCGGTTGTGTACATTTAACTTTTTATAAATATTTTTTACGTGGTGTTGGATTGTGTATTTGCTCACACCTAAAAATTCAGCCACCCGATTGATCGTTTTGCCTCTGACCATTTGATCCAAAATCTGATTTTCCTTATCTGTAAGTTTAATCGAACCCAAATTGGTTTTAGCTTTGAAATGATTTAAAACTCGAAATGCAATCGTAGGAGTAATGATGGCTCCTCCTTGTAACACAGTGTCTATGACTTCAGATATATCTTTCATTTCGGACTTTAAAATATAACCGATAGCCCCGTTTTTTAAAGAACTGTAAATGAGTTCATCCGAATTCATATTACTAAGCATAATCTTGCTTATATTCGGATCTCTTTCCGAAATCTTTCCGGCAAGTTCCACACCGTTCATCCCCGGCAACATTATATCCAAAAACAATATGTCCAATTCTTTTCCGTTCTCATCTTTCCAATATGCTTCCGCCGATTCCCAATGGGATACGGAAAGAACGCCGGGAGTTGCTTCCAGAATTGTCAAAATCTGATTTCTGAAATTTTCATCATTCTCAACGATTCCAATTTTTACTTTTTTTGTTTCCATAAACCTTAATCCATTTATTGAAGGGAAAATGTTTCCTTATTCAATTTCAATTCCATATGATACATATTTTCATCTAACTTAAGTTTCATTTTTCCGCCGAGTTTGGAAATCCTGAATACCAAATTTTCCGTTCCACGTCCGGTTTTGTGTTTTTGCAAGCGGTATCGGGAACCGGCCTTCATATTCATAAGTATTTCATTATCTTCTAATAAAAAATTCCACTTGGAAACGCCTTCTCCGTATTTCAAATCATTACTGGTGATCTCATTGACTATGCTGTACAATTCGATCATACTGTTTTCATTTCTTTGGGAGGAAAAGAAATGAATCAATTTCTCGTCAGCTTGAAAATCAAAATCCCTATCCGCATCGGAGTAACGCCTGAGCATTACCAAATTGATTCCTTTGATGAAATTTTCGCTCAAAAGACCCAGATCTTCTATCTTCAACATCTGATCTCTTAAAATCTGAATGGCTGCATTTACGTTTCCAATGATTTTTTCGAATAGGACTCTATCCGTTCCTTCCTTGTTCAATAATTCTTCCGATAAAAATTTCAAATCGGTAAGCCTTGCTCCCAAATGATCATGAAGATCCAAATTGATCCTTTGCCGGACGTGACCCACTGCAATTTTCTTTTCGGATTCTCTTTCCAAATGTTCCTTATGACTTTGCAATAACCGAAGCATATTGCTAACGCGAAGAGTAAGTTGTTCATAATCGAAAGGTTTTATCAGATAATCATTTACGCCCGCATTCAAGGCGGCCACCAAGTCCTTATCTTGGGTTTTTGCAGTGAGCATTAAGATAGGTAATTCCAAAGCGGTATAATTCTTTCTGATCTCCTTTGTAGTTTCCAAGCCGGAAAATCTAGGCATCATCATATCCAATATAACCGCTTGAAACAAATGTCCCGGCTTCAACAATTCAAGTGCCTCTTTGCCGCTGGAAACGGTGACTGCTTGGATTTTTTGCAACGAAAGATAATTTTGAATTACCTGCAAATTGATCGGCTCGTCATCTACCACGAGTATTCTCACCTCTTCAGGAGAAAAGATCCGATTGGCAGTGTATACAGTATCGATGGAAGGAAATGAAATAAGTTCGTTCGGTTTCATTTCATTTTTATCATTGATAAATTCAGGAGTATTACTCGTTTCAATTTCGGTTTTTTCATCTAATACAGGTAAGGTGAAATAAAACCGGGAGCCTTTCTTCCGTTCCGACTCTACACCGATATCTCCTCCATGCAAATTCACAAGAGCACGACTGATCGCAAGCCCCAGCCCAGTTCCGCCTGAATTGCGTGCATCTCCGCTCTCCACTTGTTCGAAAAAATCAAAAATCCTTTCCTGATTTTTTTCATCGATTCCTATTCCGGTATCCGTCACACTGATTTCCGCCATCCGATTCGGGAGAATCTTAGCAGTAACTATGATCGATCCTTCCTCTGTAAATTTTACCGCATTGGCGATTAAATTCTGTAAAATCTGCTGAAGTCTGTTTTCATCGGCAAATAAAGTGGGAAAATCTTTGGGAATCCTGTTTTCCATATTAACTTTAGTTAAATTAAGATTCACTTGATTGAGTGTAAGTGTGAAGTTGACCGCTTGATAGAGATCAACGGGAATATTCTTCAGGCTAAGATCGCGATGTTTGAGTTTGGAAAAATCAAGTATGTCATTTACAAGCCGGGAAAGCCTTTCTCCGCTCGTAACTATCATACTCATTTGGTCTTCCACGAACTTGGACATAGATCCGCCGACTCCTCTTCTGAGTGAATCCGCAATCCCGATGATTCCTTGCAATGGGGTCCTTAATTCATGAGACGTATTTGCCAAAAATTCATCTTTCAGTTTATCAATGGAAACCAAACGATCATTTGATTTTTGCAAGTCTTCGCTTAATTTCTGAGAAAGATGATAGGAGCTTGCAAATTGTTTGGAGATAATGAAAGCCTGAGCGACAAAGAACAAGGAAATACCGTAAGACAATATATAAGTCGTATTAATGACCATATTCGCATAAAGTATATCGTTCGCGATGAATACGAAAAGTAACATGCAAATAATAAGCCCGATCCAAGCACCGACCCTGTCATTTCGAATGGCTTGGATCAAAACATAAACTATATAAATGCATTCGATAAAAATCAAAATACCGAAGATCGGTATGGTCTGAGAATAAATATACAAATCGGTAAAGATTACCGTCAGACAAAGCATCAAAAAACCGGATACCAAACCATACATCACTTTTTTCGAAAACTCATTCGGAAATACGGATCTGATAAACAGAGCGAGCACCATTCCACCGACGTAAACAGATAAGAGTTCCATCACATAACCTAAGTTAAAACCAAACCAAGGAAAAAGAGAATAGAAAAACCGCTCGCCCGTCAAAGCGATCCGAATGAATGCAACAACACCGATAAATGAAAAAAACAGATGGGATAAAACTCCGCGAAGCAGTGCAAATAAACTGAAATGATAAAAAAACGCGATGCACACTCCCCCGCAAATGAATATGTCCAGCCAAATCGTTTTTTCCCGAACGGAAACAAGATCCTCGTGTTTGCCTATATAAACTTTTGCCCAAACGCCTGATTTGGAATGGAAGAAATTGGATACTTCGATGACGATTTCGTTGGATTCGTTCAATGTTAACGGAGCGCTCACTCCCGGTCTGTACAATGGAAAACTTGTTTCTTTTGTTTTTCCCACGATACCGCTTGACAATACCTTCTTTCCATTTATATAAAGATTATAAGAAGTCGAAGCTTCGAGCATCTTAATCGCCATACCTTCCATCGGTTCTTTCAAATATAAATTCATTCGATAAGTCGCATAACCGAAGCTAGGATAAGTTCCTTCCCCCTTTTTGTAATCAGTCCAAGTACCCGGAACATTTTCAAATTGAGGTATGGATTTGTTTGTTAATTCGGAATAAAGAACGTTCCAGTAAAATTCCCACTCTCCTTCCAGGCTCAAACGTTTTTCCAAATTCCAATTCTCTCGGAGATCCAGAACGCCTTCTTTTACCAGAGGTGGTTTTTCAATCAAAAACAATTGTTTGCACTGAAACGCGAATAAAATTACAATCAAACAAATCCATTTTCTCTGAAGAAAGGAAGACATCTTAAGTATGTTTTAAATTCAGATTCCAATTCAGGAAACTATTTTACTGGAATCAATCTCTTAGATTCTTTTTTCATGAATGAAATCCCATCCCGTAACTACTCATTCGAGTGATCAGGACGGATAAAAAAAATAAGCAATAAATTGACTAAATCGAAGATTAGAAACTCATCTTTTGTCACAAATAGAAGTTTTGATTTTTACTCTTTCCGAAACTCCGATCTCGTATCAAATGTTATAGCAACAGATAACCCCAGTTCTGTTTTCGGGAAACCAGGGCCTCCCGGTAATTCCACTCATTTTTCGAAAGTTTCCGGTTTTAGGTATTTTTACCTGAGTTTTGCCGAAAAAAAACCTTATTACGAATGGGACATCCGGGGAAAAGCGGAGGCAGATTTTTCAAAATTTTTCCGAAAACTGCCAGAAAACGACTCCTTACAGGTATTATATTTTCTTAATTGACAACAATCTAATTTGCTTATATTTTTAACTCCTCTTGGAAACAGCGTCTCTTTTTGATTTTTCTTCGTCTACTTATCTTCCTGGGATGATTAAATCATAATGGAAACAGCTACATTATTAAAAAAGAAGATCTTGCTCGTTGAAGACGAAGCCATTATTGCAATGGCGACCAGTAGGCAGTTAGAAGACTCGTTTCATATCATTACTGCTTCCAGTGGCACCAAAGCAATCAATTACATTCGTTCGTCCGAGGACCAAATCGATCTCGTCCTGATGGATATCGACTTAGGTTACGGAATGGACGGGACCGAAACCGCAAAAGAGATCCTGGAGATCAGAGACATCCCCATCATTTTTGTTTCATCTCATATGGAACCGGACATTGTAAAAAAAACCGAATCCATTACCTCTTACGGCTATGTATTAAAGTCGTCAGGGATTCACATCTTAGCCACATCCATAAGAATGGCATTTCGTCTCTATGAGGCAAGAACTCATGTTATGGAAAAGAATACGGAACTCGCTGTTACTTCCGAAGAACTCGAAGCTGCAAATAGGCAATTGATTGATTCCGACATTGAGCTTAGAAATACGGCGGATAGGTTCAGAAGCACTCTGGATTCTATGATTGAGGGGTGCCAGATTTTAGGATACGACTGGACCTATTTGTACATCAATGAAAGTGCAGCAAAATATGCAAAAGGAACTATTCGCGATTTCTTAGGCAAATCAATGTTCGAATGCAATCCCGGAATTAAAGAGCAGGAAGTTTATCGCATTTTAGCTTCCTGCATGAAAAATAGAGAGTATTGCCATAGAGATATTGAATTTGTTCATCAGGACGGAAGCAAAAGTTATTTTGAGTTCAGCATCCAACCGATCAAGGAAGGTTTATTTATTTTAACGTACGATGTCTCAGAAAGAAAACAAATGGAGGAAAAACTAGCCAATCTCCTCTCTTTCAAAGACACACTTATGATAGAATTGCAACATAGGGTGAAAAATACTTTAGCGGTTGTTAGTAGCTTACTCCATTTGGAATCCGCAAAAATCGAAGACAAAGAAATCAAAAATATTTTCAAGAACACGGAAACCAGGATTCTTGCCATGGCGGGAATCTATGAAATGTTGTATAACGATACGGGAAGCGAATTAAATCGAATCCAATTTGATCATTATGTTCTGAGATTATGCAAAACTCTTGCGAATGCTTATAATATCGACGACAAGATTCAAATACGTTTTGATCTGAACCAGGCGGAAATGGATCTGAAATTAGCAGTCGTTTTGTGCTTAGTCTTAAATGAACTATTAATGAATTCGATCAAACATACTTATTTGGAGAACGGAAAAGGAGAAATATTCGTTTCCGTAAAATCTGTTTCGGGAAATCTTATTTTAAAAGTAATTGATAACGGAACCGGATTTGCTGAACCGAAAATCAACGAACAATCGGGAATCGGGCTTTCTCTCGTTCAGCTTCTCATCAAACAAATCGGGGGAATGATTGAAATCCAGAACATAAATGGGATTTCCGTTTTGATCGAAGTTCCTTTGGACAAAGGGTAAGATTTTATAGATATAAAATTTCATCCAATCTTAGGACTGTATGAGTCGCAAAATTCTTGAATGGAAAATTTCCTTTCGGATCGATGTAAACGGTTTCTACCCCAGCCGCTATCCCTGCTTCCAAATCGTAGATATAATCTCCGATCATCAAAGTATCTTCCGGTTTTGCGTTCCAAAGTTTGAGTAGATTTAGAATACCTTCCGGACTCGGTTTCGGTTCCGCATGCTCTCTGCACAAAATAAATTCGGAGGAAAAATATTCGCTAAGTCCCGATGCCTTCAGAGTCTCAATCGAATTCTCAAAACAATTTCTGGTAAGAATTCCCAACTGATGCGACTTATTCTTTATTTGTTTCAATAACTCGGGACTTCCCGGAGAAGCGACCGCTTTCTTCGCAATGTTCAATTCGATTTCATTCAGATGGATGTGTTTTACTTTTGCTTCCTCGGGAGAAAGACGACCCAGAGAAGTCAAGATATCCGAATCCAAAGGCAAACCGAGTGTACGTTTAATCGCTTCGAAATCATGCATAGCAAGAGTTAAAGTGCCATCCATATCGAAGATCCAATTTTTTTTCGTTTCTAGTAATCTCATAATGATTCTGCGTATAATATTGATTATAAATCCTGCCGTGAATTGATGTTCCGAAAATAGATTTCTTCTTTCTCGGGAAGAGTGAGTATTCGGGGATTCATTTTTGCCAATCTCTTTTGCAAGGAGAATTCTTTAGTCGCATCCGAGCTTAGATTTCGAAACCAATCGGATAGACAAAGAGAGGAATAAATTCCGCAAAGTGGCTCAAGACCCTTTCTAGACTCATAAAATACTCCTGAATCTTCGGGAAGAAATGAATCCAATAACCGCCGCAAGGTTCTGATTTTAACGAAAGGCATATCCACAGGTAGAAAAAGAATAGATTTTCCGGAAATGCCATTCTCTTCCAAAAATTTCCAAGAAGAAAGTATCCCCTTCAAAGGGCCTTCGACCGGAATATCCGTATCTACAATGAATGATTCGGAAGGAAAGTATTTGGAATATTCCTGAATTTGTTCCGCACGAAGAGATATATATACTGTCTCAGTCAAAACTCCGATCCTGCGATTCGTTTTTTTTATAAAATTAGAATGTTCTTTAATTTGAATAAGGCCCTTATCCTTTCCCATTCTAAGACTATAACCTCCGGCTAAAATTACAGAGATCGTTTCAGTGTTTATGGGTCTCATCCTGGCAACCCTTGGACCACTCCGAACTTCCGTCCGTATAATATTCCTTTTTCCAAATGGCTACTTCGTGTTTGACACGATCAATGATGTACCTATTGGCAAGATACGCTTCGTCCCGGTGAACCGCTCCCGTACTGACAATCACTGCGACCTCTCCGATATTCAAAACCCCAAGTCTATGAATACAATCGGCAAACTGAAGATCCCACTGTTTTTTGGCATCTTCTATGATATCACTGATCATCTTATCCGCCATCTCCGGATATGCTTCATATTCCAAATGGGTAACTTGTCTTCCTTCATTGATATTTCGAACAATACCTGCAAAAAAAACATAACCTCCCATGGAAGGTAGATCCGGAAATCGATTTGGAATTTCCAAAATTTCCGTTTGTATATGATTCGAATGAGTCTCCGTATTCATTTACCCGCCGCTGGAAGGAGGAAGGACTGCGATCACTGCGCCATCAAAGATAATCTCCTCTTCCCTAACAATAGTTTGGTTGATGGCAAATCGACTTATTTTCAATAAAGAGGAAGCCTTTGGATTTTGATTTTGTAAATAAAGCTTTAAGTCCGAAAGAGTGCGAACTCCTTCCAAATGCAAATCCCACTGAGCCGGGAAAAAATCTTTCATTGCGGCAAAACAAAGCAATTGAATTTTCATCTAACCTCCAATGAATTTCATGGAAAGCTCCGATCCAGTAAAAAACTTCTTTTTGGTCCGCATAGCCGCTTGTAAAACCAGATCCAAATCGGAACTGTTTTCCGGCAAATCGAAGGAAGTTTCATCACTTAAACATCCGTAGATTTTTCCGGTCGCATCCATACGCAATCTGTTACAACCTTCGCAAAATGGTTCCGAATGATTGGCGATGATTCCGAAAATATATCCTTCTTCTGTCCTGCTGTAATTCGCAGTGGAATCGGAAGCTGTCAAATAAGAAGAAAACTCGTATTTTTTACCGATAGTATTTCGAATCTCTTCGGAAGAATAAAAAAATTCGGAATGTTCCTTTTGCAAAGGTCCCATTTTCATAAATTCCAAATACCGGACAGTGATCCCTTTTTTTCCGAACCAATCTAACAAAGGTAAGATTTCGTTTTCATTATAACCTTTTAAAACCGTACAATTCACTTTTACTTCCAAACCGCTTTCTTTGGCTTCCTCTACGCGGGATAACAATTTGGATAAAGGAAACTTACGGTCGCTGATTTTTTCAAATCCGGATTGGGAAAAGGAATCCACTGAAAAATTCATCCTGGTAAGTCCTTTCGATTTCATCTTTTGGATGAGTCCGTCCGCAAAAAAACCGTTGGATGTAACAGCGATTTCACGAATTCCGAGGTCATTTACTCCTCCGATCAGTTCGGGAAGTCGTTTATGAAGAGTCGGTTCTCCTCCTGTTAAATGGACTTCCTTAATATTGATCTTAGTAATCAGAAGTTTTAATTTTTCAGTTAATAATTCGGGACTTAAAAAATGATAATGAGATTTGTCCTCGGAAGATGAGGATTGATCTTTAGGAACACAGTAAACGCAGGCGAAACTACAGTGAGAAAGAACACTCACTCTTAGCACTTCGAATTTTCTTGTTTCCTGTTCCACTCTAAAGTCGATATTGATCCTGTTTTCCCAACTGAAAACAAAAATAGATCACCGTATCAATATTAATCTTCCCGAATCGGGCTGATTTTAATTTCTCCTTGCTCGAAAATTCCAATCGGATTCCTTTCTATTTATGAGTCCGGAAGAGGAGAGTTTTTTTAGAAGGCAGATCAAGGTCCCTGAAATAGGAATACTCGGCCAAGAAAAATGGAAAAACTCCTCGGTTCTTATCATTGGCCTAGGCGGGTTGGGTTGCCCTGCTTCCCTTTATCTGGCTCTCTCGGGAGTGGGAAGATTGGGACTTGTGGATTTCGACCGAGTGGAACTTTCCAATTTGCACCGACAAACATCGTTTACACAAACTGATATAGGCAAACCGAAAACGGAAGTGGTGTCCCGATTTTTAAAGGAAAGAAGCCCTTGGGTCCGGCTGGAAACTTTTTCCTCTTATATTACAAACCGGACGGATCCTAAGCTATTTGAATCCTGGGATCTGATCTTGGATTGTACTGACACGATCTCTTCCAAATATGCAATCAGTGATTTTTGTTTGATTGGATCCAAACCACTCGTCACAGCTTCGGTATTTCGGACGAGTGCTCAGCTTGCCGTTTTCTCGGGAGAAGGAAGACCGTGTTACCGTTGTTTGTATCCCCATTTGGAAGAAGGTGATACTCTCAGTTGTTCCGATGCAGGAGTGCTCGGAGTACAGACTGCACTGGCAGGAACCTACCAGGCATCGTTCGCTCTTCGGTATTTACTTAAACCCGAAACCATCCCGACTGACAGGATCTATTCATTGGAATGGGATTCTCCTTTTTTATTCGAATCCAAGATCAATCCTGATCCTCATTGCATTTCCTGCGGAGAAAAGAAAGGTCTTTCAAAATCGGAAAAACAGATTTTGGAAATCAGTGTGGAAGATTATTGGAATTCAAAATCCACTGATACGATTCTGATGGATGTAAGGGAATTCGAAGAGACGGAATCAAATCCCATCCCCGGTTCGATCTTGTTTCCTCTCTCCCGTTTGGAAAAAGAAGGAACACCGGAATTATCCGGTTACAAAAAGATCATATGCATTTGCGAAACGGGAGTTCGTTCCAAACAAGCAGTTCGTTTTTTAAAAACAAATACGGAAAACTACTCCTTGATCGGAGGAAGAAGATCCTTACAAAATTTTCTACAAAATCAAAATACGATCTAAAGATTTTGTTTTTTAACGGAAACCTTGATTCCGCTGAATGCCGCATTGCCTGAAAAAACATCGATCGACTGATCATCCGTTAGGTCGTTGATACTCACTCCCGAAAATTCAGTGGCGACCTTTTGATTCGTTCCGTTTCTGTTATGACCGAATCCGTGAGGAATGCTCACAACTCCTTTCATCAATTCTTCCGTAACTTCGGCAGAAATCAAAACACTTCCCGCAAGTGATTCCACAATGACTTTTTCATCATCCAAGATTCCCAATCGGTTTGCGTCTTCCGGATGAATCATCAGAGTACAACGAGGTTTGCCCGTCATCAGTTTGGGAAGATTGTGCATCCAGGAATTATTGCTTCTGAGATGCCTTCTCCCAATCAGTAAAAAGTTGGAATGTCCTTCCGAGAAGGTTTCCCATTCTTTGCATTTAAGAGAAAGTCTTGGAAAATCCTCTTTCAATTTCAGAGGAACCAAACGGATCTTCTGATCTTCAGTACAAAGTCTTTCCGGAAAACAAGACTGCAAAGGTCCCAAATCCACTCCATGAGGGCTGTTTTTCAAAAGATCCAAGCTCATATCGCCACCTAACTTCCCTTTGGGTCCGTAAGGCCCTGTTTTTAAAGCATGATCGATGATGCTCGCAGGAGTGAGTTTTGTTCTGATGATTTCTTTCGGTAAAGGTTTGCCGGCACGCACCAATTCCAATCGTTTTGTTAGATCGGAGAATATTTCCCAATCATGCAACATACCCGGTTCGGGATCGAATAAAGGTTGGGAATAACGGGTGGTATTTCGAACTGCGAATACATTGAAAATCAAATCGTAATGATCGTGTTCCAATGTGGAAGTGGGTGGCAGAATATAATTTGCGTGTTTTGTGGTTTCATTCAAATAAAAATCAACACATACCATAAAATCCAAACCGGAAAGTGCCAAATCCAACTTCGTTCCGTTAGGTGTAGAAAGAACAGGATTGCCTGCCGAGGTAAATAACGCGCGGATCTTTCCATCTCCGGGAGTGAGTATCTCTTCCGCCAGAGCAGCGACAGGAAGTTCTTCGCTGAATTCGGGGAGTTTTCTAACTCTTGACTGATACGCATTGAAACTTCCGGGTGAAGAACGCATGGCGGAACCGGGACCGACCAAATCGACCGCAGGAAGAGTGAACATAGCCCCTCCTCTTCTGTCTAAATTTCCGGTAATGATATTAATCACATTGATAAGCCACTGACAAATGGCACCGAACTCTTGCGTGGAAACTCCTACTCTTCCGTAACAAACAGCTGTCTTGGCATTCGCAAATTCCAAGGCGATACGTTCTATGTTTTCGGAGGATACACCCGTTATTTTTTCGACTCTCCCGGGAGAATACTCTCTTGCCCGGTTTTGAATCTCATCCAGGTCTCCTTGCGAAATCAAATCGTTCTTTCGGATCATTTTCTTTTCAAATAACACATGTACAATGGCAAAAAGAAAATACGCATCCGTTCCAGGCCTGATAAAGATATGTTCATCGGCATGTAATGCCGTTTCGGTTTTGCGAGGATCGACTACTACGTATTTTCCACCTCTCTCCTGAATGGCCTTCAGTCTTTTCTTCACATCGGGAACACTCATCAAACTACCATTAGATGCAAAAGGATTTCCTCCCAGAATGAGAAAAAAATCGGTATGATCGATATCGGGGATGGGAACGAGCAATTGATGCCCGAACATAAGATAAGATAAAAGTTGATGAGGAAGTTGATCTACCGAAGTTGCGGAAAAACTGTTTTTGGTTTTCAATCGGCTTGCAAACCGTTGTCCGAACAGCATCGACCCGTAATTATGAACGTTCGGATTTCCGTTATAAACAGCTACGGAATCGTTTCCGTATTCTTCTTGGATTTTTATAAGCCTGGTGGCGATATCGGAGAACGCTTCCTCCCATGACACCGGCACCCAGCCTGATTCGGTTCTTTTGATTGGGAATTTGATCCGATCGGGATCTTGGTAGAGACTTTTCAACTCAGGACCTTTGGGACAAATATGGCCTCGGCTGAACTTATCTTCCGGATCTCCTTTGAACCCTGTAATGGATCCGTCTTTTACCTCAATCTGCAACCCGCACATCGCTTCGCATAAAGTGCAAGACCTATAATGAATTTGATCCATAACCCTCTCCTAAGACAACGAATATCTTAGAAGCCAATTTGGATTATGACAAGAGGAAATTCATCCTCTTGTCAAATTCTTTAGGAAGAAAGGGGCTTTTAAGTTGCCGCCACGAAAGAAGGTTCTTTTTCATTTTGTTTGGGTGGTAAAATCCGATCCAATTCATCACCTACTTCTTTTTCTTCTTCATGAGAGAACCGGATGAGTAAGGTAAAAAACGCCGCCACGGATACGGTCAGACCTATGATCAGAAGTGCATTTTGATAACTCAAATCTCCTCTGAATAAAAATCCTGCGGAAACTGCACCTGCATTTCCACCCGCCCCTACGATTCCGGAAACAGCACCGATCGCTTTTTTATTGATAAAAGGAACGACTGAGAATGTTGCTCCTTCCGACATTTGCACGAACAGACTGAAGATAATCATGGAAGAAATCGCAAGTATAAGAGTGTTCATCTGAGAAAATAGGATCAAACAAAGGCCTTCACCCGCAAGCACCATCGACAACCAAACAACTCTTCCGCGAAGACCCCATTTGATTCCGAAACGATCCCCGAAAGCTCCTCCCAATGTTCTTGCAAATAAATTCATAAGTCCGAAAAGACCTGCAATGAGTCCTGCAGTAGCAGGTTCTAACTTAAACTGATCCACATAGTACAAGGCTGCAATATTATTGATGGTAAGTTCTATACCGAAACAAGCTCCGTAAGCCAGAAACAAAAACCATACCCGAACATCTTTCATTACCAAAAGAAAATTGCTTAATGAATTTTTTTTAGCACCATGGAAGGTAGGATATGCTTCTTTGATATCTTTGAAATTTCCGCCGGGAGTGTCTTGGGTTCCGAAATAATAAATAATCCCCATACAGAAGAGTGCAATTCCGGGAACGATCATTGCCAATCGCCAGGAAACACCTGTTGTAAATCCGAAAGCCACAAAGAATCCGAATATAATCGGCATTACCATCTGAGTCACACCACCTCCCAGATTTCCCCAACCTGCTGTAGTTGCATTTGCGGTTCCGATGATATTCGGTGCAAACATAACAGATGTATGGTACTGAGTGATTACGAAAGAAGCTCCTATGGCACCGATCGCCAGACGGAGTAGTAAGAAAGACAGATAACTATCCGCAAAGCCGATCGACATTACAGGAATGGATCCAAGTGTTAATAAAAAAGTATAAGCGATACGAGGCCCGATTTTATCGCAAAGCCAGCCGATAAACAATCTCATAAAGATCGTGATGGCGACGGAGGCGATGATGATGTTTCCTATTTGCGCTTTTGTAAGAGAAAGTTCTTCGCGAACATACACCATAAGTGGAGCGATCCCGAACCATCCGAAAAAACAAAGAAAAAAGGCAATCCATGTAAGATGGAAAGTTCTCATCTGCGGAGTAGCGAGACTGAATAAGTCGATTTTGGTAGCTTTTGAATGAGGTGTAATAGTCACGAGATAATCTCTCCCTTTGCTATTAAACTGTGCAAAAAGCGTACCAATGAAGTAAAATTAGGAATGCTTGAAAATGCCTTTAAAACGACCTTTCAGCCTAATAAGCAGGTCAAGAAATTATACAAAAGTAATTCCAGATGCAAATTGATTAGAAAAAGGTAGGAGTGTTTAGATTTTGTGCAATCTGAAGCGAAACGAAGCTGATTTTTCTCAATTCTTACCAAGGTAAAAATTCGATCCAATCCCCATCTTGGATCTGTTCCGAATCCGCTGGATGAACTGCCAACCCATTTGAAGACAACCCTGCCCGGATATCTCCGCTTCCGTTAAAGGATACTGCGGACAGATAAGTCTTATCTTTTGTCTCCAAACGAACTGGAAAGAATTCCGTAAGAGATCCCTTTTTGTTTCTAGCCCCCAGAATAGGCAACCGCATAGCAGGAATTTGTTTCTGACCCATACTGGCCCGAAGGAAAGGTTCCAAAAAAATGCGACTGCAAATTTGAACACTGAAAGGATTTCCCGGCATTCCGAACACGATCGTATTTCCGCGTTTTCCAAACCAAATGGGTTTGCCTGGTTTGATCCCCACCTTATGAAAAACAAGCTCAACACCTAATTTCTGCAATACGGAAGGAACAAGATCCATACTTCCCATGGAAACACCTCCCGATAAAATCAAAATATCGGATTCAAGTCCTTTTGAGATCGCTTCCGTTAATAAGGATTCTTCATCAGGGATATTTTTTACGGATTCGGGAACGATTTTGTATTTGGAAAGAATCGAGGAAATCGTATAGGAATTGGAATCCCTAATCTGCCAATCCAAAGGAGTTCTATCGATGGGTACTATCTCATTCCCTGTGGAGATAATTTGAATCTTGGGAAGTGTTACAACGGAGACTAGGTTTTTTCCAAGAGAAGCAAGAATGGAAATTTCGGAAGTACCCAGAGTATGCCCCGGAAACAATATACTATCTCCCTTATGCAAATCTTCTCCTTTCCTCGCAATGTTCTGCCATGGTCTTACATTCTTTAAGGAAAAGGAAACCTGTTTGTTCCCCCGGTCATCTTCCGAAAGAAGGGAATCTTCTATCTTGATCACAACATCCAAACCGAGGGGAACAGGTGCACCCGTCATAATCCGAATCGCCTCTTCCCCTTTTTCCAACAGGAAATTACTTCCCGCAGGTAACTCCCGATTGTAATGATAGATTTTATTCTCAGAGAATTCCGAAGAGGATATGGCAAAGCCATCCATAGCAGATCTGTTAAACGGTGGGTAATCTCTGTCCGCCCGGATTTCTTCCGCAAGAATTCTTCCGTCGGAAAGTTTCAAAGGAATGGATTCGAAAGTATGGTTTTTTGAGAAAGAAAGTATTTTGGCAAGTCCTTCCGAATAAGAAATCAATGTCCTTCCCCTCTCATCATTTTTTTTGCATGGAATATCGCCGGTAAAATGGCAATCATACTTTCTTTGGCTCCATTCGTACTTCCCGGAACGGAAACAACCAACGTCTTGCCGATTCTTCCCCCGACGGAACGTGATAACATGGCAAAAGGAGTTCGGTCCTGTCCGAAGGATCGCATAACTTCTGCAATGCCTGGAATTTCCTGATCCAATAACGACTTCACGGTATCAGTGGTATTGTCTCTAGGACCGAGCCCTGTTCCTCCTGTAGTGACGATGAGATCCATTTTCTCTTCGCACCAGTGCAAGATGACTTTGCGAATTTCTTCCGGTTCATCGGGAACGATTTTAAGTTCTACAACTTCCACCCCTTGTTCCAAAAGTAATTCGCCGATCGCCTTTCCCGAACCGTCTTCCTTTTTTCCCGCATAACAAGAATCAGAACAAACAAGTATGCTCGCTCGTGCTCCTGCGGCAAATTTTGCAATTTGAGAATCGGATTTGCCACCCTTCTTTTCCAAAAGGCGAATGGAAGATATTTCCAAACCCTTATCGATCGGTTTCAGCAAATCATAAATCACCAGAGCGGCTACAGTGACACCGGTAAGTGCCTCCATTTCAATTCCTGTTTTGCCGATGGACTTGGCTTGGGTAAGGATACGGATCGCATTCTTATCTTCTAAAATTTCGAAGTTTATGGAAAAAAAATCAATGGGGACCGGATGGCAATGAGGGATAAGTTCCGAAGTTTTTTTGGAACCGAGAAGTGCTGCTGCTTTTGCTACTCCGAACAAATCTCCTTTGGGAAGATTGTTCCCTTTGACCCTAAGGATCGTTTCTCTGCTGCAATGTACAAAACCTTCCGCTTCTGCAAAACGAAGGCTTGTTTTTTTTCCTGTGATATCATTCATCCCTATCCCTTATAAGGTTTGGGGAATCTCTGAGAAGCTATTTTTCAATTTTTCCATTTCGGAATAAAACCCTACGATCTCTCCAATCACAAGCAAAGCAGGAGACCTTACCTGATTTTCTTCTACAATCGTTTGGATGTTTTCCAGATTGCCGGTAAATACTCTTTCCGAACTCAGCGTAGCGTTTTGAATGATTGCAATTTTTGTCGTTTCCGAATTTCCGGATTCCAAAAGTTCCGAGACGATCGTATCCAAAGAATTCAAACCCATATAGACTACCAATGTTTTGCCGACACAGTTCAGGTTTCGAAAACTATCCGTATTCGCTCCGTCCTTCTTATGGCCGGAAAGAAATAAAATCTCTCTTGCATAATCCCTATGAGTCAATGGAAAACCGAGTGAAGATGCAACCCCGGATGCAGTGGTAATTCCTGCGATGATTTCACATTGGATTCCGTTTGCAAGTAAGGAAGAATATTCCTCTCCCACTCTTCCGAATACGGAAGGATCTCCTCCCTTCAAACGGGCAACTATCTTGTGTTCGGTTGCTGCCTGAAACAAGCGGGAATTGATGTCTTCCTGCAAACAACTATGTTGCCCCAATCTTTTACCTACGTAAACAAGTTCCGCTTTCTTTCTACAAACACCTAAAATCCTGGGAGAAACCAAATCGTCATAGAACACAATGTCCGCTTTTCGTAAGATTTTCAATGCTTTGACAGTAAGCAGTTCCGGATCTCCCGGACCTGCTCCTACCAAATATACCGTACCGGCTTTGTTTGTATTCTTTGCGGAGATCATATAATCTTAACTTGCTTTATCTACGTTCTTCGATACGGGGAAATCCAATTCCAGGTAGACCGACCCATTTTCAATTAACACCGGATAAGTTCTCACTTTGTAATTTTCTCCACTCAGACATTCTCCGCTCGTGAGAGAAAAGTTTCTTTTGTGAAGAGGACAAACCACCTTAGGTTCTCCTCCCGCATCACCCAGAAATCCTCTAGCTAATACCATATCTCCCGTATGAGGGCATGCATTATCGCATGCATACCATTCGTTTCTGGATTCAAAGAAGAAAATCGCTACTTGTCTATCTCCAACTTTTGCAGAAACCCCGCCCTCCGCCGAAAAATCGGAAACAGGACCTATAAAAAATTTAAATTTTTCCTTAACGGTTGATGACATATTTATATTTATCTCCTACTTAGTTTGCACCAGATCTTTTTCCGCCCAATCCACAGGTCGGATCTGGCCTCTTTCTTCGATGAACTTGATATTGGAATCCGTTTCGGAGCTGTTAACGAAATGTTTGAATTTCTTTTGTTTTTCAGGATCTTCCACTACATCCTTCCACTCGCAAAGATAAGTGCCCACAAGTTGATTCATCTCTTCTTCCAACTGGGAATTGATCCCCAAACGGTCGTTAATTACAACATCCTTGAGGTAATCGATTCCTCCTTCCAGTTGTTCCAACCAAGTGGAAGTTCTCATCAGTTTGTCAGCGGTTCTGATATAATACATCATATAACGGTCGATATATTTAATACAAGTGGCTTCATCCAGATCTTCAGCAAATAGGAGTGCATGTTTCGGATTTACCCCTCCGTTTCCGCCGATATAAAGATTCCATCCCCTTTCGGTTGCTATGATTCCGAAATCCTTACCGCGTGCTTCCGCACATTCCCGGATACATCCGGATACCCCGCACTTCAACTTATGAGGTGCGCGGATTCCTCTGTATCTTTCTTCCAACTTGATGGCAAATGAAGTACTATCCTGAACTCCGAATCTACACCAAGTGGAACCAACACAACTTTTTACGGTTCGCATTGCTTTACCGTAAGCGTGTCCGCTTTCAAAACCATAATCCAACAAATCCTTCCAAATAGAAGGAAGTTGATCGATCCTGGCACCTAACAAATCAATTCGCTGGCCTCCGGTGATCTTACAATAGAGGTTGTATTTTTTAGCAACATCTCCTATGGCAATGAGTTTGTCCGGAGTGATCTCTCCTCCCGGAATCCTAGGAACAACGGAATACGTTCCCCCTCTTTGGATATTGGCCAGATATTTATCATTGGTATCCTGGATCTCTCTGTGTTTTAAAATCGGTTCGTTCCAGATACTGGCAATGATGGAAGCCACTGCGGGCTTGCAAACTTCACATCCGTTTCCACGTCCCACTTCCCGGATCACATCCGGAAATGTTTTCAAAGATTTCACTTTCACAACTTGAAAGAGTTCTTTGCGGGAATATTTAAAATGCTCACAGAGATGTTCCGTAACCACTTTGCCTTGCGTTTTCAACTCTGTTTTCAGAATCGAATTCACTTGAGGCAAACAACCACCGCAACCGGAACCCGCCTTGGAACAGTTTTTCAAGCTGGCAATATCGTAACATTCCTTGTCTCTGATGGCGGATAAAATATCTCCTTTGGAAACATTATTGCAGGAACAGATTTTGGCTTCATCGGGAAGAGAATCCGCTCCGAAAAGATTTTCCGAAGAGACGGAACCTACGATGAGTGTTTCAGGTTCTTCCGGAAGCTCCATTTTGTTTAAGTAAAAAGACAATAGATTGCCGTATGCTTTCGCATCTCCGACAAGAATTCCACCTAACAGGTATTTACCATCACTGGAGATAACTAATTTTTTATAAACGCCGCTTCTTGGATTTTTGAATACGATAGGAATATGTTCCGACCCGCCCAGTGCATCCCCGAAAGAAGCCACTTCCACTCCGATCAATTTCAATTTGGTGGATAGATCGGATCCTACATAAGTTTTGGGTTTGCTTCCCGGACTACATAGATTGAATGCCAACGTGTCCGCCATTTCGTATCCGGGAGCAACCAGTCCGTAAATAAAATTGCGATGAAGTGCAACTTCTCCGATGGCATATACTCCGTAGACATTGGTTCCCATGCCGTCGTCGACTATGATTCCACCTTTTTCTCCGACAAGAATTCCGGATTGTTTCGCCAATTCATCTCTCGGTCGGATTCCCGCAGAGACAATCAACATATCGAATGTTAGGCTGCCTCCGTCTTTGAATTCGAATCCTTCTATTTTTTCATCACCCAAAACTTTTTCGGTTTGTTTGTTTAAATGGATCTCCACTCCTATCTCTTCGATTTTGGATTTTAAGATGGAAGCTCCCCCTTCATCCAATTGTCTGGGCATAAGTCTCGGAGCAAATTCCACAACATGGGTTTCTTTCCCCAGGTCAACAAGTGCTTTTGCTGCTTCAAGCCCCAAGAGTCCGCCTCCTAGAACAGCAGCTTTCTTTATTTTTTTACTGTATTCCAGTGTTTGTTCCAAGTCTTCGATGGTTCTATATACGAAGACTCCCTCTTTATCCAATCCTTCGAGAGGAGGAACAAAAGGAGAAGATCCGGTTGCAAAAATCAATTCATCGAATAAAAGTTCGGTTCCTAAATTGGTGACGAGTTTTCTTCCTACCGTATCGATCGATACGGCAGGTTCAGATAACAAAAGTTTAATTCCGTTGGTGCGATACCAATCAGGAGTACAAAGATAAAGTGAGTCAGCGGATTTATCCGTAAAGTATTCCGACAAGTGGACACGATCGTAAGCTCGTCTTGGCTCTTCCCCAAGTACTGTGATTTCAAATTTATCAGTTCCACCGAATTCCACCAATTTTTCGCAGAAACGGTGACCCACCATACCATTCCCAATGACAATTAACTTACGTTTGTTCATTTTGCATCTCCACTAAGAATTCTTAGTTGTTTGGAAAAGAAGTTATACTTCTATCCTTCCTACAATATGCACGAAGTGTACCTAACTCAGGCAAATAGTTCAAAAATAAAACTATCAGAGGACGGAAACTGCGTAAATAGGCGAAAACATCCCAAATAAAGGGTATTTTGCTTAAAAAATTAATAAAATCGATCCATTCATTGGCTATAGGAAAAGGTTGGTATAGAAGGAGAATGTTTGCAAGAAAGCTCACTTATAGCAATTTTTAATAAATTTGCTTAATATGTAAGCAGATTCCATGATAAAAAGAAAGCGCGTTTGTCTTTTTATCCGCTCCCCGGACAAATTAGATTCATTTTACTATGGGAATAAGCATTTTTACCAATATTTCAGCAATTGGCATAGTTATTGCTGATCATTTGTGTGCTTACGACAGAAACACATCCATCTACTTGCTCCTACTGCGGTGTAGGTTGCGGGGTAATAATACATAAAACCGGCCCGAACGAAATTTCCATTGAAGGGGATAAAGATCATCCTGCAAACAAAGGTCTACTTTGTTCGAAAGGTATGAACCTGCATTACACTGTAATGGATAAAACAGATAGGATCCTTTATCCTTCCGTCAGAAAATCCAGAGACCTTCCCCTGACACGTGCAAGTTGGGACCAAGCACTGGATACGATTGCCGACAAATTTAAAAAAATCATCCAAACACATGGACCGGATTCGGTAGGTTTTTATGTATCGGGACAACTATTAACGGAAGAATATTATATTATAAACAAATTAATCAAAGGTTTTATCGGAAGCAATAACATA
Source organism: Leptospira kobayashii (assembly GCF_003114835.2). Classification (NCBI taxonomy): domain Bacteria; kingdom Pseudomonadati; phylum Spirochaetota; class Leptospiria; order Leptospirales; family Leptospiraceae; genus Leptospira; species Leptospira kobayashii. The sequence goes on along the minus strand of NZ_AP025028.1, from coordinate 1,846,925 downwards.
GATACAAACTCAAGGTTATGTATGAGTTCCGCAGTTGTGGGCTACAAAATGGCTTTGGGAGAAGACAGTGTTCCCATATCTTATGAAGACATAGAGCTTGCGGATTGTTTTCTGATTGCCGGGGCAAATCCTGCATGGTGTCATCCCATTCTATTCAGAAGGATCGAAGCTCATAAAAAAAACAACCCTGATGTGAAGATCATAGTGGTAGATCCGAGAAGAACGGACTCTTGTGAAGAAGCGGATTTGCATCTTCAAATCAATCCTGGTACGGATATTTATTTATTTCATGCAATTGCAAGAATACTCATCGAAAACAATTGGATAGACCAAAATTTCATCGACTTACACACGGAAGGTTATGAAGAGCTGAAAGCCTCCATTTTAAGTTATGATCTGCAATCCTCCGCTGCCATTTGCGGAATCGAAGCAAAAGATATATATCTCGCTGCCGAATACATTGGAAAATCCAAAGGATTTTTATCTCTATGGGCGATGGGCTTGAACCAAAGTGTAATCGGTGTTAATAAAAACTTGGCGCTACTCAACCTTTCTCTGCTTACGGGAAAAATCGGCAAACCGGGGTCAGGTCCCTTTTCTCTCACAGGCCAACCGAATGCGATGGGAGGAAGAGAAGTAGGAGGTTTGTGCAATCTGCTTCCCGCACACAGAGACTTAGGCAACCCGGCACACAGACAGGAAGTCGCTGACTTTTGGGGAGTGAATGAACTGCAAAGTAAACCCGGGTTCAGTGCGGTAGAAATGTTTGAAAATCTTCGTTCCGGAAAGATGAAAGCAGTTTGGATCATATGTACAAATCCTACAACAAGTATGCCCGATGCGAAGATGGTAGAGCTAGGATTACGTTCTGCGGAACTGGTTGTGGTTCAGGATATTTCCCAAAATTCAAGCGCCATTCCTTATGCGGATGTAGTTCTGCCTGCGGCAGGTTGGGCGGAAAAACAAGGAACCATGACCAACTCCGACAGAAGGATCACCTATCTGACTCAAGTGATCGATCCTCCCGGTGAGGCGTTGGCCGATACATGGATCATTCAAAAATTTGCGGAAAAGATGGGATACTCCTCCTCTTTCGCCTACAAAACGGAAGAAGATGTATTCCTGGAACATTGCAGACTGACAAAAGGAACCAAAATCGATATCAGCGGTTTGGATTATTCCATCTTGAAAGAAAGCCGTTCCGTTCAATGGCCTTATCCTTACAAAGGCCACGGGGGCACTCCCCGATTGTTTTCGGACAATGTATTCTATAGACCGAATGGCAAAGCCAAAATTTCCAATGTTTCCCAGGAAGATACCTCGGAAAAAACCACGGAAGAATATCCATTCCTTCTTACCACAGGCAGGATTCGAGACCAATGGCATACCATGACCAGAACCGGAAAAGTTCGTAAACTCATGGAACACAAATCGGAACCTTATTTGGAAATCCATCCGAACGATGCAAAACGATGTTCGATAGAAGACAATTCCATTGTAGAGATTTCCAATCAAAGAGGACTTGTCCGGGCAAAAGCAAAGATCACGGAATCAATCAAACAAGGTACAGTCTTTTTGCCGATGCACTGGGGTAAAAAAAACAAAAACGACGAATCCAGAGCAAACAACCTAACAAGCTCCAGCTTCGATCCTTATTCAAAACAACCAGGTTTTAAAATTTCCGCAGTTCAAGTCAAAACTTACGTAAAAGAAAAGGAAAAAATAATCATCATAGGAGGAGGAAATAGTACACATGCATTTATCAAACATTACAAAATACTTGCGCCTGACGATGATATCACAGTCATCTGCAAGGAAGAAAATCCTCTTTATAATAGAATACTTCTTCCCGACTTTATCAGCGGAGAAAAGGAATTTCATGAACTTTCGAGTGCGGATTCGGAAGAAGTGCAGTCATGGAATATAGATCTTCATACATCCACTTCCGTTACTGAAATTTTACCCGAGGCGAAAAAGGTAAGAGATTCTCATGGAGTTTTACATTCTTATAATAAACTAATACTTGCTACGGGAAGTTCACCTCAGATTCCAAAATACATCTCACCGGGCATGGTGGGTGTATTCAGCTTAAGGGCAAAGTCGGACGCGGATAAGATCAAAGGTTTTTTTGTACCAGACTCTCATGCTTTGATCGTAGGGGGAGGACTACTCGGATTGGAACTTGCTGCGGCACTCAAATCTCTTGGAGTGAAAGTGACAGTGCTTGTTCGAACGGACCGGTTGATGTCCAAACAACTGGATAAGATGGCTGCAGAGATTCTAAAGGAAGAAATTGAAAAAAGAGATATAGAAATTCTATTCAATTCGGAAATTGCAAAAGTCAACGGATTCGGAAGAGTCACCCATGTGGAATTGAAGGATGGAAAAAAAATATCTCCGGACGGAATCGTATATGCAATGGGAACAAGCCCCAATATCTTTTTGGCAAACGGACTTGGACTGGATCTGGGAGAAGGAATCAAAGTAAACGAATTTCTACAAACAAAAGACCCGGACATTTATGCGATCGGAGAAGTAGCAGAACATGCAAGCGGAGTTTACGGAACCGTGCTTGCTGCAGAAGAACAATCGGAAGTAGCAGCATGGCATATATTCGGTTATAAATTCAAAACCTACTCGGGATCATTGCATTCCAATTTATTGAAAATTCCTGGTCTTGAACTTGTATCTCTTCGCCTTCCCAATATTCCTTTTGAAAATCTTACGGATGAATATGAAGAAGTGGTCTTTTTAGATAGAAAAAGAAGACGTTATAAAAAATGCATCATCAAGGGAGACAAATTAGTTGCGGCGATTCTCATCGGGGACAAGGCGGAATTTGTAGAATACAAATCTCTTATTTCCACAGGTACGGAGTTAGGTGACAAAAGAAACAAACTTCTCGCTGGCACGACCAATGCCAAACCGCCGAAAGGTGCCCTGGTCTGTTCTTGTAACAGCGTAGGAAAAGGAAACATCGAAGAAGAAATCGCAAAAGGAGTCACCACCCTGGAAGGAATCATTTCCGCTACAGGTGCTGGCAGCGGATGCGGAAGTTGCCGACCGGAAGTTTCTAAAATCCTTAAAGAAGGAAAGAATCGGGACTGATCGCTGTGCGGTAATCGATTTGGATTGACTGCAAAACCTGTATTTTCAAATCCTGCCAAACTAATGACATAAATTTGCTATTTTTGTACTTTTTCTGCGAACTTTTTAACACAGACCTCCCGTCTAATGTACAAAAGAGGAGGTGACCAAAAATGAATGCTATAACGATTTTTGCGTTAGCTTTGTTAGCGGTTCCTGTTTTTGCTCGATTTGCAAAAGTATCGAAAGAGGCGATAGTCCACTATCATCTGATAGGGCTTGGCGGTTTGTTTATGCTAGTGGGAGAAGCCACTAGAATTACGGCGGATAAAATAGCGCCGATCGCATTCCTGCTCCCAGCGATAGATGTCGTCACAGCGATACTGGCATACGCAGGTGTTGTCTTTGGAACGGTTTGGTTAGCACTACACTATATCAAACATCCCAAAGAAATATAAAACCTTTACATAGGTGAAAATGAAGTAGGTAGAAATTTTCTACCTACTTTTTTATGTACGGATCATTTCCAAAACGAATCCAAAAATAAAACCCGATTATTTTAAAATACTTTCCACCACAAAACAAGCGATTATAGGAATAAAGATTCTAATTCTCAAATAGAATTATGGAAAGAGGTATATCATTTTATTTCAGTCATTTACTAACACAATTTTATCTCTTCACAAGTTTGATATATATCATAATAATCCAAGCCGGATTCCCGACACGATTTCTTGCTTTCTCTCATCTAATCTTTTGGATGGAGACATCCTTCTAGGAAATACCGGAGAAACCGAGAATGAGTTCACTCGAACAGAAATATAACGATGGAATCGTAAAAGGATTCTTACTCTCTGCTTTAGTATGGGGCGTAGCTTCCATGTTAGTAGGAGTTTGGATCGCTTTTCAAATGGTATATCCCGAATTAAACTTCGGGCCCTATTTTACATTCGGAAGGCTTCGGCCATTACACACCAATGCGGCAATCTTCGGATTTGCCTTAAGTATTATCTTTGCTACAGGTTACCATACTGTTCAAAGACTGTGTCGTGTCAGAATCTGGAGCGATAAACTTGCAAAAATCCATTTCGTTCTTTATAACATAACGATCGCACTTGCTGCTATCACACTTCCGCTTGGAATGAGCCAATCGAAAGAATATGCGGAACTAGAATGGCCTTTGGATCTTTTAATTGTTGTTTGGTTTGTAATTTTCATCATAAACTATTTTGCAACAATCTTTACCAGACAGGAAAAACAACTTTATGCGGCCATTTGGTTCTATATAGCATCATGGGTAACGATCCCCATTCTGTTTATAGTGAACAACCTATCGGTTCCTGTGAGTTTCTTGAAATCCTACTCCGTTTTTTCGGGAGTATATGATGCCAATATCCAATGGTGGTACGGACACAACGCAGTCGCGTTCGTTTTGACTACGCCGTTTTTGGGACTAATGTACTATTATCTCCCGAAACATATCAAACAACCGATCTACAGTCATAGATTGTCCATCATTCATTTCTGGAGTTTGATCTTTCTTTATATCTGGGCGGGCCCTCACCACCTACTTTACTCCCCTCTTCCCGATTGGCTGCAAACAACAGGCGTCGTTTTCAGTGTGATGCTTTGGATGCCTTCCTGGGGAGGAATGTTAAACGGATTTCTTACTTTAACCCAAGCAAAAGAAAAAATCAAAACGGATGCCACCTTAAAAATGTTACTCGTTGGAATTACATTTTACGGTATGTCTACCTTTGAAGGTCCATTACTTGCGATTCGTGCGATCAGTGCACTTGGTCACAACACGGATTGGATCGTAGGACATGTCCACGGAGGAACACTCGGTTGGGTAGGAATGATGTCCTTCGCAGTGTTATACTACCTTGTTCCCAGAATATGGAATACAAATCTTTATTCCGAAAAGCTTGCGAACATTCACTTTTGGATCGCTACACTGGGAATCCTACTCTACATCGTTTCCATGTGGGTTTCCGGAATCACGGAAGGTTCCATGTGGAGAGCTGTCGATGAAACGGGAGCATTGAAGTATCCTAACTGGGTTCAGATCACCGAGACCTTAAAACCGTACAGATTGTTCAGGGGGATCGGAGGAACAATGTATTTTGCGGGATTGATCATCATGATTTATAACCTAGCGAAGACGATGTCAACATCCGGTTCAGGTTTTAAAGAAATAGATCTGAGAGTTGGATTGAAAGAGGAGAACGCAGCATGAATTGGTTCGACAGATTATTGGATTGGTTTTCCGGGTTTACGGACCAATGGGAAAAGAACGGAGTCAAATTCACTCTCTATACTATGATCGCGATTCTGATCGGAGGAATTTTCGAACTCGTTCCTCCTTTCTTTCTCTCCAAAACAGCGGAGCCGATCACCGGAATCAAACCTTATAATGCGCTGGAACTCGCAGGCAGGGATATTTATCAAAAGGAAGGATGTAGCAACTGTCATACGCAAATGGTTCGTCCTTTCAAATGGGAAGTGGATCGTTTCGATCCGCAAGGCAGTTACGGAAAAGACGGTTACTCCAAAGCGGGGGAATTCATATACGACCATCCTTTTCTTTGGGGTTCCAAAAGAACGGGACCGGATTTAGCGCACGAGTCTCAGATCCAACCTTCCGCTGCATGGCATAAAACCCATTTGATCAATCCTAGAGATACTGCGAAAGGATCTGTCATGCCGGCCTACCCTTGGCTCTTTCTGGAATCGGCAAAATTGGATCCTGCCCAGATAGCAGATCATATGCGGGGACTTCGGAAAGTAGGAGTTCCTTATACGGATGCCGATATTGCTTCGGTACAATCTCTGGTACTGGGAAAAACGGAAGGAGACGCGCTCATTGCTTACCTTCTTAAATTGGGGAAAGACACTGCAGCACTTTCCAAGGGATTGCAATAAGGTAAGAGCGAATGGACATGGATACTTTGCAAATTTATAAAGCATTGCGGCTCCCCATTATGATGATTGCAATTTTCATCATCGCTCTTTATGTATATCGCCGCTCACGCAAAGAACGGATAGAAGAACCCAAATATCGTATGTTAGAGGAAGATTGATATGAGTGACCCGAATAAAGAATTCGACGGTATAAAACAGGGAGAGAACCCTCTTCCCGCATGGTGGAAATGGGTATTTTTAGGTTCAATCATTTTCGGGATTTTATATCCGATCTATTTTCACGGCTTTTCCGATTGGGGAACAACCGAATATTATTCCGCGCAAGTGAAAGAATACACGGAACTATTTCCTAACAAAAACGTTGCCATTCAATCACAAGACGGCTCCAATCCGATGCGTGGAAATGCAAATGCAATCGCTTCCGGCCAAACCACATTCCAAACCTACTGTGTTGCCTGTCATGGACCAACTGGTGAAGGTTTGGTGGGACCGAATCTTATGGATAAGGAATGGTTACATGGAAATACAGATGCACAACTGTATGAGAACGTAATGAAAGGAATCCCTTTTGAAAGAACGAAACTGGGGAGAGGTCCAATGCCTCCTCACGAAATGAGTCTTGGATCCGAAAAAGTCTACCAAGTATTGGCTTGGCTTGCTTCTCGCAACCTCGAGATAAAGCCGACCAAGTGAAAACGGAACCGGGGATTGTTTCCGAAAAGGTAAAATTATAATGATCCTATCACGACCTATTTCAGGGAAGATCGGAACTGCACGAAAGTTCGTGCAGTCTTTTCTTCTTTTGCTTTTTTTTGCCACCCCTTGGTTTCGCTTCGACGGAATGCCTCTCATCAGATTGGACATTCCGGAAAGAAAGTTTTTTCTTTTGGGAAATATTTTCACACCTCAAGAAGGATATTTCCTGCATCTATTCCTGATAGCAATGGGTTTATCATTATTCTTCTTTACTACGTTAGTCGGTAGAGTCTGGTGCGGTTGGGCATGTCCTCAAACCATTTATACGGATATCTTCGATTCCATAGGAAGAAAGATACAAGGATCCAAATATGGTAGGAAGGATGCACCTTTACTTCCGAAAATAATCACACATCTTTCCTGGATCTTAATCAGTTGCATTGCCTCTGCTGCATGGATTTCCTATTTTGCAGATCCGTATCTGATGGTCGGATCCGTATCTGATTTGAAACAAAGCGGTTTAATCCCCGGTTGGATCGGCTTTTTTGCTTTCTTCGCTTTTGCGATGTATGCGGATATCGCCTGGATCAGAGAACAGTTTTGCAAATACGCATGTCCCTATGCACGTTTTCAAACGGTAATGATGGATGCTCACTCCATAAACATTACCTATGATTTCAAACGGGGAGAGCCTAGAAGAACAGGCAAGGTAAAGATAGGAGACTGCACTTCATGTAATATGTGTTTGGTTGTTTGTCCGACAGGGATTGATATCAGAGAAGGAACAAATGTAGGCTGTATTGCCTGCGGAAAATGTTCCGATGCATGTACGCAAACTATGGCCAAGGAGAATAAAAAAACTCTAATCGGTTATTCTACCGAAAATCAGATTTATACGAGGGATTCTTCGATCAAATGGATTCGCCCGAGGACAATCGTTTATGCAAGTTCCTTACTAATCGTTCTATCTGCATTGAGCCTGCTTCTTTGGCAAAGAGTTCCGCTTTATTTATCCGTCCTTCCCGATCGAAACATTCCACCCATATCTCTCGGAGAAAATATTGTTCGTAATTTTTATGAAGTGCAAATGCAGAACCTGACACAAACGGATAAAGTATTGAAATTCGAAATCTTAAGAAAAGACCTAAAAGGAAATGGAAAAATTCTAATCGGAGGTACGGAAGAAGGAACCGTTACATTGCCGGCAAATTCGAATAAGAGATACCGTCTATTTATCGAATTACAATTAACGAAGGAAGACGTTAAAAACAAAAGCCATTCGATCTTATTGAAAGTTTCCGATAGCGGAGACCCCAATTTTTTTAAAACCGATGAAGTTCCTTTCCTTTTACCGGAAGGACTTGCCTTCCATGAAAATCATACAAAGGGGAAAATCGTATATGCACAAAAGCCTTAAACAAGCCTTCCTTCTGATCGGAGTTACATTTCTGACTCTTTTCCTTGCCACTTTTATTACGGTTCGAATTGCTTTGGCAGGTCATACTCCTCCCGTAGATTCCAATTACTACGAAAAAGGATTAAATTATGACCAAACAGTTGCTACACAAAAAGAAATGTTATCCGAAGGATATGATTTTGAGGCAGCTTGGTTTCAAAAACAAACTTCGTTAAAACCTGGCAAACAAACAGTCGCAGTGAAATTCATTCGTGGAAAGGAAACCGTTTCGGAAGCGGACTTAAAACTCAAGCTGGAAAGAAGCGCTACCGATTCTTTCAATCGAACTGTCAAATTGAAAGAAATTTCAAAAGGAATCTACCAAGGAGAAATTGAGATTCCTTTTGCAGGATCCTGGAGGGCCGTCCTCTCTGCAAACTCGAAGGAAGGCCATTTGGAAAAAACAAGACAGATAGAGATTGAACCTTGAACCAAACAGTTGTTCAAACAAACTGTTTCCACTGCAATTCTCCCATAGAAGAAGATCATCCCGTATTTACTGAAAAAAACGGAATCAAACGGGAATACTGTTGCAATGGTTGCGCTACCGTCTCTTCTCTTTTATTGGAAAACGGGTTGGATCAATTTTACCAAATACGTGGAACACAAGTCCTCGAGCCGAAAGAGCCGGAAAATGAAAATTACGAATCCGATTCCAGAATGGACAATCCGTCCGTACATTCCGAATATGTAGAAGTCATTTCAGAAAATCGGAGCGCAGTATTTGTCACAATTCGAGGGATCCATTGTTCCGCCTGTGTTTGGTTAATCGAAACTGTTCTATCCCGCAGTCCCGGAATTCAAGATGCAAGAATCAATTTCGGAACAGGTAGACTTAAATTAACCTTTGACGCAAAAAAAATATCCTTAAGTAAAATATTCAAAATCATCCGGGATTTGGGATACAAACCGAGTCTCTACTCTCCACTGAAAGCGGAATCAAAAGTTTCCAAACCGTTCAAGGATCTTACCTTTCGAATGGCCGCTGCCGGTTTTTGTTGGGGCAATATCATGTTGTTCTCTGCAAGCCTTTATGTGGGATATTTTGAAGGTATGGACATCAATATAAAAAATCTTTTCCATTATGTTTCCTGGATACTCGCAACTCCCGTATATTTTTATTCAGGTTATCCGTTTTGGAAAGGAGCCTATGAATCCTGGAAACGTCACATACTTTCCATGGATACGTTATTGTTTTTAGGAGTGAGTCTAGCCTATTTTTACAGCATCTATGTGACGTTACGAAACCAAGGAGAAGTTTATTTCGATTCCGTTTGTACTATTTATTTCTTTATACTTTTGGGAAAATATTTGGAAGCCATGATCCGTTTCCAAGCAGGTACGAAGATCGGAGAATTATTATCATCTCTCCCGGAAGAATATGAAGTAAAAAGAAACGACTTCTGGGAAAAAACGTCCACTTCATCGATTATTAAAAATGACATCGTACGTTTGTTACATGGTAGTCGTGTGCCCGTGGATGGAAAATTGGAATCAGCGGAATCTTTTTTCGACGAATCCTTCCTCACGGGAGAAAGTAAACCGATTCGAAGGACCAAAGGAGAAGAAGTAAAAGCAGGTTCCATTTGTCTTTCTTCAAATATAACCATTTCTTCCAGCGGAACCGCAAGAGAAAGTTCCTTGGCGCAAATAGGAAGATTACTGGAAGACTCCCTCCTTACCAAACCTAAAATTCAAAGAGTCACGGATCGGTTGGCATCCATCTTTATCAAAATCGTTTTGGTCGTAGCGGCCTGTACTTTCGTATATTGGTGGAATTTTGTTTCATTGGAAACGGCGATACTAAATACGATCAGTGTTTTGATAGTAGCTTGTCCTTGTGCGCTCGGCTTAAGCGTTCCAGCAGCACTAGTCGTAGGTTATTGGATGCAATCCAAAGAAGGGGTTCTGATCAAAAATCCGGAAACAGCGGAAATACTCGCAAAAGCAGATCGAATCTTCTTTGATAAAACGGGAACTTTGACCACCGGTAAACTCGAATTAAAGGAAGAACGATTTTTCAGTAATGCAAAAAGGCAGAACGAATATCGTAATATAGCTGTTAGTTTAGAATCTAATTCCTCTCATCCGGTAGCAAATGCGTTCGTAAGAACCTTATCTCTTTCCGATCAAAGAACAACTTCAAATCACCTCCCGATACTGCCTGAATGGGTTTCCATGGAGGAACATCCGGGACTTGGAATCGAAGCTAAAGATGAAAAAGAAAATTTTTATCGTATAGGAAGTAAAAAATTCGCACTTGCATCCGAAACGGAAAACGACGGATGGATTTATCTGAGTAAAAACGGATTTCCGCTTGCGGCATGGGAATTCGGAGACAAGGCGAGAGAAAAAGCGAAGGAAAGTATTTCATTCATCAAAACACTGATCCCTCACCTTGAAATTCTTTCGGGAGATGTTGGCGGAAAAGTAAAAGCCTTGGCGGATGAACTGGGAATTGATGATTATTCTTCCAATCTTTCTCCATCGGAAAAAAAAGATAGAATCAGAGAAGCACAACTCAAAGGAGAAACAGTCGTTATGTTAGGAGACGGAATTAACGATTCCGCTTGTATTGCCCAAGCGGATTTGGGTATCTCCATGGGAATGGGTTCCGATCTCTCATTGGATCGTTCGGACGTAGTGCTAATTCAAAACAGATTGGATTCTCTTCCAAAATCCATTTTGATATCAAAAAAAACGAGATCCATCATTTTACAAAATATTGTTCTATCACTTATTTATAATTCGATAATGATCCCTCTGGCTGCACTAGGACTAATGCTTCCTGTCATCTGTGCCGGTTTTATGACATTCAGTTCTCTCACCGTAGTTTTGAATTCTCTATCAATGAAAAGGAGAGTATTTTCATGAATGCATTGTATTTAACAATTCCGATTGCATTATCAATCGCATTCGGAGCATTTTATGTATTTTTCAAAAGTTATCGTACCGGACAGTACGAAGACATAGAAGGTCCCAAATACAGAATGTTATTTGATGAAGATCGTCCTAAGGGAGGTCAATAAATGGAAATTCATTTTGCATTACTCGGTTCCGCATTCTTAAGCGGTATCGCAGGTTCCCTTCATTGTGCCGGGATGTGCGGCCCTTTGGCCGGAACCTTATCCATTCTGATTCCCGACAAATCAAAGAACACAAGCTTACAGCTCGCATACAATTCCGGAAGACTAGTTTCTTACTCTATAATAGGACTTTTGCTCGGATTATTGGGAGAAGGAACGAATTTAGTATTTTCTAAACTCTTACCTATACAAGAGATCGCAGCTTGGATGGGAATTTTGGTCCTTCTATTTTTGGGAGTCGGTTTGGTATTCGGAAAATTCGCCATTTCAAACTCCTACCTTACAAGACTAATGGGAAAGGTCACAAAACCGATTTTAGGTGATTTAAAAAACAATTCTTTAAGTTCTAAAAAAACGATTTCACTCGGATTTGTCTTCGGATTTCTAACCGGATTTCTCCCTTGCGGAATCCTCTACCCAGCTTTTGCCACAGCATTTGCAAGTGGCTCTCCATTTCTCGGATCGGCAATCATGGCCTTCTTTTTTTTAGGAACATTCCCTTTATTATTTTTATTTGGAATCGGGTTCAGATCCATTTTGACAAAGGTAAGGGGACAATTCATTCGTTACGCGGGAGGAGCGATCGTAATCGTCTCCATCTTTATGATCCTTTTGCGTTTCCAACACAATCATGAAGGACATTCGACTTTCACCAAAGAAACAGGCGAAGATATACATTGCCATAGTCATTAAACGAGGATTTTGAGAAAGTAGGCAAAATCCTATCTTCTTATTTTATTCAGCAAACTCGGAAGTTCTGGATTTCGGGAAAAAAAACCAACGCAATACTGCCTGCGACACTTGCGACCATTTCTCTCTGTCTTCGAAATGACTCGGAGAACCTTGAATCAGATGAATTTTTTTGACAGGTGCCTCTATTTTGGATAGTCGGAGCTTATTTGTTTCAATTCCGCGAAAGTCCAATTGCCCAATGATATTTAAGATAGGAATTTCGGAAAAAACTAAGTTCAACGTCGGTAAACCGTCACCGATAAGTACCAAACTTTCAATTTCATCCCGAAGAATTGATGTTGTGCGAAACAATCGTTCGGCAATCGAAGAGAGACCCAAATAAGCAAATGAAAGTCCTTTCGTATCGGAATTTGTCAGAAGCTCTTTTGTAATGGCGACAAGCCGGTCGGCCAAAAGCGATTCGTCCAAACGGTTTGCGGAGACTTCCTTTTCTTCGTCAGTTAATAAACTTCGAATAAAAAATGTTGCTATTTTGTGATCGTTTAAATTTTTTTCAAGCTGTAGAAATCTTTCCAGGAATTGATCTTCCTTTTCTCCTAAAATAAGTATCACTAAAAATTCGGAACCCACTGGTACATATAAATTTCCGGACAGCTCGATTTGGTTCATCCATACGGGTATTCTTATATACTTGCGCTGTTTCGTATCTTCCATAAAATCGTGAATGCTAGAAGCAGAAAAGAAAAATCAATCCAATAACTTACGGAGAGCTAATCTGTTTTTTACGCATACCTTCCGTTTATCGATATCAACCCAGCCCCTGCTTTTTAAGTCAGTCAATGCTCTGACCAAAGTTTCCGTAGTAACACCGATGATGGATGCGATGACTTCGCGGGTGATAGGAAGGTCCACCTCTTCCGCATTTCTATCCATAGATTCCAATAAAAATTCGGAGAGTTTTGCATGGACTTGTCTTGTACCCAAAGAATAGATTTTATTTTCAGCTTCCACCGAGTCTTTCGCTATTTGATAAAAAACAAAACTTTGAAAATCGGTGTCAGAGCCTAACAGTCGTTTCAACTCGGATTCTTCTATAAACTGAACGATGGAATCTTCCAATGCAATTGCATTATGAAGATAAGTTCCGCCATAGGCTGCGTCCCGGATTCCCAACCATTTTCCGGAAGTATAGATTTGGAATGTCTGCTGTTTTCCAGCCGTTCCCGAAGATCGAAACGAACGAAAAGATCCTTTTTCAACGATATAAAATCCTGCGGCAGACTCACCTTCCGTAAAAAGAATTTGATTTTTAGCCACCAGTTTGCGAATAAATTTGATCTGACTTTCCTGAGTAAACACTCCTTCGGAAACTCTATCGAACGGAGCGTATTTTTTGGTTTCGGATTTCGGTTGAATAACAGCTGCCATGATTTACAATCACCCTTATTTCTTTGGATGCCTTTATACTAGCGAATGAAATCCCCTTAGTCAATGGCCGCCGAGGGATGTCGCCATTTGAGAAGATTTCCTGCGGATTTGGCGGGTGAAAAATCATTTGAAATGGCAACTCCTTTAGACTTCGAATGTGATTGTATCATTCAGCTCCGGAACAATCACTTCCCCATTACTTGTCTTTTCTATTTTTTCCCGCAATGAATGGGCGGCTTCCGGTTCACCGTGAACGATACAAATCTTCTCAGGTTGTTTTTTTAGATGAGAAATCCATTCCAATAACTCAGATTGGTCGGCATGTGCGGAAAGGCCGTCGATACTTTCCACATCACATCTCACTTCATAGTATTTTCCCCGAATCTTAATCTCGGTATCCCCACGTAACAATTTTCTACCGCGTGTCCCGGCAGCTTGGTAACCTACCAACAGAATCAAAGATTCATTATCACCTAATGATTGCTCCATATAAGAAAGAACTCTTCCTCCGGTCGCCATTCCACTTCCTGCAATGATAATTCTAGGACCTTTGTTCTTTGTATTTCTTTTGGATTCTCCCGCATCTTTGATACGAATTATATCTTTGCTAATTTCTCTGCATTCGGCTTTCGTCAATTTATGCCATTTAGGTCCGTAGTTTTGAAACACTTCGAATACGTGCAATCCCATCGGTGAATCCATATAAATAGGAATGTTAGGAATCTTTTTTTCTTTTCTAAGCCGCCATAATAAAAACATCAATAGCTGGGTTCTTTCCACTGCGAAACTAGGAATGATGATGGAGCCATTCGAATCCGAATATTGGTTTACCAGTTGGATGAGACGTTTTTCTGGATTGCCTCTGTGAATTCGATTTCCATAGGTTGACTCAAGGAGCAAAATATCCGCATCTTCGGGCTTTTCCGGCGTGTAAAGTAGAGGATCCCCATCTCTACCGATGTCTCCCGAAAAAACCAATTTTTTTTCACCGACTCTAATCTCGATAAAACTGGCACCTAAAATATGTCCGTTGTATCTGAAACGAAACTGAACATCGGGAGTTACGGAAATCCAATGATCCAATTCAACCGAATGAAATAAGGAAAGAGTGTTTTCCACATCATTCGAGTCATACAGAGGCAACGCAGGTTTATGTTTCGAATAACTAGAGTTATTTGCAATGTGTGCATCCTCTTCCTGCAAACGGGCGCTGTCTTTTAATACTATGCTTGCAATATCCAAACTGGGTGCAGTTCCGTAAATCGGTCCGTTGTATCCGTCTTTTACAATCCTTGGCAAAAATCCGCAATGATCAAGATGTCCGTGCGTAAGTAATACCAAATCGACGAGTGTTACATCGACAGGGGCTTCTTTCCAATTCAGCAAACGCAATTCTTTTTCACCTTGGAAGAGACCGCAATCTATCAGAATTTTTTTCCCGAATGCCTGGAGCAGATATTTGGAACCGGTTACTGTTCCCGCTCCTCCTAAAAATTGAATCATGCCGATCTCTCGATTTATTTGAACCATAAGCAAATAAGAGTATCTAATGGATCGGATTTAGTCAACGCTCGACTAGGAATTGAGCGAAACCGGAAGGTGTACGGCGGATTGGGAGGGAAAAAATCAGAGCATTTCTTTTATTTTGGAAATGTATTTGCGACCGACGGGCAATTGAGTTTCATCCTCATCTTTTAAATACACTGCATAGTTTCCCATATTGTCCGTTTGAAGATGTGACAATTTTTCCAAATTGATGATATGCTGTTTATAGATTCTTAAAAAACGACCAGGAGGTAATTTTGTTTCCAAACTTTTTAAAGACTTATACGTTACATACTCTCTTTCATCCGTATGAACTATACTGAAATTGTCTCTGGAAGAAATAAAATTGATATCTTTGTAAGGAATCAGAAAGTGATTTTCTTTTTCCAAGATAAAAAGTCCATGCTCATTAAAGACATTACCGGAAGCTTTTTCCTCTTTTTTTTGCAAAAACTGAATCGATCGGTCAACCGCTTTGAAAAACCGATCTTTTGAAAACGGCTTCAGTAGATAATCAATGGCACCTAACTCGAAAGCTTCGATCGCTTTATCACGCAAAGCGGTAATAAAAATGATATAGGGAGGGTTTTCCAGTCTTTCTAAAATTTCCAAACCCGAAAGAATCGGTAGATTGATATCCAAGAACGCCAAATCGAATTCTTCCGATTGTAAATATTCCAAAGCTTCTTCCCCGTCTTTGGCTACCTTGGACAAACGCAACTCCGGACGAGATAAACAGTAATTAACGAGCAAGTCTCTTGTAGGAGCCTCGTCTTCCACAATCAAAGTTTTCCATTCTTTACTTTCGTTAGTCATTTTGAATCAAATGTGATAATTCTTCGTTCTTAGGTTTTTCAAAACTGACGGTGACGACAGCCCCGCCTTCGGGATGATTTTCAATTTTTACTTCTGATTCGTAAAGGTAAAATTTAAGTCTTTCTGATATGTTGGATATACTTCTGGAATAAGTATCTTCGGCTTTGATTCCAACCCCATTATCACGAATAATGATATGGGTTTTTGTTCCTTCGATATAGGCATTGACGGAGATGAGCCCTTTTCCTTTTTTATTCCGGAGTCCATGAAGATAGGAATTTTCAACAAGCGGTTGCAAACTGAGAGGAGGTAGTTGGCATTTTCGAAAGTCCCCTTTTTTATTTACTTCAATTTCTATAAAATCGGAAAACCGAAGCCGAAGCAACTTCAAGTAGTTTTCCATAAATTCCCATTCAATATCGAAGGGAACCAATTGTTTGTTCGCCTGATCCGTAAGGAAACGATAATTATCAGCGAGCATTAAAATGGCGGAATCTGCCATTTCCGGATTCGTTTGCAGATAGGAATGAATGATACTCAATGTATTAAACAGAAAATGAGGACTCATTCTATCTTGTAAAATTTTTAAATTATTTTCCGCATGTCTTGCCTTTTCTTCCGTTTCCTTTCTTTCCGTGATATCATTTCGAATCGCCAAATATTGATAAGGTTTTCCATTTTCATCCATAATGGGAGAGATGGTAGTATCTACCCAATAAAATCTCCCGTCTTTCGCCTTATTCTTGATTTCTCCTTTCCAGATTTTTCCTTGAGAAATAGTTTTCCATAAATCTTTGAAAAAATCTTTCGAATGATATCCTGAGTTGATGATGCGATGATTGTGTCCTAACAATTCGTCTCTGGAATATCCGCTGATTTTGCAGAAATTCTGATTCACATAGATAATGGTTCCCGCTTTATCCGTGATTGCAACAATCGAAACTGTATTCAATGCAGTTTGAAAATCGGAGAGTTCTTTCAGGGAACTTTTTAGCTCCCGTTCGATTTCCTTGGTTCGGGTGATATCAATCCCGATAAACCATTTTCTCAAGCCGGATACGGGAAATTCCGAAGACAGGTTCGATAAGGAAATTGTTTTTGATTTTCCATTTTTGGCAAATAAATCCAATTCCCAATTTTTAAAATCGGAATCGAATATTCTAGAATCAACTCGGGGGGAGAAATGATTCATTTGCGGATTCAAAAGATTTTTTATTAAAAACTGTTCTTTTCCAATTACCTCGTTTTCTTTATATCCGAATACATTCTCACATTCGGTGTTCCATGAGATAGGGCTTATTAAATGATCCGTTTCCATAAATAACACCGGCATGTTTTTCAGTATTTGCCTGAGTAAACTTTCATTTTCAATTAACAACTGCTTGTTTTTTTTGCTTTCAATTATTCTCCACAAATTCTTTTTTATGAATTCTGCATAATGTATAAACTCAACGAGATTTTCCTGAACTCCTTCCAATGAATAAAACAGCAACACGCATTTTTTTGCTTTGTTATCAAAGACGGGTATTTCAAAGACGGATTTCATATTTCGGAAAAATGAAAAATCATCCGAGTAATGGTTTTCAGGTATGTTTCTCCAAACTATTTCATCCGAATCAAAATAGGAATCAAAAGCTCTTGTCAGTTCGGAAGAATCCGGATTCGATTGTTCCAGTTTTTTCTCTTTTTCAGAAAATAAAGTTGCTTCCAATAAAAAAGATCCTTTGGAAGAATCAGAAACCCAACCTTCAGCATAATTCCATTGATGAAGTTCCATCATTTTTTCCAAAACGATGAAGACTACTTTCGATAATGAATACGAATCATCATATAAATTCGTAAAAAATTCTAAATATTTAATCTTTGATTTTGCCTGACTCAATTCTGATTCGAGGGGGGGGATTATCTTATTTATATTTTCCATTCTTTATACCAAGCTCAAACTCAATGCAATATAGAACAAAAAATACACTGGCAGAGGATTTAGACGACTCGAATTCAAAAAAAATAAATTTACTCACATCGCAACTTATTGCGGGTAATCCTGTAAATTTGCAGATCGCTTTGAATTTACGTCGGATTCCTTACCTACCATTGACAATTTATCGTAGAAATGTTAATAGAAAGGAAATTACAAATTTGGAGAACCATTTTATGAGTAGCTTAACTAAATCTATCGATCCTTTTCACAATCTAAATAACTTGGAACATTTTTTCCATAACTGGAACGAATTGTTTCATAAAGATTGGATCCATCATATACCGGCTGTCAATGTTAGTAAATCAGCCACAGGTTACAAAATGGAACTTGCAGTTCCGGGTCTTGATAAAAAGGATTTCAAAATAGATATCGACGGCGATTTGCTTACAATTAAAGCCGAAAAGAAAACTGATACGAAAGAAGAAGATAAACACTACAGCAAACGGGAATATAATTATTCTTCATTTAACCGCTCATTCACGCTTCCTGAGGCAGTAGACAGAGAAAAAATAATAGCGAAATACGAAAACGGAATTTTACAACTTTCCGTTCCTTTGAAAGAAGGTAGTTCGAAACCAGAATCCTTGAAAATCGGCGTACAATAATTCTAGAACTTCCGAATACTTACACTTAACATCCGCTAATAAATGGCGGATGTTCTTTTTTTTCCGCAATAAAAGAACAATGTTGGGTTTTCGGCTCATATAAAATGAGCTGGCTATAAAAAAACAAATAAAGAAAAAAAAATCAAAATTTGAAATTATTTTCTTCTACAAAAAAATCCAGGATAATGAGTATTTTGTAAATATTTTCAAGAAACAAAGTTTGCCCTAAATCAGTATTTTCTAATATACTGAAAAAATACCACCTAATTTTCCGTTAAAGCGGACATTTTTCAAATCATTTATAAAAACGCAAGATCCCACCGTTTCTATTTCAGGTCTTGACTCATTTTAGAATTAGAGTTATTCTAACTCTTTAATAAGAGATTCGTATAGAGAGGGTTTCCATGAGTTCACTCAAGAAATTTTCTAGAAGGATGAAAGTCTTTACCCTGTTGGGACTTCTCCTTACATTTCTGATTTTCTTCGGATGTAAAGAAGATAAGACTCCGAAAGGAGCGAACGACTTTTCTTATGTTCCCAGCGGAATCTTGGGTCTGCCGGATGTCCCTATACCCAAGGACAACCCCCCTTCCAGGGAGAAAATAGAACTCGGTGCAAAACTCTACAATGATACTCGTTTTAGTTCCGACGGTACTGTTTCCTGTGCTACTTGCCATAAACCAGACAAAGCATTTACGGACGGGCTCAAAGTTTCCCAAGGGATTCGAAAACTAACAGGCACAAGGAATGCACCTACAGTATTAAATGCGGTCTTTCTCAAAACACAATTTTGGGATGGAAGAAGACCTGATTTGGAAGGACAATCCAAAGACCCTTTGTTAAATCCGGTGGAACACGGACTTTCCAGTCACGAAGATTTATTGAAAATAATTCGTTCCGATTCGGATTACCTTGCAAAATTTAAGAAAGTTTTCTCAGTAGATGAAAACTTGGTCACGATTGATCATGTTGCGAAAGCGATCGCAGCTTTCGAAAGAACGATCATTTCCGGTGATTCACCATTTGATCGTTACCGTTACGGAAAGGACACAAATGCGATTTCTCCAGCCGCGATACGGGGACTCGCCGTTTATCTCGGAAAAGGACGATGTCAGGATTGTCATACAATCGGCGATACAAGTGCTGTTTTCTTTGATGATAAATTTCACAATCTGGGAGTCGGTTTTAAAAAGATCCAACCTCGTTTGCAAATCATTTTAGAAGAAACCGCTAAGGCAAAAAAATCAGGATCGAAAAAAACCGATGAAGAGATTCTAACAAACCTGGAAAGCTCCGAATTGGGTAGATTTGCAGTCACAGGAAACACCGAAGATTTAGGTGCCTTCAAAACTCCCGGCCTCCGAAACATCACTCTCACTGCCCCCTATATGCACGACGGAAGTTTAAACAGTTTGGAACAAGTCATCGAGTTGTATGATAAGGGAGGAGAGGAAAATCCTTTCTTAAGTAGCGGAATCAGACCTCTGGGACTCAGCCCGGGGGAAAAATCGGATCTGGTTGCTTTTCTAAAAACATTAACAAGCCCGAAATTGCCGGGACTACCATCACCAAACAATAAATAGATCTTATTTTTTCAAGGAGATATCTATGAAAGAAGGAAAATTGAATAGAAGTGACTTTCTACGCGGGGCCGGAGGACTTTTGGCAGCGTCCGTACTTCCGATCAGTCTTGTGGAAATTGCCTGTGGCGGCGGTGGAAGAGAAAAAGGAGCATCAAACGAAGGTTTTACGTTTGCCTTTATCTCCGATCCCCACTTAACTCATATTAAAGGAACTTCCTTCGTAAGAAACTTTGATAGCGGACTGAAAAAAGCAATAGAGACAGTAAATCTTTTATTTCCCAAGCCTGACTTTGTGGTCTTCGGAGGGGATTTGGCACAACTAGGCAAAAGAGAGGAACTGGATCATGGAATGGAATTACTTTCGAAAGTGAACGTTCCTATCAAATTCGTAATCGGAGAACATGATTATTATCTGGATCTCGGAAAGTATTGGGAAGATAAGATTAGCAAATTACAATATTCTTTCGATCACAAAGGCGTTCACTTCGTAGTATTGAATAGTATTCTTACTTACGAGCCTTGGGTTCGGAAATGGAAAACCCCTGAAGAAAGAATGAATCAGATGGCAAGACTGGACAATCCTCAAGGATCTCCCTTTATGGTGGGAGACGAACAAATTGCCTGGTTAAAAAAAGATTTGGAAAAAGTAGATAGCAAAACACCTCTTGTGATTCTTTCCCATTCCCCTCTCTATAAAATTTATCAACCTTGGAATTTTTGGACGGACGATGCGGAGAAAGTACAAACGGAGCTAGGCCGCTTCGATAATGTTACAGTCTTTCACGGACATGTACATCAGGTATTGTACAATCAGATCAAGAATATAAGCTTCTATGCACTGATGTCCACCGCGTGGCCATGGCCTTACCCGGAAAGCTACCAGCGAGATAAAAATTACATACCGAAGATGACCGTGTTTATGAACAGGCAGGACCCTTTTCATGAAAGAGACGGTACAGGTTGGGCTTTTGTGAATATGGAAAACGGACGGGAAGAGATGCATTATAAACTTTGGGAAAACAAAGATCGTGTTGTGAAATACGATGATAAGGCAGGGCATCCGATCGATTCGGAATACCAATTACCTGAATCCAGAATTCTCCCTCAAACCCATTACTAGTGCGGGAAGAGATACGGAACAACGAACATTGATTAGGAGTTTTATATGAAAGAACTTTGGAAATCCATTTTTAAACGAAAGGGAATCTGGTTGCTAATTTCCAACTTGGTAACCGCACTGGCATTTGTCGGTCTATTGTTTGGTGATGATTGGGACAAATCGAACGAAGCGAAATGGAATACCGCTTTTATGGAAACCGTTTCCAGAGGAGAAGCTTTGTTTCACGGTCCTGAGTTAGGAGGCAATACGGTTCAATGCGCCATGTGCCATCCGAATGCAACAAACACTCATCCGGAAACATATCCTAAGTTTCAAAAACAAATAGGAAAAGTATCCACACTGAGAGAGATGATCAATTGGTGCATTCAAAATCCTCTGCAAGGCAAACCGCTTGCATACGATGATCCGAAAATGATCGCTTTGGAAGCTTACATTGTGTATGAAAGAAGGAACTCCCCTCTCAATCCGGGAAAACACTAGTTGCGGAGATTATTATGAAACTCAAATCATTTGCAAGGGCATCCATGATTATTTTCCTATCGATTCTAGTTTTCAATTGCGGAACGGAAGTTAGTGAAAAGGAAGCTAGAAACGATTTGGAAAAAGGAATCTCCCGGTTTGCCAATCTGGAAGAATTTAAATTACTCAGTCGGGAAACAGCTTACCAAAAAACGTCCGGTGGAACTGCTGAATTTCTTTTTCTACTTTTTTCCGCGAAAGCGAAACTAAAAGAAGATGTCAGAAATTACGTACACCATGCCCAGGAAGGAAGGTATCATAGGGAATATGTAGGTTGGGTTTTTCAGAATTCAAAATCTTCCGAAACAACGACCCGCCTACTCCATTTTTCCCTTTTGGCAAACCTTTCCTCGGAACGTTGGTATGATCGGAAAATCGGGGATGATGTTAGTCTAAGAGGTGTTTTACGATATAAAAAAGACGAAAAAGGAAAGTGGAATTTTTTAGGCGCATTTGACGAATGATGCATGCAGGAAGCGAAACCACCTAATATTTAAAATGCGATGGAATTGCCGAGGGACTGGCCAGCAGAAGTGGAAAGAATCGATGTGGAAGTTCCGCCCGAGCTCAAATCCTGATTGCCCGGGCCGGAATCTTTATTACTTTTAAAATAATATATTTTGTTTGCTGTAGGAGAAGAAACAAGTAGGTCGGAAAAACCATCCCCATTGAAATCCAAAAGCCGCAACATCTGCGCAAAACCCGTCAACGTAGTAATACCGGTTAACACCGCATTACTACTTCCACCGGAACTCAGATCAGCACTTGCAATCCCACCGGAACCTGTGTTTAGAAACAAATAAACATTCCCTTTTCCGGAAGATCCGAAAATTGTACCCACTAACAAATCCGGAAATCCGTCTCCATTCGTATCTCCCACCGACAGTATATTTCCGAAACTACAGGTATTGGGAGTGCAAGTGGAGTTGGAAGGTCCAACCAAAATCGTGTTTGGCGTAGATGAAAAAGGAGTGGAAGAACTGCAATCGGAATGATGAATGAAAACAATCCCTTGGTTTGTATTAAAAGCGGATCCGCTCGCGATTAAATCAGCACAACTGTCTCCGTTCAAATCAGAAAGAACGATTGTTCCACCAAAAGCACATCCACCTGTGAAAGTACATCCGGGAGAAGGAGATGTAGGTCCGAGTAAATATTCCTGCGGACTAGGTGGCAAAACTCCCGCATTTGATAAATAGATATATGCCCTGCCTTGGCCGCTATTATAAGTGGTAGCGGAAACGACCAGATCGGCATATCCATCTCCATTGATATCTCCTACCGCAGACTGACTCCCGAAATTATCATTTGCACCAGGTACATAGGAACGATTCGCAGTATTCGTATTTTGCGTTGCAATTCCCGATGCCCCTTGGCTATAAAATAAAAAAGTCTCATCGTTCCAGGGGGAAGAAAGTACAGCATCATCATAACCGTCGTTATTTATATCCCCTCCCATCACAAAAGATCCCAACCTTCCGCCACCGGTAACACCGTCTAACACAGTACTGGCTACACCACCGGAATTCAAATTTCGACTTAAAATCCCGTTTGCTCCCGAACTATGGAATATATAAACTCTTCCTACGGCACCATTGATAGCCTGGCTCCCTACAATCATATCCGCATAACCGTCTCCATTGAAATCCCCTGCTCCACCCCAATCCCCGAAGAAAGTTCCGCTTGGCAATCCGTCCGTTACTGTGGAATCAGGTAAGCTCGAAGGAATTCCCGTTTCAGGATTTGTCAAATAAACAAAACCGTATCCTTGGACCGCATTCCCCGGGGAAGCGGTTACCAAAAGGTCGGGATAACCATCCCCATTTGTATCGAGATTGGTTCCTTTTTTAACTTGGATGGTTGTTATTGGTCCGGTTTGTCCGAATCCATTGATTCCCTGAAGGGAAACAATATGTTTTGTGCCCTTCTTCCAATAAGAACCCGTCACTGCACTGGTAGGAAATTGATATTTCCAAGTTCCCGAGTTAACTCCTACGATGGAAGTGGCAACTCCATCCAAAGAAATGATAATGAGCTTAACATCGGAAGCAGCTTTTCCAACCAAAAAGCCGGTGTGAACAACCGAACGTTCGGATAAGTTGGAAATGGTAACAGCACCTAAACTTCCTTGCCCGGAAAACAAAAGAAGTGCTCCGAGAGCATACGGATTGTCTTTCGGACAAAGAGAGTTATTTATTTCCACTAAACATTCAGCAGATGGCCGTATAATCGGATTAGCCCAGCAATGAATCAATAAACCTGTAAGTATGGAAAGAATGGAAATTCTCAATAACGAACGATGCAATTTCCAATAAAATAACATATTCCGGATCCTTACTTTGACTTTTGTATATAAAGGATTCTTAATTCATCAATAATTTAATGAAATAGTTCAAAAAAAATAAAGAATTTCCGTATCCATTTCCGACCGCCGGTTAAGTCGAATTGATTATTGCCTAAATATTAAGCAAAGAAATCCGGATTTAAAAAAACTGAACGCAAAGCTAAGTGCTAGGAGAAATAATAATATAACAACGGAAAGGTCATGATGTGAAATCTAAAATATCTTTCTCCTCAAAAAAACGACTGCGTTTGTCGAAAAGCCGGCGAAAACCTCGCGTTTTGCAATTAATTAATTTCAATATTGTCATTTTATTTTCAATAATTTTATCGATTTTTTCGTCACATTGACTGGAGTTGCATCCGTATAAATAGGTTTTATACCTGCAAAAGGAGATCAAGCTTGTTTAATAATTTAAAAGTCGGTATTCGTCTGGGATTGGGGTTCGGAGTTATTATTTCCTTTTTGTTCATTCTATCGGGAATCAGTGTATTCCGACTAAGTCAGGTTAACGAAGCTACCAAACTGATCGTGGAAGATCGGTATCCAAAGACTATATTGGTCAATGATATAAACAAACGCACGATAGATAACGGTAGGCTGATCAGAAATATACTACTGGTGGATAGTGAAGTAGAGAATGAAAAATATTATAAAAAAATCGGAGTAAATCGTGACAAAATAAACGAGTCTCTCGCAACTCTGGAGAAAAGAGTTATTACGGAAAAAGGAAAAAAATTACTCAAAGAAGTTATAAAAAATCATACAACTTTGGATGAAAGATACATTACTCTATATCAATTATTGAAAACCGATAAAAAGAAAAGTCTCAATTTTTTATTCACGGAGTTCTTACCTGTGAACAATGCTTTCGGAACATCTCTCGACAATCAGGCAATATTTCAAGGAGAGTTGATGGATGCATCCTCTAAAGAAGCAAATGACATATACTCCTCTACCCGCACACTTGCACTCTCATTGACTTTAATTGCAATGATTTTGGCTATCTTAACCGCTATTTTGATCACAAAAAGTATCACCAAACCTCTGACAGAAGCAGTCGACGCAGCAAACAAACTGCAAATAGGAGATTTATCCGCTCAAATTGCATCCACATCCAAAGATGAAATCGGGCAATTACTGCAAAGTATGAAGGCGATGATTTCCAAATTCAATCAAATGGTGGAAGGACAAAGAAAGGTAGTGGCTGCCGCAAACGAAGGGAATTTTAATAAGAGAGTCGATCTGGCGGGACTACAAGGTTTTCAAAAAGAAATCGGAGAAGGATTGAATCAATTGGTAATTACTACGGGAGAAAGCATTGAAGACGTAGTCCGGGTAATGGGAGCCGTCTCCGAAGGGATTCTCACTAAGTCGATTGATAAAGCATATCTAGGCAGTTTTGCGAAACTGAAAGATTTTACGAATAATACAGTGGCAAAGTTATTCCAGGTTGTAAATGAGGTGAATCATCGAGCCGATTCCATAGCGAATGCCGCAGACCAAGTCAATTCTGCAGCACAACAAATTTCACAATCTACCGTTGAACAGGCAGCAGGCGTTGAAGAAACAAGTGCATCAATCGCACAAATAACCATTTCCATTTCACAAAACAATGAAAATGCGAAAATCACGGATAAGATCGCTTCTAAAACCTCCTCCACCGCCAAAGAAGGAGGAGAAGCCGTCAAAGCAATGATTTTGGCTATGAATGATATCGTTGATAAAATCGGAATCATTGATTCCATTACGGATCAAACAAACCTGCTTGCTCTGAACGCAGCCATTGAAGCCGCTCGTACGGGAGAATTAGGAAGAGGATTTGCTGTTGTTGCTTCGGAAGTCAGAAATTTGGCGGAACGCAGTCAAGTGGCGGCACAAGAAATCGGTGAAGTTGCAAAAAATAGCGTTTTACTTGCGGAGAGAGCCGGCATCTACCTGGATGAAATCGTTCCCAATGTCAAAAAAACTTCCGATTTGGTTCAGGAAATATCAGCATCTTCGGAAGAACAATCCACAGGTGTGAAACAAATCAATTCCGCCGTGATCCAATTGAGTCAAACGACCCAGGCCAATGCTTCCTCTTCGGAAGAATTGGCATCTACTGCTGAGGAGATGACCGGTCAGGCAATTCAGTTACAAAAGACGATGGCCTTTTTCAAAATATAAAAGAATCTTTAAAAGAGCGACGACGGAGAATCCGTCGTTTTAAATCTCCAATTGGACTTCTACGGGTTTAACCACCTTCTTTTGATTCACCAAAAGATTCACACGGCTCATGATGATAACGGTTATCATGATTGCGAATGCAACGACATATCCCAGGTTTGCATAACCTTCCAGATAACCGCTGGGAGTTTGTACTACGATGAGTCCCGCTGAGGCAGCCGCAATTCCACCTGACAACTGTTGTAATGAAGAACTGATTGCCATATAAGCTCCCCGGTCTTTGATTTCCGGAACGGCCGAAGTCAATGCGTTAGCAGAAATCATTCTACCTGTAATTGACACGAACAGAAGACAATTGATTGTGATTACAAACCATATAGGGCTGATTCCCATTCTGGTGTAATAGATAATGATGCAAGTTGCCGCAAGGGATGCGATTACAAACACAGGATATTTTCCGATCGAATCGCTCAATTTACCGATCAAAGGTCCTGCGAAAATCGAAACTATCCCTGTGATCATGTAGATCAGCGGGAGTTTTTCCAGAGAGATTCCCATATTATGAACTGTAAACGCGCTCCCGAAAGGCATCAGCATAAACCCTCCTGTCGCAAGCAAAGTTGTCGCTAAAAATCCGGGTAGGTAACTCGGGTTACGAACGGTATTCAACAAATGCTTTAACGCTCGTTTTTCGCCCTCTCCTTCCAAATGGGAAGTGAGAGGTTTTAAATAGGATAATGCCACTAGACCAACACTCGCACTCACTCCTGCAATCATGATAAAAGGAGCCTGCCAGCCCCATAGATTCGAAATGTATATTCCCAAAGGAAGTCCGAATACTTGGCTCGCCGCAAATGCAGTCATTACAAAACCCATAACCCTTCCCCTCATCTCCAGAGGAAAAAGATCGGCAATGATAGCAAAACTAATCGATGCGATTACACCACCGAAAATGCCTGTGATGATACGGGCAACAAGTAAGGAAACATAAGTAGGTGCGATTCCACAGAATACGGTTCCTAAGACAAACCCCGAGTAAAAGAATAAAAGTAACTTTTTCCTATCAAACCGGTCGGCAAATCCCGCAGCAAGAATTCCTGATGCACCGGCACTGAACGCATAAGCGGATACTACCAGCCCGAATTGCGTAGTGGAAATATTAAGTTGTTCCAGAACTTGGACACCTAATGGTGACAAGATCATAAAATCCAGAACAACCGTAAATTGAATAAAAGCCAACAGGGAAATGACGAAGACCTGGTATTTTGTAAATTTTGTTTTCATGAAGTTTCCTTTAAAGTCTCAATACTTAAGAACCGGATAAGGAATGCCCATACGGGCATTTCGAAACGAATTCCCCCACCAGTCCAATTCGTTTAACAGCGATATAACGGCACTTTCCGATAGAGTTTCATCCATCCGATCGGGAATTTGCATGTCGGAAAAAGAAAAACTAACGGAATCTCTAATTGTTGCAACCCGTAACTCCGCAAATAAAATGCGAAGTTCTTCCACCACCCGACTCTCCCCCAAATCGCCGCCGTAAGAAATAAATCCCATCGGCTTGGAATTCCACTCATCCCGGATGGAATCAATTGCAAGTTTCAACAATTCCGGATAACCGCAGCTAGGTTCAGGTGCAATTACCACAAACGCATCGGAAGAAAAAATCCGATGAGCCAGTGCGGACTTTTCCAATGTCGATTCTCCCTGCCGGGAAAGAAATGAAAAATCATGTAAGTCAATCAGATCGATTTTAAAACGGTGATCCGAATCAGCTTTATTCATGAAACAACGAAGAGCTGTCTCCCCGAGATCTCCTGCGTTCTCTAGAATCACCCCCAACCTGAGGGGGGAGTCGGTATTCACATATTTCAATAGCATCAAATCACTCCCGAACGATATTCTGTTTCCAATATTTTACAACTTAAAGTGAACTTGAAGTAAAGCCCCCGGAGTTATTTTTTTTCATAAATTTTCAAAAAAAATTCGGATATTTAAACCCATCTTCAAAAACTAAAGTTAAAGTTAACTTGACATTATATTTTTTGAAATTTCCATTTCGGATATGGAAATGGAAGAGTTTCTTACAATCGGACAAGTCTCCAAACGAAGCGGGGTAGCCTCATCTGCTCTCAGGTTTTACGAAGAAAAGGGTCTCATCACTTCCCTTCGAGCCGGTTCCGGTCATAGAAATTACCCGAGGCATGTACTTCGCCGTATCGCATTTATCGTATTCGCACAAAAAGTCGGTCTATCCCTGGATGAAATCGCCGAAGAAGTTGCCAAACTGCCGGTTGATCATACTCCCAGCGGGCAGGACTGGTCCAAATTATCCAAAACATGGACGACCAGAATCGAGGAAAAAATCATGGAATTGGAAAGACTCAAACGAGGACTTTCCCAATGCATCGGATGCGGTTGCCTTTCTTTATTCCATTGCAAACTCGCAAACCCCGGAGATCGTTTGGGACGTTTTGGACCCGGCCCCTCACGTTGGATGGGGAAAAAAAGATAGAACGGTTTTATTAACAATTGTTAATAAACAACCGAACAAACACTCGCGTCTATTGATTGTGAACGAAGTACAAAAATCGTTCCGGAAAATAGTCGCAAATGAATATTTCAAACTCAGATCATTTTTCAATACAAACATCCAAAAATAAGGATGAGTTTTTTTGGATTAAGGATTTTCCGTCGAACCGGCTTCTCTACGTGAGCTCCGCATTTGAAAGAATCTGGCGGAGGCAGACAAAGACAATACTTGAGAACCAGTATTCGTGGTTGGATATTGTGCATCCGGAAGACCGTAAAATTGCGATCCAAGTATTTCAGCTTGCTCCCGATGATCCCGAATGGATCGATCCGTTTAGAATTATATTTTCTGACGGAACCACCAAATGGATTCGATGCCGCGCATTCAAAATCATAGGAGAAGATGGCAATGTAAGTAAGATCATCGGATTTGCCAAAGACGTTACCCGAAAAGTATGCGGCAAGATTGAAAACCAATCGTCGTCTTTGCAAGGAACGGAATCATTCGGATCAGAATTGTGTTCGGCGATTTGAACTGATTCGAAATTTTTATTTTTTATCTTTCCAAACTCTGTTTCGTATTCGACTTAAAGAAACGGCGGTGATTCCCAAATAAGACGCGATGTAATGTTGCGGAATGCGTTCTACGATATCCGGTTGGTTTTTAATCAACTGTCTATAACGAACTTCGGGACTATCCCTGATCCGGGACAAAAATAAATTCATATACGTATCAAATCTTTCGAGTGCGAAGTCCAGCAAAACTTCCTTTAGTTTTTCATTTTCACGATAAATGATTTCCGCATTCTCAGCGCTTAACACATACACATCCGTAGGCTCTATGCTTTCCAAACTAAACTGGCTATTATTTTGTGTACCTCTGTAAGCATGTAAGGAACCGATCGCTCGGTTTTCAAAGAAGAAGGCAATCGTAACATCTTTGTTTTTATCTTCGAACCAAATACGCAAGCACCCCTTTTTGATGAAATAGATTGTTTTATTATTTTCTCCTTTACGAATCAAAGTTGTTTTTGCGGGAACGGATAACTCTTGTAACATTCCATAGTATCTCTTCCAGTTTCTATTCAAACTGGGAACTCTTTCCTTTAATTGGTTGAAAATGGGAAAATCTTGCATGGTTCCTTCCGGCTTTGATGGAAAATATCAATACCAGGATGAAATAACAAGATTTTATTCTTACATTGTAAATAAGTTATTATGCGACTTGAAATTTATCAGTGATTCTTTTCAATATTTCCGCATTGTTCGATAGACTCACTGAGGTGGCGGATACTTCTTCCGAACTGCTTGCCGTTCCCAAAGTCTCATCGTTCAGCTTGGAAATTACATTCGTGATTTCCCGAACCGCACGTTTCTGCTCTTCGATCGCCAATTTTACCGCCTCGGATTCTTCTCCGATCCGATCGGATTCCAAATCCACTTCCGAACTTAAGTGATCCTGAGTCTTTGTGATCTGGAATAATTCTTCCATTACGACCGCCACTTCCTCCACGGTTTGAATGATCTCACGAAGAGTTGTCAAAGTAATTTGAATTCCATCGATTCCATTGGACAATCCCGAACGGTTCCCGCCGATGATTCCTGAAATGGATTTGATAGACGATGTTGTTTTCTCAGAAAGTTTGGAAATCTCATCGGCAACGATCGCAAATCCTCTGCCCGCATCCCCTGCTCTTGCCGCCTCAATGGATGCATTCAAAGATAGAAGTTGGGTTTGATCCGCTATTTCGTTGATTATTTTTATAATACCGGTCATCTGTTCCGAAGATTTCAAAATAGTTCCGAACACGGTTCCCATTGAATTCAAAGACTCTTCTCCTGTTTTTACTTTCTCTGAAATCATATTGGATTTTTTTAATGTGTTCTGTATTTCCTTTCCGATTTGCCGACTGCCTTGGGAAAGTGATTTGATCTTTGAATGAAATTCCCTTATGTTTCGATACTGACGTTCTACTTTTTCGGATATTTGATCCATCGCAGCACTCATTTCTTCCGTAGTTGCAGACATTTCTTCGGAAGATGCCGCGGTCGATTGGGCGACAGTCGCAAAAGAAAGAGACGACGTGGTCAATTGATTTGCAGAAGAAGATAGATCCAAAGAAATCTGTTGAACGTTTTTAATCGACTTGGATAGATTCTGAATGAAAGAATTCATATCTCCGCTTATCATTCCGATTTCATCCTGATAAGATGAGTTTAAATTGCATCTTAAATCACCTTCCGACATTGTACGAAAAACCTTACTTACCGATTCCAACGGTCTTAATCGATTGTTTAAAACCCGATAGAGAACATAGGCGGAAACACTTGCAGTCAACAAGGAGATGATAATAATTCCTAAAACCAGTTTGTTTAAGGAATTTGTAATCTCATGAAGTGGCTGAATCGCCGCAACGGATAGTTTCCACTTTTCCAAACGTTTTAAAGTTGCGAATCTTTTTTGACCTCCGAAAACAAAATCCATAATTTCACCTTCCCTCATGGAAAGTAATCCGGCACCGAAACTTTGTTTGGAGATATCCAGGTTCAGAATCAGATTTTTATTTATATGTGCGATGACACGACCGTCGTTTTCCACAATGGAAATATATCCTTCTTTCCCCAACCGGGCGTTGGCAACTAACAAATCAGATATGGAGTCCAAAGACAAAGCCAAACAAAGTATACCGATCTTCTTGCCTTTCTCCATAACAGGTGTTGTAAGAACAGCCACAGTGCTTCCCGTAATAGGAGACTTTTTTGCCTTACCGATTGAAATATCGGAATTGCGAACAGATTCTAAAAAACGGTTCAAATCTTCCCGTTCGTCTTTCCTCTTTCCATATCCGATTGTTTTTCCTTCCACCCCATCCGCCACAACCAGGGATTTTTCCGAAAGACCGAAAACAAAAATATTTTCGTACACTCCGAACCGGTCCATCATCTCTTTAAAGTAAGGACTTGCGATAGGCTTTCCCGAAAGAACGGATTGAATCGCTCTTTCGTCTCTTGCCATTGTCTTGGCTATTTTTTCATGAGATTGTAGGAATTGATTAAAATCCAATCCCACGATATTAACTACCGTTTTCATCTGATCCTGGTAATGGTCTTTGATCTGAAGGCTTGCAAGATAAAAAGCAGTACCGCCAATGAGTATTGTTAGCAAACTCAAAATAGCGAAACTCCAAACAATCAAAATGAACTTAAGACTGTGTTTTTTCATACGTCTCTCCGTGAGATCGGGAGATTCCACTCCGGAACGGAATTCATTCCGCCTTCCCGACTTCTAGTTTTGAGACTCTCTTTTCATCGGATTTTTTATTAACAATTGTTAATTAGTATTGTTTGGTGATTCCCGGTTTTTATGCCCGAAATGGTTTTGCATAAGGAGGATACAAGGAATTGGCGACGCTATTCCATCCCTTACATCTAAATTAATCAGATATAATACGTTCCAGGCGAACCCCCGAAAAATTATTTGCTTATACGGAAACCTATTCACTGTTCGTCGCATATAATTAAAATACATTCGGGGTCAGGCTACTACGGGCTACGCGTTCGCTTCGGTCGCATTATGCGACCGCTTACGCGCCCTCCGTATCCTTTTCGCGGGGATTGTTGTGTAATATGAGGAATTGTTTTGGAGAAGGATTAGAAATAGATTACGATTGTTTCCCTTTCCCTTTATTTGCCCGATAAAGCAAAAACAAATTGGATCCAAGCACAATCAAAGCACCGAAAAATTCCCTGATTTCCTCAATATAAGGTTTGTCTTTCGACATAGGCGTAGAGAGCATATTTTCACTTCCTTGAAGATACCATTGAAATGCACCGTCGGAAAGAATCAGAAGCTGCAATAAGACAGCACCGAATAAAATATAAATCAAAGGTAGATAAAACTTACCGGCTACGGCAAGACTACATAAGATAGCCGCCAATCCATAGATAAAAATCCAATGAATTGGATCGGGATCATTGTACTGCAATGCAGCCGATGTAAAAAATAGAAGAGCGAAAACAACATTAATGATTTTAAATAAAATACTCATTATGTTATTACTGATTCGGTTTCTATTCCGAGGCAATCTTAAAATATTGCCCTATTTACGACTTTCCATTCGGTAAACCGGTCAATCGACGAAACTTCGAACCGGTCGTATTTGCTCGGCCGGAATCACCGATCAACGATCGATTTTTTTCTGCAAGTGCTCGGGATAACGTTCTCCTTGAGCTTTGATCTTCCCCGCCACCGTTTCAATTTCCTGAAGGTCGGCCTTTGTCAGTTCGATCCGGTCCGCTTGGTTGTTCTCTGTTAGACGTTCTTTCTTAGTTGTTCCCGGAATGGGAACGATCCATGGCTTACGGGCAAGCAACCATGCAAGTGCAATTTGTCCGGGTGTTGCATTTTTTTCTTTCGCTACTTTCTCCAAAAGATCGACAAACACTTGATTGGCTTTCAGATTTTCCGATTGAAAGCGTGGAGCTATGCTACGAAAGTCGGTGCCATCGAATTTAGTCTGCGTAGCGATCTTGCCTGTCAAAAATCCCCTCCCCAAAGGGCTGAATGGCACAAATCCGATTCCCAGCTCTTCCAAAGTCGGAATGATTTCTTCTTCCGGCTCTCTCCACCAAAGCGAGTATTCGCTCTGTAAGGCGGTCACCGGTTGAACCGAGTGAGCACGACGGATTGTTTTAACCCCTGCTTCGGAGAGCCCGAAGTGTTTCACCTTACCTTCTTTGATTAGATCTTTCACGGCACCTGCAACATCTTCAATAGGAACAAGGGGATCCACACGATGTTGGTAAAAAAGATCAATTGCATCGACTTTCAGTCGCTTCAACGATGCTTCTGCTACTTCTTTGATATGTTCCGGACGACTATCCAAATCGTTCCATTTTCCGCCTGCATCCGGTTTAAAACCGAACTTAGTAGCGATCACAACTTTTCCACGAAAAGGGGCAAGCGCTTCCCCTACCAATTCCTCATTCAGGAACGGACCATATACTTCCGCAGTATCAAAGAATGTCACTCCCTCTTCAACAGCACTTCGAAGGACGGAAATCATTTCGTTTTTATCTTTCGGAGGGCCGTAACCGAAACTCATTCCCATGGCTCCGAATCCAAGTGAAGAAACTTCCAAGCCGCTATTTCCTAATTTACGTTGATTCATTGTTATACCCTACTTTCCTTCAATGATGCTATATCGATTACAAAACGATACTTGACATCGCTTTCCAACATTCGCTCGTATGCTTCGTTGATTTTCTGAATCGGAATCACTTCTACATCGGAAGTAATTCCATGTTTACCGCAAAAATCCAACATCTCCTGAGTTTCCGCAATTCCACCGATCACGGAACCAGCGACGGATTTGCGCCCCATAATCAAAGGCACAGTGTTCAATACAGGCTCCAAACCTCCCAGATAACCGACTAACACGATTGTTCCGTTTAGAGATAACGTAGGAAGATAGGGATTCAGATCATGAATGCTCGGTACAGTATCGATGATCAGATCGAATTGACCCGTTACTCTTGACATCTGTTCTATGTTAGTTGAAAAAACGACCCGATCCGCACCTAATCGTTTCGCATCCTCTTCTTTTCCTTTTGTGCGAGTGAACAAAGTGACTTCCGCACCCAAAGCTTTTGCAAATTTGATCGCCATATGACCTAGACCACCTAGCCCAATAACTGCAACTTTATTTCCTTTCCCGATCTTCCAATGGGCCAAAGGAGACCATGTGGTAATTCCAGCGCATAACAAAGGTGCGGCTCCCTTCGGATCAAGACCATCCGGAATTTTCACGACGAATGCATCGGAAACTATGATTTTTTCGGAATAACCCCCATACGTAGGCATCCCATCGTGGCGATCCGTTCCATTATAAGTATATGTGGGAAATTGTTCACAATACTGTTCCAAACCTTGTTTGCATGCCGAACAATTCCTGCAGGAATCCACCATGCAACCGACACCAACAGAATCTCCTATTTTAAAACGAGACACAGCAGAACCGACGTTAGAGACTCTTCCTATGATTTCATGACCGGGAACGACCGGATAAACACTCCCACCCCAATCGTTGCGCGCTTGGTGCAGATCGGAATGGCACACTCCGCAGTATAGAATTTCAATCTCCACATCGTC
Source organism: Leptospira kobayashii (assembly GCF_003114835.2). Classification (NCBI taxonomy): domain Bacteria; kingdom Pseudomonadati; phylum Spirochaetota; class Leptospiria; order Leptospirales; family Leptospiraceae; genus Leptospira; species Leptospira kobayashii. The sequence continues at coordinate 1,812,189 of NZ_AP025028.1, read as the reverse complement.
CGGACGAGTGACACGGCGCTCAATTTGTAATGGTGCCAAAGGTGTAGTGGACGATTTCGCTGCGTATCCAAGTACTTTTATAGTCATATTTTATTTCTCCCCATTTGCAAAAGCGGCAGAATCGTTTGTCATCCGCCTTGCCAAAGATACTCTGAAAGATAGCCTGTTTCTTTCCGTTTATCAATATCCGATCCTATTTATTCCTGCCTAATCCTACGATTCATAAGAAAAATGGGTATTTTACAAGGCAGGTACAACTCCAGATACACCGAATTACGATTAATATTTTGAATTAAAATTCTCTATAAACTGATAGCCAAAAATGGAGAAGCTCGAAATCATTCCTCCAACGATTCCTGCCTAATCCTATGACCAATAGGAAAAAATTACAGACTTCCCGACCGGCAGGTAAAATTTCAGATAGAGAAGGTAGATCCGTTATGTCGGAAAAGATCAGCGAAACAAAACGACTCAAGTTAGTACAACTTTTAGAACATCTGGTCCCGGAAGAACGGGTCATACCTTCCGTAGTGGAAGGGGTAAGATTATTTCGTGTCGATAGGTCGTCTCCTCGTGCACAGAAAGCTTACGAACCGGGCATCATCATTCTGGCACAAGGCCAAAAGCGTGTATTCTTAGGTGATGAAATCTATACATACAACGCTCTCAATTATCTGGTTCTTTCCGTTCCACTTCCCATCGAATGCGAAACCACAGCCAGCTCCGAAGAACCGATTTTGGGAATCTATATCACGGTCGATCCCTCCTCCGTAGGAGAAATTTTACTAGAGATGAACGATGATCTTCGTTACAACGAGGAGTCTCTTCCGAAAGGAATTTATACATCTCATTTAACAGACGTTCTTACCGACACTACGATCCGGCTTTTGGAAGCGCTCTCATCTCCGATGGACGGACGAATCCTCGGCCCTATGATTGTAAAAGAGATCGTATATCGGGTTCTATGCAGTGAGCCGGGAGGAGCTCTTCATGCAATGGCATACCATAACAGACGTTTCTTTAAGATTGCCCGCGTTCTCAATCGGATACATGAGTCTTTTAATGATCTTCTTGATGTAAAATCTCTGGCAACGGATGCAGGCATGAGCGTGTCCACATTCCACTCCAGTTTTAAAGCAGTAACAAATGTATCTCCCATCCAATACATCAAAAACGTCAGACTCCACAAAGCACGCATACTTATGACCCAAGACGGATTGAATGTTTATAATGCTGCACTTCGCGTGGGTTACGAAAGTCCTTCGCAATTCAGCCGAGAATACAAACGTTTCTTCGGAGTCACCCCCGGAAAAGATACAGGTCCGGAAGCAAATGACGGAAAATATCTAAACTTTGAAAGCCAATCCATCTTGAGTGTGTGAGTCAAGTATAAGTAAAGAAATTTACGATTTCGGATTTTCTCAATGAAATGATTGTCTGAATTCCAAAGGAGAAACATTCGTTTTCGTTTTGAACAATTTGTTGAATGACTGCGGATGTTCAAAGCCCAACTCATATGCAATTTCCCTTACGGACAAGTCGGTAGTGGATAATTTCTCTTTGGCTTTTTCAATCAATTTATCATGGATATGTTGTTGTGTACTTTGTCCTGTTAATACTTTCAAAAGTCCGCTTAAGTAATTGGGAGATACGTTCAATGCTTCGGCAATGTATTGAACGGTCGGCAATCCTCTTTTTGCCAAAGAATCACCGTTGAAATACTCCGAAAGAATATCTTCCAAACGGGTAAGAATTTTATGATTCGTAATCTTCCTTGTTATAAACTGACGATGATAAAATCTTTCACCGTAAGTTAGCAACAATTCCAATTGAGCAATCATTACATCCTGACTGAAATGATCGATGTTTGAATGATACTCATTTTCGATGTTTTGTATAATGTTCGTAATCGTAGCTTCTTCCTTATCGGAAAGATAGAGTGCTTCGTTTACGGAATAATCGAAATATTCATATCGCTTTATCGTTTTGGCTAAAGTAGTATTCCATAAAAAATCGGGATGAACGAGAACCATCCATCCCGAATGTTTTAATAATGAGTCTTTATCAACCTCGATTCCGAAAACCTGACCGGGCGCGATAAAAAGAAGTACACCTTCGTCAAAATCATATTCCTGCTGACCGTATTTCATTTTGCCGTTAAAATTTCTTTTAAGTGCAATGGAGTAAAAATCAAATACCAAACTGATGGATTCGTTTCTGGGCAAACGTTTGATGAATTCAAAATTGATCACACTGATTAACGGATGTTCCGGTTTAAGAAACCCCATCAGCTGATGGTATTCGCTGATCGTCTTAAGTCTTTGAGGTTGCAAACTCGTCATGCTCTAAATTCTACCATCAATTTTGTTTAAATGCGATAGCAAATTCTTTCGCAAAATCAGACAGCCTCACTTTACCCATCTCAGGTCTGTTCCGAAAATAATTCTCCGAGAGTGTACCGTCATGAAGCGCAGCATTCAACTCCACTAAACCGGAAGCAATTCGTGGAGCCATTCCGACAGCTTCCAATCCGTTTTGCATCTGTTCATTGGTGATCACTTTCCATTTCAAATCGGGCTTTCCGATAGCCGCGCCTAAGATAGCGGCCACTTCATTACAAGTAAGTTCTTCACTGGCAACATATCTTACTTTTCTATCAACAGGAGGTAGTCCTATTTCTTCTGCAATCGCTCTTGCAATATCAATCGGAGAGACCCATGGCACCTTGTCCTCTTCTCCGTAATTCGACGCGATAACGCCGGTTCTTTTTATCGTATCCAAGAAGCCGTATAAATTATAATAAAAGGCTGTCGGGCGCATAAAGGTGATGGCAACGTTCGAAAGTTTGTTTAAGACACCCTCTACGTAATGATGACCTAGAATGATACCTGTGCCCTGATCCAAATGTGCGCCGATGCTACTGAGATGAATCACGCGTTTTACTCCCGATTCTTGAATCGCTTGCACGTAATTATTCCCGATTCGATGATAATACTCTATCAGATCAAGATTATGATCAAAGTAGTTGTTTGGCGGTATCATACAATATGCGACGTCAGCTCCCGTAAAACTTTTCACAAGAAAAGAAACATCTTCCAAAGGTCCGATAGCTGCCTTTGCCCCTAACGCTTCAATCTCTTTTTGTTTTTCCAGCTTACTACTGATAACTGTTACAGAATGTCCTTTTCCCACCAAATCTATCGTTAGCGGCTTACTGATATTTCCTAGCGAACCTGTTATGATAATTTTCATAACTCTATTTTGATAGATTCCTATGTTTCGCAAGAGTTAATCAACGGATGGGCGTAGCCGAATCTACTTTAGTTGTATCCAAGTCTACGATGGACGGATTCGGAATGAGTGAAAGATATTAGAAAGCCCATGAGCATAAAATAATATGTTGGGCGAACCCCCTTCGGGGTCAGGCTGACTCCTGGCTTCGCGTTCGCTCCGGTCGCATGATGCGACCGCGTGCCGCGCCCTCCGCATCCTTTTCGCGGGGAGTCTTAACATCAGGCAATTTGTTTCATTTACAGGCCTCTCCCTATTTTATGACATTCGTATTTCAAAACATTACATACTTGCATCAAGATACGTTAGTACAAATCACAAAGAGCCAAAACAAGTATCACATATAGGATACAATCTAACAACCGATATCCTGTATCATCAACTTCTCCGAATCAGGCAATTCCCTAATAATCAACTTTTTACTAACAATCAAAGAGAATGCTTGCATTGTTTGAATTATTTCTAAATAATAGGCGAGAAAATATATTGTCATAAATCAGATGTTATGTGAAAGATGCCTATCCGACTATAATAATAATGAACTTGTATCGGAAATCGAATCCATTCAAAGATGAGGTAATTTTCGAAATTCATTTCAAAAACTGTGGAAGTAAATAAAATGAATATAACTAGAATAATTTGGATAACGATTTCGTTATTACTATTAAAAAGTTGCTGCACAATCGGAATCAGACCTAAAGAAGTTTCAATCAAACCAAACTTTGAAGGAATTAATTTAAAACAACAAATTGCAGCAAAGGTTTCAGCAGATTTTACAGTAAAACTAGCATGCTGCCCGAGCTGTTCCGATCAAAAATTAGCTGATGCGACTAAATTAAACCTTTATAACTATTTCGTTGAAACAAATAAGAAAATTGATGAAAATGAGTCAAAGATAGAGGAACTGAACAAAAAAATAAACGACCCTCATGTTAGTTTGACGATTAAAACTCAAGCCAAAAAAGAGAAACAAACTTTACTCGACGAAGACAAGAGAATAATAGCAAAGCTTGAGACTTCAATTGAACAAGGAAAAAAGCTCATCATTGTAATGCAAAACTGTGGTGACACTACTGCTGCAATACATGCGCAAAGAACCTTCAAAACCCAGCTTCGTGAAGAAATTAAGAAAGCCGAGCATAATAAAACATATATTGAGAGTCTAGTTAAATCCATAGAAATAGATAATGATATAAATTAATAATATCATTACCGTTTGTCATTCTTAGTTTCAATGGTTTATATCATAACTTTAAAGAATTTCGGCAAATAATGCATCAGTATCATTCGCCGAAACAGCAATTAAGAATTGAATTTATAAAATTGGAATGATCACTCTTCCCATCCATTCTTTAAAATCTCAAAAATTGTTTCGAGAGCCTTACTCGGATTAGTGGCATTGCTTGCTCTGTAAAAGGCATCTGAAATAAAATGAGCAATGGAGCCGGCTTCCACTTCGCTCAACTTCTTCTTTGCCTCTTTTTGAATCGTTTTTGCGAGTGAACTCTCGTATCTCATCATGATTTGTCTCTCATAGACCGAAAGCTCCGGAGTCGACTTGATCAGATTTCTAAAGTCTTGAACGAGTTTACGATTGGCAGGATTGAATGCAGGATTCTTCAATCCGAATTCAAGGAGAGCATCCAGTATGGAAACTCCTTTCTTTCGGGATACGACAGCGTCGATAAGCCTTTCTTCTCGCTCCACATCCTCATCGAAAACAAGAGACTCTTTGTTTTCAAAATAATTAAATAAGGTCGGCACGGAAACATTGGCGAGTTTGGCAATTTCCGCGGTAGTAACCTCATGATAACCCCGCTCTATAAAGAGTTTGGTTGCCATATCGGAGATAGCTTTGCGGGTTTGTTTCTTTTTTAATTCTCTTAGTCCCAAAACGAAAACCTTCCTTTTTTAGTTGAAACGAATATCTTATAAATTTTTATTGACTTAAATATTTAAGTCAATAAATAAATATTCAAAACCTTATATTTTTGGAATAAAAAGGAGACTCTCTATGTTTCAAACAAATCACACTCCAATTGCAATCATAGGCGCCGGGCTCGGTGGCCTGACACTCGCGCGAGTCCTACATGTTCATGGTATTGCAGCTACGATTTTCGAAGCGGAAACATCTCCAAATGCGCGGGGACAAGGAGGGATGCTTGATATTCACGAATACAACGGACAGATTGCACTGAAAGAAGCGGGGCTCTACGATCGGTTCCTTGAAATCATCAATGCAGGTGCTCAAGCGTCTCGGATACTTGATAAGTACAGCAATGTTTTACTTGATGAACCGGACGAAGGCACAGGTGGGCGACCTGAGGTTTTGCGAGGTGACCTTCGCAGGATTCTCTTGAATTCACTTCCTGCTGACACGATTTGTTGGGGATACAAAATCAAAGAAGCGTCTTCGCTTGGCGAGGGAAAACATTTGCTCACATTTGCAAATGGCTCAAGCGTCACGACAGACCTCCTCGTGGGTGCCGATGGTGCTTGGTCAAAGGTTCGTCCACTTCTCTCTCAAGCAAAACCGGAGTATGTCGGCACATCATTTATCGAAACGTTCCTGCATGACTGTGACACTCGTCACAAAGCGAGCGCGGAAGCGGTTGGAGGCGGAGCGATGTATGCACTTTCTCCCGGAAAAGGGATTTCTGCACATCGTGAACCCAATCAGGTATTGCACACTTATGTGCAATTGACCAAACCAAAAGATTGGTTTGATAACATAGACTTCTCTAACCCGAAAAATGCATTGGACTATATAGCCAAAGAATTCGATGGCTGGGCTCCGGAACTCATAGCTCTCATTACGGAAGGAGAAACGAACCCAGTACTTCGCCCTATCCATACACTTCCGGCCGAACATAGATGGGATCGCATTCCCGGTATTACATTACTGGGCGATGCTGCACATTTAATGCCTCCCTCAGGCGAAGGTGCCAATCTGGCAATGTTTGACGGTGCGGAACTTGCAAAAGCAATCGTTTCCCATCCAGGTGACCTGGAAGCCGCTCTCAGCTTTTACGAAACACAACTCTTTCCCCGCAGTTCTGTTGAAGCGGTAGAGTCGGAAGGTGTCTTGGAACTTTGTCTCGGTGCAAACTCACCTCAGAGCCTGGTTGATTTTTTCAACAGTGTAAAAACGATCAATTAACAATTTATATACGGAAACTCTTATGAATCACAATAACAACAAACAACCGATTTACGATGTAATCATTTCAGGTGCGGGACCTGTAGGCCTATTTCTTGCTTGCGAACTGGCACTGGCCAAATGTTCAGTAATTATCTTGGAAAAGGCGGAAAATCCGTATTCTCCATTAAAACAACTTCCTTTCGGAATACGGGGGCTCTCGGCACCTTCCATCGAAGCTCTCTACCGACGTGGGTTGCTAAAAGAACTTGAGATATATAAACGTTTGAAAAGTCCTCATCAAAATTCAGGCATAGGTACACGTCGCCAGGTGGGACATTTTGCCGGCATTCCCTTTCATGATGGTGATATCGATATCTCGCAGTGGAAGTACCGCCTACCAAGTTCGACTGACACCAGTTTGATTTCCGAAATGGAAGAACTGGAAACGATACTGACCCGTCGCGCAGAAACCTTGGGTGTGGAAATCAAGCGAGGGGTTGCATTGACTTCCTTTTATCAAACCGAGGAAGGAGTCACAGTTCAATCAGGCGATCAATCTTTTCAAGGCAAATGGCTCGTGGGCTGCGACGGAAGCCGTAGTATTGTTCGTAAGGCGGGCGGTTTTGGATTCGCCGGCACGGAACCTGAATTTACAGGTTACTCTGCGAAAGTGGATATCGCAGATCCTGAAAAGCTTAAACCCGGCAGAAACGTGACAGCGAAAGGTATGTATTTGCAATCACAACCGGGCTATCTAATCATACAGGATTTTGATGGTGGTGCTTTTCATAATGGGGAAAAACCTGTTACAATCGAACACCTACAAAATGTTATACGTCGAATCTCGAACACCGACGTTACCATTATTACGCTGCATATTGCAACTACTTGGACCGACCGGGCACGACAGGTCACATCCTACCGCAACGGACGGATTCTTTTAGCAGGTGATGCCGCTCACATTCATTCACCGTTAGGTGGTCAAGGACTGAACCTTGGACTCGGCGACGCCATGAATCTGGGTTGGAAACTCGCAGCAACCATTCGAAAGAAAGCTCCGGAAGCTTTACTAGACAGTTATCATTCGGAACGGCACCCAGTAGGTGCGCAGGTTCTGGATTGGTCACGAGCTCAAGTAGCCATCATGAGTCCTAGTTCGCATGCCCGTGCACTCAATGCAATTATCCGCGATCTTATGGATACTCGCGATGGTGCCACTTATTTTGCGGGAAGGGTGTGGGGTGTTTTCACTCGCTATAATCTCGTCGGCAGCGATCACCCTCTTGTAGGCCACAGTGTTCCCAACTTTGAACTCGAAGACGGTTCAAAAATCGGCGAATTCATGGACGAGGGACAAGGGATACTACTTGATTTTGATAGGAACCCTTCCCTTAAAACGTTGGCGAGTGAATACGGTGATGCTATCAAATACACTAGCGGCCGGGTGAAAGAACAATTAGGTTTGAGCGCTTTACTTGTTCGCCCTGACGGCATCGTGGCTTGGGTTTCTGTTGGGAAACCGGATGAAAAATCATTAATACAAACAGCTGATTTGTGGTTTTAAAATAAAGAGAGATCAACCGCTTACACTTCCGACTCAAGGAGCCTAGAGTTATGTAGAGCGGCTATTCAATAAAAAGGATCGTAGATTCTAAAATTAGCCATATCGAAATCAATTCAAAACTTTTCTTATAATTTCGGTATTTATTCATTTTAGATCTTTTTTGCCATTACATCAATTAGATGCTCTTTTGAATATAAACCCGGACGTTGATGAAACATAACACGCATTTGATATTGAAGTCGTGCAAGACAAACTCAAATTATTGTTTGTAGCACCAAAGCTTTGATTGACCCAATTGGCTCCCGCATCAGCGGTCCTCCAAACAGTCGTATTATTACCTACGATAGTACAGGTATTTGCATCGAAACAATAAGCGCCATTCAGAGAAGTAGAAGTGTTGGTAACGAATGGAACTGTCAAAGAAGTCCAATTTGTACCATCCGTAGTTTTTGCTAAAACACTCAATCCAACCGCTATACAATTATTGGCATCAACGCAATGAATGGAATTAATAGAAGTGCCGTTTGAGACAGTTTGGGTTGTCCAAGTAGGAGTTGCAGTACTTGCATTTGTAGTTTTATATATTGTCTTTGTATTCACTTCACTACCATAACAAGTATTCGTATCGATACAATATATAGAGCCCATTGAATAGGAAGTGCTAATGGATGACCAGGTCGAACCGTCTGTAGTTCGTTGAACCGAATTTGTACCCGTAGCAATGCAGAACGTTGACGTTGGACAAGATATGGCATAATAAAATCCAGTATTCCCTATTTGACTGATCGAAGGAGTCGATGATGACGCGTTAGTTATTTTAAGTATTTTATTAGAAAAGCTTTTAGCACCTGCAAAATAACAAGTCGACGTATCAGGGCAAGACAATCCTCCTGATAAGGAAGAGATGGTTTGTAATACGGAATATCCTGTATCCGCATTAGTCCAATTAGTTCCTCCATTCGTAGTTTTTAAGAAAAATGTGTTTGAGGAAGAAGTTGCTTGATTTAACGCAAAACAAGTATCTGCATTCGGACAAGAGATTCGATAAGCGTCATTTGTAACTCCGACAACGGATGTCCAAGGAGAAACTACAAAATTATTGGAAGAAGTTAGAGTTGAACCATTCACGGCAACACTTATCGTTCCGGTTGTAACCCCTGATGGAGCAGTGACAGTAAGAACACTGCTGGTTGCATTGGTTACAGAGGCAGTAACTCCATTGAATTTAACTACGTTATTTGCCAAAGTAGTTGAAAAGTTTGATCCAGAAATGGAAACAGATGTCCCGGCAATACCAAATGTAGGAGAAAAGCCCGAAAGCGAAAGCGAGGTTGAAGTTGAAGTACTCGTACTTGATGTCCCGGTTGCAGAAGCACCGTTCGTCCCAGAAGTTTTTACACTTGAAGAAGATCCCGTACCTCCAAAAAGCAACGGTAACAAAATACTGCTACTGTCGGAAGATCCACCTGATTGATTGCAATAAATGTTCAAAAGCAAAAAGATTCCAAGGGCCAAAACATTAAAAAATTGATTCATATATTCTCGCATATTCTTTAAAATTAAACCAACACTGAAAAAACCTTCTTGATTTTCAATTAAAAATCACCTTACTCGCATTAAAATATGAGCCTATTTTTTTCGCAAATTCCATTAATTTCACAATATTGATGTTATTCTGCCTTCAAAATAGGTGTTCACCTATGTGATAAAAATACATTCCATCTACTCGTGCATTACTAGAAGTATTTTGGGCGAACCCCCGAAAATATATCCCATATTTTATCACTTATTCTCTGTTTATTGGACAATTTTATCAATACTTTCGGGGTCAGGCTACTACGGGCTTCGCATTCGCTCCGGTCGCTTTGCGACTGCTTCGCACCCTTCGTATCCTTTTCGCAGGGATCCACTCTATATATAAAGAAAAGTCGATTTTGTTTAGGAATGTTTCGGTTTAGGAATAATATTCATCTTCACAAAATATTACACATTTCACGCAATTATATAGTTTTTACGAGTCTCGGGTGAATTAAGCCAACTAACACGAAAATGTTATGCCTTAGATTGCAAGACACGACTAGGATTCCTTTACCGAGTTTCCTTTCGCTAATGTTCAGGAATCTAATGGTGGTCAGGCAATTAACAGATCTTTAAATTGATCAAAATAAGATATATCGCCTGTTAACTTCCACATTTGAATGCATCCTTCGTACAAAACGAGAATGGACTTTGCTTTTTTTTCCGCTTCTTTTCGCTTAAGGGCCAGTTCACTTTTTTCCAAAAATTGAATCAGTTTGTCTTTCAATTGACCCATTGTGTTAGTAATCTCAGTGGTAAATTCACCCGTCGATTGTGCGGATAGATTGGCGAACGGACACCCTTTATATGACTTTGACCGACCCATTAATTTTAAAAAGCGGCTCCACGAGGTGATGAACGCTTTATAATTATTTGGATTTTTATTAATAAAATGATCGACCAATTCGTACAAGTTGTCCCTTTCCAAAAGTAGGAAGGCATGGCCCAAATCTGTTTTACTCGGATAATAATGATAAAAACTTTTTTTGGAGGTATTTGATTTTTCAATCACTTCGTTGATGCCGGCCATTGCATAACCGTGCGAATAAAATATATCTTTTGCGGCACTGAGAAGTCGAGCACCAGGGTTGGCTTCAATGCGCGCACTAAGAGTAAAAACGGAGGAGGGTTTTCTGGGACGATTTTTCACGTATCACAGAATACTATAACCTTGCCTAAAAGAAAGCAAAAAAAGAGACAAATTTGTCTCTTGACGGAGACCAGTCTGTCTCCAAATTTAGTCATATCTTGTTTTATGAGGAAATTATGGAAATTTTAGAATTAGCTAAAAATGTGATTCCAAAAGATATTTTTAAATTTAAAGGAGGGAGTGATTTGATTGAAAATGTTCAATTTTTAATCGAACAATGCCACCCAGCCGCCACAAAAATGAAGGTTCTTAGTTTGGAAGCCGATTTCTCTAGTGCAACAATCCCCTATGCAATGGAAAACCGAGCACTCCATGGTCTTATGCACGGAGGCTGTTATTTCACGGTTGGTGACACACTGACGGCGATTATGTGCATGTTTCATATGAAAAAAGAAACGGAGATCATGGTGACAACGAACGCGTCGATTCGTTATTTACGTCCGATCAAACGGGATACAGTGAAGGCAAAAGTTAGATTAACCAAAAAAAACGGCAACCATTTGGATTTTACATGTGACTTTTTTAATGAAGAAAACAAAAGAGCCGCACAAGCGAAATACAGTTATGTTTTAACAGAAATACAAAACTAACACACAAACAGATTATTATCATTTTCGGAGGTAACTCCAGATACATTAGCCACTGCTTAAAGAAAAGAATTTGTGCGGAATGTATCTAAGATATACACCCTACCGTATAACTTCGAATAACCTTCCGAGTAAACTATCTTGGGTTTGCATTGTTTTGGAATTCGCTTCGTAAGCGCGATTCACTTCGATCATATCCACCATTTCAGTAACAACCGATACGTTGGATGCTTCCAGAAAACCTTGCAAAATCTGAGGTTCGAGTCTTTCCGGAAAGGCAGTCGGCTCTCCCGATTCGGGAGTATCGGAATAAAAAGAGTCCCCTTCTTTGTCCAAGTGGCGGGGATTCTCAACGGTTCTGATTTTTAATTTATCCAAAAATGCAGCGTCATCATATCTGTTCTCGGAAACATTGGTTCCGTTTTTGGGATCGGTTCCAATGCGCGCATTGATATATACTTCCCCGTTTTCCTTTACCAAAAAATTTCCTTGATTCACTTGGATGGGACCCTTCTCACCCAAAAGAGGAAACCCTTGAGGAGTGACTACAAATCCGTTTTTATCCAATACGAAATTCCCCCCCCGGGTCATTCGTTCCCCTCGGTTGGTTTGCACCATAAAGAAACCCGGATTTTCGTTCCCAGGTTGGTCTTGGATCATAAGATCAAAATGATTGTCGGTTTTTTTAACAGCGCCTTGTTCGAAACGGGTATAGACTTCATTTACTTCGGCACCAAACCCCAGTTTACCGACCACGGGTGCTGTATCGAAGGAGCCCATCGGAGTTTTGCCGATTCCGTCTTCCGAAAATCTGTGGAGCAACATCTCAGGGAAAGTTTTGAATACGGTCGTGTCCCTTTTGAAAGCGGTCTTATCAACATTGGCAAGATTATTTGCAATGACATCCATTCTTACTTGTTGGGAAATCATTCCGTTAGCGCCAGTATACAATCCACGTATCATAAAACTTTCCTCTTCTAAAGGAAAGATCGGTAGTTCTCCGATTTTTCCTTACAGAAAATGGGACATAGTATAAAAAGAGTTGAACTTTTTGTAGGAATCGCTTTCCTTTAAAGTAACCTCTATGAAGTTATCCATTGGCAACCTCCCCCAAAGTCTGAACGAAGACCAACTCAAGGCTCTGTTTTCTGCCCACGGTACGGTAACGAGCGTAAATATCAAACGAGACAAAATTACCAAGGTATCCTTGGGTTTTGGAACCGCAGAAATAGAAGATTCCTCTGCCGAAAAAGCGATCAAAGCTTTGAACGGAAAAGAAGTCGAAGGCAAAAAGATTGTAGTAGTCAAACAAGAAGATTTGGCGCACCAATCTTCAGGCACCGGCCAACAGAAAAATCTTCCACTCAACCAAAAATCCGCATTCGGAAAAACGGTCGGCGGTGGAAATACGGGCGTTCCACGCAGAGGTGGGAATCGCGGGTCTTAGTGGCAAAGAAATTTATCGGTAGCTTTATCTCCATTGGAGCCGGCAAAAATCAACTCCCCTTGATACTTGCCGCCAAAGAACGTGGCTTACATGTCATTGGAATCGATAAAAACTCCACAGCAGTAGGATTTTCCCATTGCGATATAAGAATATTAGAATCTACTAAAGAATATAGAAAAATACTCCATGCGATGAGCAGAGTTCCGATGACGGAAAAACTCCAGGGAGTCGCAACAAGATCTTTCGGCGACGCCACTTATTCCGCATCTTATCTTTCCGAAAAATTCAAACTGATAGGAAACCCAAGCACTTCCGTCTCTCTTTTCTCCAACAAAAAGCAAATCAAATCCCTCTTGGAAAAAAAAGGAATCCTCGTTCCCAAAAGCCAAACAATCGGCTTGGAGAAAAAAAAAGGATCCAAAAAAAACGAGCTTCCTCAGTTTCCCGTGATCGTAAAACCGTCCTTAGGTTTCGCCAAACGCGGAATTGAAATCATTGAAGAAGAAAAGGCTTGGAGTGATTGGCAAAAAACGATTAAGTCGGATCAATGGATTGTTGAATCCAAAATCGAAGGTGATGAAATCACTGCCTTGGGTTTTGTAGTTTCCGGCAAATTCTATCTACTCTCTCTTTCCGATAAAATCACTACCAAAGAACCCCCTTTTTTGGAAGTTGCCCATATCACTCCGTCCGAAAGAATCGATATGGCAGGCGAAATCAAAATGATCTGTCAGGCCATAGTGAATTTGACCAAACTGAAAAACGGACCCTTTGTCGCTGAATTTAAAATCAATTCTCAGGGAGATTGTTATCTTTTGGAATCCGCCCCCGAAGTCGGCGGGGAATTTCTCGCAGAACAATTATTACCCAAACATTACGGTTATTCATATTTCTCGGATCTCATCTCTCTTTACTTGGGAGAAAAACCGAAACCGAATTTTCTGCACAAACCGAAAGGAAAGGCAAAAAAAACAGCTATCATATTCCGGATTCCCCACAAAAAACAAAAGTTAGTTGGAGAAGAACCCGAATTGAAACTTGCCGACGGTGAATCCTTATTTTTCAAAGAAAGCCTGATTCCGGAAGGAGAATCCTTGGAAAAACGCGAAGGCAATGCCAAAAGGCCATTTGTTTACGGGATCAGCACTACTTCCGAAGTGGGAAACAAAGATTGGATAGCAGACATTCAAGATAGAATGAACGGTTGATTTATGAAAAATGTTTGGGATGAACATTATTTAAAAAACAAATCGAAACTTTCCTTTCCTGACGAAAATCTGATTCGAATGTTATCCAGGGTAAATCCACCCAACAAACAAGCACTCGACTTCGGCTCGGGTTCAGGCCGCCATATCCCTCTGCTTCTAAGTCATGGTTTTCAAGTCTCCGCCTCTGATTCTTCCATCGAATCGGTCGCTCAAATTAAAGAGCTCTCACTTCCTGTCACACTCCATCACACTCACTCGCTTCCCTATCCGTTTTCCAAAGGCCAGTTCGGATTGATTGTTTCCTGGGGAGTCTTTCATTATAATACGAAAGACCTCGCAAAATCAATGTTAGTAAGCCTTATGGATTCTTTGGCACCAGGTGGTTACCTTTTAGGCTCCATCAGAGCAAATACGGATACTCATTTGAAAATCAACGGCGGGAAAATGAATTTAGCCGACTTACAAGGCGGTTATGCGGAAACCTATTCGGAAGAAGATTTGAGAAATTTTTTAAAGCCGTTTTCCGAAGTGGAAATAGGTTATTCGGAAAGAACTCCTCTCGGGCGTTTGGAGGAAAGAATCTGCCATTGGTTTTTCCAAGCAAAAAAATAATAAATGAGCGAAGCTTCCGATTTCCTAAATAAAGAAAATCCTTTTGATAAAACATCCGACTGGAAGTTTTTATACACCACCACGGGAAACCATCCCGGACTATCCGTTTACAAATGCGAAGATCATGAATGGCAGGCGATTTATCCGAGACCTCCTCAGAAAGAACTGTATTCGGAAGCGTATTACAAAGGTAAGTCGGAATACTCTTATATCGACGAAAGAGAAACTGAAAAATACCAAGCTTATGTTTGGGATGCGAGAATCAAAAACATTCGGAAATTTATTTCCAAAGGTCATTTTTTGGATATAGGATCTTCTTTCGGAGGCTTTTTAAAAAGAGCGAAAGAAAAAGGATTCACTGTCCAAGGTGTAGAGATTTCCGATTATGCCGCGGGTTATGCAAATGAAAACGGTGTCCCTACGTTTCACGGAACTTTTTTAGAAGCAAAATTTCCGGACAAGTCCTTCGATGTAATCACTCTCATCGAAGTGATCGAGCATTTGGAAAATCCGAAACTCATTTTTCAGGAAATCACCCGCATCCTAAAACCGGGTGGCCTTTTGGTTTTGCAAACCGCGAATTTCGAAGGTTGGCAGGCAAAAGAAGAAAAGGCAAATTACCATTATTATATGCCAGGTCATGTATATTATTACTCGGACAGTGTATTGAAAGAGATACTGACCCGATTGAATTACGACCGCTTCATCTCTTACTTCGGAGTGGATTTTCCACTCTCTGCTAAACTTCTAAAATCAAGAGGAAGTTTTAAAAGTATCCTGGATTATATAAAATGGATACGAATCGCATTTTACCATTTTCAATCCAAACGTAAGAAAAATGGTTTTCCACTTACATCCAGTTATGTACTTTATGCTTTCCGTTCCAGGTAGGTTTTATGAATACAATCCCAGCCCATCCACTGCTCATCAAGATCACTACGATTCCTGAAACTCCCGGCTGGAAAAGGAAACTGATTCTATCCCTTCGCATCCTACTTGTATCCATTCATCGTTTTACGGTCGATGATTGCCTGATGAAAGCATCGGGACTCGCTTATACTACGATTGTCACACTTGTGCCGACTCTTACAGTCGCATTCGCATTACTCACAGTCGCATCGGGAATACAAACCCGCCAGGACGAGATTTTTCACGATGTAAATAGTTTTCTACTGAAAAACAATATCCAATTCGACATCACACCTTATTGGGAAACTTTAAGCGATATCATCAACACCGCATCCCAAATCGGTGCGATCGGGTTTATTGTTTTCATCTTCTCTGCAACAGCTGTTTTGCGGTCTTTGGAAAAAACATTTCATTCCATCTGGAGAATCGAATCTCATCGCAGTTTTATCAATAAATTTGTTTTTTATTTTTTCCTGATTACATTCGGCCCTCTCATCTTCGTCGTAGGGAAAGGAATATCGGACAAGATCTCCGATGCAATCCGCCCTCCTCATCTCAAATCCATCGTTTATACCCAAGACGGTAAAATCTGGGTGGCAGGCGACAAAGGAAATATAGGAACGATCACCGATCTGAAGGAAGACATCCGCTTCATTCCTCAAGATGCCGTGGATTACGAAAATATGTTATGTGTTGATTTCAATTCGATTGAAACCGGTACTTGCAAAAAACCGAATATATACAAAGAAAATTTTTTCAGAATCCGTTCTTCCGGAAATTATCTCTATACGATCTCCGAAGAAGGCAGTTTTTTATTCTCTTACGATTTGGGAAAAAAATGGAATCTTCATTCATTCAAAAATATTTTTATCAAAGATTTCGGTATCTCCGACGAGAAGACGGTTTTCATTTTAACGGAAGATACGAGAACTCTTAGATACGATATAGGTTCGAAATTACAAGAACTGAAAAAATTTACGGACAAGTCTATTACTCCTGTTAAAGTAAGATTCTTCACGGACTTGGATGGTTTTATTTTGGATAAGGAAGGAAGACTTTGGAGAACTACGGATGGAGGAAGCAATTTTACATTTCAGGTCATCTCCAAAAAAACTCTAAACGATATTTTCTTTTTAGATAGAAGCACCGGCTTCGTGGTCGGAGACAATGGAGCGATATTCCGATCCAAAGACGGAGGAAATACCTGGCAGGACTTCAATCATAAAAAACATTCCTACGAAAGAGTTTGGATGTTCAAGTCTCCTAAAATCCAAGATTATGATCTGTTCGTTTTGAATAGTTTGGGAGATATCTTGATTTCGGAAGATGAAGGTAATTCCTGGTCGATCGCCTACAAATCGAAAGGCGGAGACATTCTGGATTTGATTCACCTCTCCAAACAGGAACTGCCGACAAACGACAAAGCAGGCGCGGAAACCACGGATCCGGCCGAGGCGGATCAACATGGAGAAGAAATATCTCAACTCAATGAAGGAATGTTAGGAATCGTTGGAGTCGGAGAATACAAAAAGCTGATTCGAATTGAGAATGATAGCAAAGGAAATACCGTTTGGAAAAAATACCAGGGAGGAGCAAAAGTTTTCTCTCTGTATTTTTTATTCCAGATCATATTACCATTAACGACCGTTTGGTTATTTTTTCTTATGCTTTATACACTCATCCCTAATACAAAGGTTCCCTTAAAGGCGGCGTCCATCGGTGCTGCCATCACAGGAATTATACTCATACTGTTTTTCTGGGGATTTATCAATATCTACATCACTTCCTTTACGGAAAAAACAATGTTGATCTATAAAGCTTTGGCTGCCATCCCCATCTTTTTATTGACTATCTATTGTTTCGGACTGATCGTTTTATTCGGAGCGGAAGTGACCGCAACACTCCAATTTCCGGACAGATATCTTCTTCCCAGTCATCCGTTTGAAGACATCGACACTTTCGTCAAACACGAGTTTTATCATGCTATCCGATTCATGGCGAATGTTTACGATTACCAGGATAAAAAAGGAAAACTCCTCAGCGTTTCAGAATTGAATAAAAAAATGATGATTCCGACCAAGGATTTAAGTTTTATCCAATCTGCTTTGGAGAAGGCGGATTTTATATCCATTTCAGACAAAGGAAAAATTTCACCGGTCAAACTCAAAGAACAAATTACTCTTTTGGATTTGTACAATGAAACGGTATCTTTTACCTTAGGGGCTCCTCCTGACCCGAGCACCGGTCTCTCCAAGGTAGGGATAGAGTTACAATCGATCGAATCAGGATTGAAAGAAAAACTTGGATCAATTAACCTGAAACAATTACTGGCTTAATTGTATTTATTAGATTTGGCAGGCGGCAACATAGCAGACATTTGTTTGTAGATTTGTTCCGCCAGCCCCATAGATTCGTTTTTAGAAATGTCTTTTGCGTATTCGTCATAAAGCATATCTTCGAAAATCTCTTCCGCATAACCGCCATCGATTAACTTTTCCTTATGAACGGAATTTTTCATTTCTTTCAACATCATCTTAACGAATACGGATTCGAATTCCACTGAAGCATCATATAATTTTTTGCGATAAGGATCATTCGAAATTTCTTCCCGGATGTTATGAGTCACAGTCAAACTGGAAGAACTTACCTTTCCCGAAAGATCGGATCTTTCTTCCATCAGCTTTTGAAACTCGGTCTGATTTGCAGAAGAATCCTTTTTCGACTCTATGCTTTTTTTAGCTGAATCCATTCGATTCAGCATTTGTTCTTCTTTAGAACGGGAGATTCTTCCCGAATAATCTTGAATTGAAAATATATCCATGGCCTTTCTCCTACTGAATGATTAGCTCTGCCCGCAGAGCTCCTTGTTTCTTTAATGCTTCCAAAATGGAAATGATATCTTTCGTAGAAGCACCCACTTTATTCAAAGCCGCAACTACATCGGAAACTTGTGTGGCTTCTTTCAAAACAAAAACGGATTCCCCTTTCTCCTGTTCCTGAATGGGAAAAAAGTAACGCATCTTTTGAGTATTCGCAACTTGGATCGTCAAACCCTGTTGAGAAATAGCCACTTCGTCGATGGCAATATTTGCTCCCATAACGATGGTTCCTGTGCGTTCATTAATCACAACCCTTGCGACACTGTCGGGAGTGATAGGAAGGTTTTCCAGTTTGGCTAAAAATGCCAGGTCGATTTTAGGCTCTGAAGTTTTCGGAGCATTCGGATCTTCCGGTGGTGATGCATTAGGTGCCATAGGAACGGGAACTAGAATCTCGGTTGCGGAAACGACCTCCGGTGTGACTCCCAAATTGGAAGTAATCGCATCTACAATGCTATTCATCGTAGAATAGTCCTTATCCATCAGTGAAATCTTGATATGTTTTATAATGGGAGCGTTGGGAATCGACTTTTCAAGTATTCCTCCGCCTGGCACAAAACCGGTATTAGATCCTATTTTTTTATCAGCATTTCCCTTTGATTTTTTTTCCTTACCCCCGAAGATAAGGACACCGGAAGCCACAGCAATCGTTTCTCCGTTTCCCGCCTTCAAAGGAGATTGCAAAAGCACTCCCCCTTCCAAAGAGCGCGCATCTCCGACGGAAGAAACAAGTATGTCGATCCTATCGCCTTCTTTCAAATGTATGGGAATATTCGCAGTGATAAGTACGCTTGCAGTGTTTCTAGCTTCCCGAAGGGATTTTTTCGTATTTACACCTAACTGCGCTAAGTAGTTTTGTAATGCTTCTTCTGTGAGTGGATTTTTCGTGTCGCCTGTTCCGTTCAGCCCTACTACAAGACCGAAACCTGTGACCTGGTTTTCTCTGATCGCGTTGATCTTTGCCACATCTTTCAAGCGGGTTTCCACCGCGAAAAGAATATTAGGAAATCCGAATACTATCAAAACAGCGAAAAGAGATCCGTAACTTTTAGAAGTATGTAAGAATGAATTCATTCGTTGCTTTCCCCGAGTACTCGTTTGATTGTTTTTAAGAGTATCTCTTGTTTTTCCAAATCGGAAAGTTCCGCTTTACGAGTGGTGGTTCCGTCCGGATTGGTAATCGTTTTCATTTGGATATTGGGAGAATTCAATTCCTTAGGATTGAGAGTTCCTTGGAATTCCAATCGGAAGTTTGCAACAAGATCGCTTGAGATATTCCGGTTTTTGTCCAAGTCTTCGGGAGAAATCGTTCCTGATAAACGAAGATTGATTCTTTCTTCGCCGTAATTATAAGTTTTTGATCCTTCCAACTCCAGATTTCCCGATCCGGGATCAATTCCTGTTACAAGGACTGCCATAATTCCCAAAACTTTTGCATTGGTTTTGGACTTTCCTACTTTGGAACGCATGAACGTACTATTTGTGTTATATGATGGTAAATCGGAGATCAATTTTTTGTCAGGAACAGTTTTGATATCGTTATCAAATGTCGCTTTGTATTCGGACTCATATTCCACTTTGAATCCTGTTTTTAAAATTACTTTTACTACGGTTCCCGGTGAAACCGATTTAGGATAAGAATATGGATCTTTGTCTTTCCAAAGAGAATCCGCATAAAGCCCGGAGTCTTCTCCCTTTTCTTCGGTTCTAAATAAGCCGAAGAAATCGGAAAAAACAAAAGAACAAATAATGACTAGGACGATTTGTATCGAAATTTTAAATGAAAATTTAAGAAAACGGGTCATCATTCCGACTCCAACAAACAGATACCAGGTGATTGAATTTTACCTTCCAGTTTTTTATTGGAAGTGATATTGATAAGACTGATCTTATCACCTTCGTTTCCCGATTCCAAAGCCCTGGAACGTGCCTTGATCATTATATTTCCGATCGTATAAACAAGCTGGACTTCTTGTCCTCTTTCCACCATATGAAGCAAACGAAGTTGTTTCTTCTGAATGGGTTTGTCCGTTAAAATTTCATTGAGCGCTGTCTTTCCGATAGGATTGTCCAAATCGTATTCTTCAAAAGAATCGGAACTGAAGAAGGACCGTTTTTCCACATCGTTTTCGGTAATGATTTGTTTGGAATCAATAAGTCGTTTCGCAAACCATGCTTCTTTTTTTTCTTCAATAACAAAAGTAAGTGGATAGGAATGAATGAGTCCGTTTTCGGAATGGAGATCCAAAGGAAAAATTCTTTTTCCTCCGTGAAATTTATTTCCCATTCTTCTCCAAACCAGTTCCACACCCGTGGAAGGAATTTTGATTTCATTTCCTTCATAATGGATTTTAAATTGGTTTTCATCCAATCCGTAGCTATCTTGCAGATACTCACGTAGCTTATTTTCCAACTGAACGGCGGAAACGGATTTTACCAAAGGAAGTACCAAGGTTTTGGTTCCCTTTACTTCCCAATCCGATGGGTTCCCTGATTCCTTCGAGGCGGAGTTCAATCGGGAACTTACATCTTCCGGTTTTAAAAACAGAGGTGACTTTAAATTTTGGTATAGAACAGGGTTCCAGGTAGATTTCCAAGGGAATAAATCATTCGCGTATACTTCTTCCGAATGAACGATGATTTTATTCTTTAAATATAATTTTTGAGTTTGGGATTCGGATGCATACAAGGATGCACCGAAAAGCCCGAATATCAAAATCAAAAATACCTTTCTCATGATTCTATATCTTTATCTTATCGTTTTAAGCCGATCGCCGTAGAAAGCATGTTATCCGAAGTTTGAATGGTTTTGGAATTGGATTCATAGGCTCTTTGAGCTACGATCATATTCACCATCTCTTCCACGATTTTCACGTTACTCATCTCGAGAAAACCTTGTAATACTCCGCCGTATCCTTCTTGTCCTGGCATTCCAGGAATCTCGGGACCAGATGCTACTGTTTCACGGAAAAGGTTTTTTCCTACCGCTTGCAAACCGGCCGGGTTTACAAATCTGTAGAGTTCAATCTGTCCGATCGTGGTGGGACGAATATCGTTTCCGATTTTTACAGTGACTTCTCCCTCTTCCGCGATGGAAAGAGTATTGAGAATAGCATTTTCAGGTAGAATGATAGGTGGTTCCAATAGATAACCGTTTGAAGTTACCACCTGTTGGTTGGAATCGATTTTGAAAGATCCGTCTCTGGAATAAGAGAATGTTCCGTCAGGCATTTGGATTTTGAAAAATCCCATTTCTCCGGTAAGAGCCAAATCAAGTTTATTTCCAGTTGCCTGAAAAGAACCGATTTCGAATAACTTTTGTGTGGCGGCGACTTTTACACCGTGCCCAACATTCACACCGGTAGGAATTTCCGAAACGGAACTCGCAGGGGTGCCAGCTAGTACCTGATGTTGGTAAACTAAATCTTCAAAATCAACTCGGTTCTTTTTAAATCCAGTTGTATTAACGTTTGCAAGGTTGTTAGCAACGGTATCAATGTGAAACTGTTGCGCAGTCATTCCGGTAGCGCCGGTCCAAAGTGACCTCATCATACAAAAGCACCTCTTTCGAAATCTATCGGTCGATTTAAGAAAAAGAGTAAGTGTCTTTTTTACGATTTATGTCTTATTTTCCGGTGCTTCCGAAACCACCAGTTCCCCGCTCTGTGTTTTCCAAGGTAGGTACCACATGGAATGCGATCACTTCGTAACGTTTGATCAAAATTTGAGCGATTCTAGTTCCATTTTCCAATAGAAAATCCGATTTTCCCAGATTCAAAAGAGGGACAAAGATCTCCCCTCTGTAATCCGAGTCTACCGTTCCCGGTGCATTCGGCATGATGATCTTGTTTTTGGTAGAAAATCCGGATCTGGGACGAACTTGCCCCTCAAAACCGGAAGGGATCGCGAAAGCAAGTCCGGTTGGAACCAGAACGACCTCGCCTACAGGCAAAGTGATCGGGGCTTCCAGACAGGCACTGAGGTCGTAACCTGCGGCACCGTCTGTTTTTCTTTCTGGCAGGATTGCTTTTGGGTTTAGGATTTGGATGGATACTTGGATCATAAGGAAGTTGGTATTTTTTGAAATGCGGATTCGCTCATATCTCCCACACAGGAGAGATGTAATTTCGGGATGGAAAAAGTGAGTCTCGCTCTTTCGTTCAATTCGTCGAGGCTGACGGATTTCAAAGCCTTCATCCTTTCTTCCAAAGAATAGTATTTTCCGAAATAGATTTCCTGAAGACCGATATTATTCATTCGATTTTCCGGTAGTTCGTATCCGATCGCCATTCCACCCAATTGGTTGGACTTCGCGTCTTCTAACTCACGTTCGGTGAATCCGTTCTTAACAAGTGTGTCCAATTCCTTCAAAATGAGACCGACACATTGGTTCGCCTTTTCCTTGGAAGTCGCACAAGAAATGGAAAATAACCCCGTAGAACGATAGAAAGAAGGAAAGGAGTAAATGGAATAACAAAGTCCTTCTTTTTCACGGATGTTTTGAAAAAGCCGGGAAGCCATCCCTCCTCCCAGAATCGTGGACATGAGCTGGGTTACAGTCACATCTTTGAAATTTCGAGGAGTTCCGTTCGCTCCCAGCATGATATTAAACTGTTCTATCTTTCTGCGGGAAAGATGTTTCGTATAATGTTTTTTGGGTGATGGCAATACGATAGGATTACTCACTTTTCCCTTAGGATTTTCAAAAGGAAAATACTTACGGGCAAGTCGCAAAACTTCGTCCCATTTGAAATTTCCGGAAACGGACAATACCATGTTCGAAGGGAAATAATGTTTTTCGTAAAATTTGCGGATGGATTTCCGTGTAACGCCGGTAACCGAGTCTTTGGTTCCGATAATATCCCGGCCGTAAGGTGAAGTTCCGAATATATTTCTGAAGTAATAATCATATACAAAATCATCAGGTGCATCTTCATAAGAACGCATCTCCTCAATGACTACTCCTTTCTCGACTTTGATATCTTCTTCCCGAAACAAGGGACGATAGATCATATCGGATAGAATATCGAAGGCTAGCTCCGCTTTATCTTTGATGGAGATTACATAATATTGTGTATATTCTCTGCTGGTGGAACCGTTGAGTATCCCGCCCACTCTCTCAATCTCGGTTGCGATCTGCTTAGAAGTTCTGTTTTCCGAATCTTTAAAAAGCATATGCTCTAAAAAGTGAAAATAACCTAACTCTTGCTTAGTTTCGGCGAGAGAACCTTCTTTGACAAATAAGCCGACTCCCATGGAAGCTGCGTGTTTCATGGGTTGAAATAAGACTGTTAAACCGTTGGGGAGGACTGTGCGGTAGAAATCGTCAGACGAAGAAGGCAAAATACCTACCTTTCCCTCCTTCCTAAGGAAGAAGGGAGAATGTTTTAGTTGTCTAGCAGAACGTCTTTACGAGAAAGATCGATCTTTCCTGTTTTATCAACAGAGATGACCTTCACTTGAATTTTTTGGCCTTCCGATACTATATCCCGAACGGATTGAACTCGTTTCACATCCAGTTTGGAAATATGGCAAAGACCTTCTTTTCCGGGAAGGATCTCAACGAAAGCGCCGAAATCAGCGATACGTTTGATAGTTCCTTCGTAAATTTTTCCCACTTCGATCTCTTCAAAGATACCGTCGATCATTGCGATCGCCTTCTCTTTGGATGTTTCGCTAGGAGACGCGATCGTTACTTTACCGCTATCATCCACGGAGATTTCAGATCCGGATTGTTCAATAATGGCACGAATCATTTTTCCACCAGGACCAATGAGTTCACCGATTCTATCTTTAGGAATTTGTTTCAAAGTGATACGAGGAGCATTGGAAGAAAGATCGTCTTTTACGCCGGAAATCGCTTTGTTCATTTCCCCGAGGATATGATCACGACCAACTTGCGCTTGTTCAATGGCTTTTTGCAAAACTTCCAAACCGAGACCGTTTACTTTCAAGTCCATTTGGAAAGCAGTAATCCCTTTTTTGGTTCCTGCCAGTTTGAAGTCCATATCACCGAAATGATCTTCAATCCCTGCGATGTCGGATAATACCGCATAACGGCCTTTTTCGTCCGAAAAAAGTCCCATCGCAATCCCGGAAACGGGAGCGTGAATGGGAACACCACCTGCCATAAGAGCAAGTGTTCCGGAACAAACGGAAGCCATGGAAGAAGAACCGTTTGATTCCAAAATTTCCGAAACAACACGGATCACATAAGGAAAATCAGCTTGGCTAGGCAGAACTTTTTTCAAAGCTCTTTCGGCCAAATTTCCATGTCCGATCTCACGTCTTCCCGGACCGGATGATCTTCTCACTTCCCCGACTGAGAACGCAGGGAAATTATAATGAAGCATGAAGTTCTTTTCTTTTTGGCCTTCCAGAGTCTCATAACGTTGGTTATCTGAAGTACTTCCGAGAGTGATCACTCCCAAAGATTGGGTTTGACCTCTTGTGAAAACGGCAGAACCGTGAGCACCGGGAAGAACATCTATCTCGCAGGAGATGGGACGGATTTCGTCGGTTTTTCTTCCGTCAAAACGAATCCCTTCGTTTAACACCAATTCGCGGACGACTTCGTATTCCAATTCATGAAGGAAATGTTTGATTTCTTTGGTTTTATCTTCGGGGGCCAAAAGCTCTTTGAAGTGTTTCACCGTTTCGTCGTTGATCTTTTTGATATCTTCGTTGCGTTTTGCTTTTTCCGCGTTTTTGTTCGCAGCTGTGAGTTTTGCCAAAGCAAAATCACGAATTTTTGCGTGAAGGTCTTTGTCAGGAGCTTTGAGAACCACATCTTTTTTAGTGACTCCCAATTTTTTAACCAAGCTTTCTTGCAATTCAACAGCCACTTTCAACTGTTCTTGAGCAAATCGAAGAGCATTCATCATATCCTCTTTGGATATTTCCTGCGCTTCTCCTTCAATCATTACGATGGCATCTTTGGTTCCTGCAACAATGAGGTCCAGATCGGATCTGGTGATTTCTTCATTGGTAGGATTGAGAATAAATTCTCCATTGATTCTTCCGATCCTTGCACCGGCAATAGGGCCCGCAAATGGAATCGGAGAAACGGAAAGTGCAGCGGATGCCGCGCTAATCGCATGTCCTGCCACTGACACTTGTTTGTCTGCGGAAAGAACTTGGACTTGCAATTGTACTTCTGAAAAGTATCCTTCCGGGAACATCGGGCGTATCGGTCTGTCGATGATACGAGATAATAGTACTTCGTGTTCGGGAGGTTTTGCTTCTCGTTTGAAGTATCCACCGGGGAAACGTCCAACCGAGTATAACTTCTCTGCGTATTCGCAAGTTAGGGGGAAAAAATCTTGTCCTTCTTTCGGTTCGTCTGCCGCACATACTGTAGCAAGCAAAACCAAATTTCCAGTCTTATATACAACCGACCCATGAGCTTGTTTCGCCCATTTGCCGGTTTCGATGGTGATAGAGTCTCTACCCCATGAGCCGGTGAACTCTGTAGCCATAGGAATTATTTCCTAAGGCCGAGTTTTTCAATCAGCTTTCTGTAACTATCGATATTAGATCTTTTAAGGTATTCCAAAAGACTCTTTCTTTGGTTCACCATAGCCAGGAGTCCACGTCTGGAGTGGAAATCCTTTTTATTTGTCTTAAAATGTTCAGTAAGATCCTTGATTCTAGAGTCAAGTAGGGCAATTTGTACTTCTGCAGATCCAGTATCATTAGGTTTGCTACCGTGAGTGGCAATGATCTGCTGTTTTTGTTCTTTTGTGATCATATTTCCTCCAAATTCTAAAAACCCTTCAATTAGAAAACATAATTTTTTGAGAAGGATTAAAAAATACTTTCCTGTAACGATAGGGCAAATGGGCTGACTTGTCCTCATATTTGCACCAAGCCAAGATTTGGTCTGTTCGTTCTTCCAACAGATAAAATCCGGTTTCCGTGGCTTTGGGTAACTTGTCCCAAATATAACCCCCATGGATCACTGCTCTGGACTCGCGCGCGTCCAGATACCGGTAAGGGAGGGGCAGAATCTCCTGCCAAGTGCGGGCATCCTCAAAATCAATCGTTTCATAGGGAAGAGATCCTTGCAAATCCCAAGGGCCGATGGTTTCCCGCACCAATCTTCCCAATTGAAGGGGAATCCCCCAAAGATCGGAAAGATCCATAACAATTTTACGAATGTAAGTTCCCGAACTCACATGAACCCGAAAAGAGAAACCTTTTTCGTTCGGCTCCCCGTCCCAAATTTTATGAATCTGAATCTTTCTCGTTTTTTCTTTTACCTTTCTTCCCCGTCTGACATGATCGGACTGCCTCATTCCATCCACTTTGAGTGCGGAAAGTAACGGTGCATTTTGTTCCGTCCAGCTAGTGATTTTGGACAATTCCGAGGAGAGGCTTTCCTTTGAAAATGTTTCGGAAGAAAGATAGGATTCTATTTTTTCCGAAGGCCATTCTTGGGTAACCATTCCGTCCGGGTCTCCCGAATCCGTTCTTTTTCCTACGACTACTTCCGCGTAATAGGATTTGTCTAGTCCGAGGAATAACTCGGAAAAGGCGGTATAATCTCCAAAAGGTATAATGAGAAGCCCTTCTGCAAACCTGTCCAAGGTTCCTGTATGACCGATCGAGTCCAAATGCAAACGTTTCTTCAAACGAATGACCACGTCGGACGAAGTCAATCCTTCGGATTTGTTCACAAATAGATAACCGGATCTTTCATTGAGAGCCATTCTTAATTTAAAGTAAATTCGCACAGACAACCCAGTCAAATAGAATAGATTAGGATTCTTGATTTGTTAGTATCTACTTTTGTGTTTTTATAATGAATTCGATTGGTAATATTATCGATAAAATAAGTATGCCCGGCACCACCACCTTACTACGGGTAAGTGATAAGTAAAAAAGGGCAAAAAGACGCACTTTTAAGAAGAAAAATTTTTACATATCCAAAGATCGGTTTTCAAAACTAGGATTCTGTGTTAGGTGTTTTTCCGTAAGTCCCACGAGCCACTCCCCCCAACCCTAAACAGGGTGGGGGTTTAATACCCGCGCGAAATATTATGTCTCTAATATTTTCACACACATCTATTTCAAGAATGTTGAAATAGATGATAAAAAAATAAGACCCGATTTTATGGTTCTTATGAGCCTACTGTTTAGATTCTTTATCTTATCCATACTGGTTAACCTCGGTTCTATCTACGGGATTACGGTAGTCACCACAAGCGGGAAAACATTCGAAAAGGTTACGATTGAAAAAGATACCGATAGAGAACTGGAAATAGTAGATAAAAACGGAATTTTCATTCGAATCAAAAAAGAAAAGGTCCTCAAGCTAATTCCCGATTCCCAAGGCCAGGCACCGGAGTTAGCCGTGGACGAAAGCGTTCCTACAGGACCTGTCACCTCCCCTGCCGCAGTCGGTTCTCTTCCGGAACATTCTTTGTTACTTTCTCAATCCGTTTCGAATGACGGTGCCTTCCAAGGTTCCGATTTATTCGGAGAAAGACAAGCCAGACGCAAACATAAAAATTATAAAGATGTATATGAATCTTATTTTCTCACCTCCAGCATAGAACTGTTAGGTTTACCAAAACAGTTCAAGTTGGGGATGACGATCATGAATCCTATGGTAGATAGAACCAATACGGATTCCGATCTAAGACTACAATCTTTGCCTGGAGGTCCGGATCAGACGGATATCGTAAACAAGTCGTTGTCCTCGGGAACCCTCCTCTATGATCCGGCCCAAGTGAGAACCAGAAGGGAAAAGAACGGATTACCCGATTATCTTTTCACAAGAGCCATGTATGATCATGAAACAAGACTCGGAACTTTTTCCGCAGGATTTTTATTTATCAATGCAAATGATCCCATCTATGTGATGCGGGGATATTGGGTGATCGGATGGAAACCTCCCTTTTTAGAATGGTTGAATCCTCAATTCAGCATGAACAACAAAATGCTCAATGATTACGGAGGGATATTCCAAGGAACTCATAACTACAGACTTTCTTTCAGTCATGAGTTTTTCAAAGGAGAAACATTCAGAATCACTCCGAGCCTTGTGATCGGTTATGCGGACGTAAATGATAATATCGATCGCAAAAAAGGTGTGAGTGACATCAGCCCCCGGCTGCAATTCGATTATTCAAAATTCTTTTTTGCAATGAATATGATGTACAGGGAAACACCATCCCTTGTGGACAATGCATCTTACACACCGAGTGACGGAGTCTATGCGGATTCAAATCAGAATGACGGGAGAGTGACGGACCCTTCGAAAGTATTCGGTTATGCAAATCAGTACATTCTGAATCAGATTTCAACAAATGCACCGAATGATTTTGTGAAAAGGGAATTAACCCAACACTACCAACAACAACATATCATCCATAGCATCTTCTTTTTCAACCTGGGATATACTATGAAAATTTAGATGCGTCTCAAAGCTGTGGAATTCTGAATCCGTTTCGAAAATAAAACGATCGGATTCAGAGCTTTTCCAGATACAAAGAGGCGTATCTGTAAGCAGTTTTCAGTTGAGTTTTCAAATCACTGCCTGTTCCGATTCCACCCAGATAAAAAACGATCCAGATCATAGATGTGATCGCAACATATTTCGAAAGCTCCTCCACCAAATCGGAAAGAGGAACTTCCCCTGAATAGATTTTCAAAATTACAGCCAGCCATTCCTTCTTGCCCAATTCCCCGTAGACAATCATTACTGCCAGATCGAATAAATAAGAACTTATAGAAGCATATTCGATGATTGATTTGTGATTCCATTTTGGTTCGGAACAAATTCTCCGAACTCTTTGCGATCGATTTGAAATATCCTTTCCAGTAGAGAAAAGATTCCCTATGAATCAATCGAATCCATTTAAGATCCTATCCGGTTTTAACGAATTTTCACATATTTGTTGTTTTACGATTCTATTTTCCCCTTGGGACGATTCGGGTCTTTCCCCCATTCATTCCATGATCCGTCGTATAAGTTTGCATCCTTTCTTCCTAATAATGCAAGCGCCGTAAGAGGAACGGTTGCAGAAGCTCCCCCATTGCAATACAACATGATCTTTTGAGGAAGTTTTTCCGAATCAATACCTGCGTCCGCAAATGCTTTTTTTAACTGTTCCACCGGATGAAACTTTCCCGTTTCAGGATCGATCAGAGTCGGATGAGGTAGATTCACTGCCCCCGGAATAAACCCGTTTGCATATACTTCCGGTCGCCTAGCATCAATTAGAAGAGTATCGGAAGACCTGAACTGAACTTCATCCGCAGTCAGCCTCAATTGGGTACGTATGTTCGGGATGAAATTCGCTTTCGGATAAGAAGGTATTTCGGAATTCACAGGTCTTCCTTCCAGTTTCCACAACCTAAACCCACCGTCCAAAATCTTCACATTCTCATGGCCGTAATAGCGCAAAGCCCAAGCCAATCTTCCGGCAAACATGGAATTATGATCATCGTAAGCAACGACCAGACGGTTCTCACCGATCCCCAAACTTTCCATCAATGATTTGAATTTTTTAGAGGGAGCGATATTGACCGGAACGGGATCGTCCAAATCGACTATATCTTTTGTCCAATCGACAAACACCGCGCCGGGGATATGTTCTTTCTGATAAGCATCTTTTTCCGCATGATACCTTGGTTCCGAAGTTTCCACCCTTCCCCTGATATCTACAATCCGAACATCCGCATTTCCCAACTGTGAAAAAAGCCAATCTGTGCTAACAATCATATAAATCCTACATATAGAACGATAAATATCGGTATAGCCAAATGCGGTGGCGACTGTCACTTCTTTGTCTGATGGATTTTGAAAAAACGAGGGCGACCTCTCGTATCCTTCGGATCCGAGACCGGGCTACTACGGGCTCGCGGATTCCCGCTCGGTCGCGAAATACGCGACCAAGCCCTGCGTATCCCTGGTCGGAGGGAAGATTTGTGTTTTTTAAATTTGTCCGGATGGGTTGTTATTGGTTTTTTCTATACCATCCCCGCCCTATAGACATTGGGTGGGGTTAACCACCCGCCACCCAATGAGTTCCAACTAACACATTCGAAGCGAATTGACAACTTTTACTTCTATTTCCCTGAAAATTCTTAAAATAAGTTCGCCTTTTTGCCTGAGCATAACGGCGTATTTGTTAGTTGGCTTTTAGATAAAGAAAGAAGCGGAAAGTATTGAAAAAAAAAACGAAAGAAATCTATTTTTCTTCCGTTTCCTCGTCCTCTTCTTCGAAAAATTCTTCCGAAGCTTCCGGATGAGTTTCTTCAAAAAGAGTTTTCGGCTTGGATTCATCAATCAATCGAATCACTTCCAAAGACTTGATGTAATTATTGTCCCAGGCAAAAGTAAATCTAGGGTTTGTATGCAGATGGAGTTGTTTGCCTACAAGTGAAGTTAAAAATCCGGCAGAGGACGTTAGCCCTGCCATCAATTTTTTTCTTTCGTTATTATTGCAAAGCGCAGTGAAATAAACGGTCGCCTTCTTCAAATCATCCGTAATCTCGATCCGATGAAAGGAAGGTAGAAAAATCCTGGGATCTTTCACCTTTCCTTCCAAAATCGCGGTAGCGAGAATGCGAATGATTTCCGCTTCGAGTTTTTTCTTTCGAATCGGATTCATAGTTTCTGTCCCTTAAAGTTTACGGGCAATCTCTCTGATCTCGTAAGCTTCAATTTCATCGCCTACTTCAAAATCATTGAATCCATCGAGTAAGATACCGCATTCAAATCCTGTGAGAACATCAGCCACATCGTCTTTCATACGTTTGAGGTTCTTGAGTTTACCTTCCCATAGAATCTCACCTGATTTGTTCGAGATCACTCTAACGCTTGCTTGTTTGGTCACCTTACCGGATTTAACCATACAACCTGCAATGTTACCCACTTTGGAGATCTTGAATACATCTCTGATTTCGATTTTACCGATGACGTTCTCGACTTTTTCAGGATCGAGTAGTCCTTCCATAGAAGCTTTTACTTCATTCACCACATCGTAGATGATGCTATAGTATTTGATTTCTACTTTTTCTTTCTCAGCTAACGAAACCGTTTTCGGATTGGCTCTTGTATGAAATCCAATCACAATTGCATTCGAAGCGGATGCCAGTATGATATCCGAATCCACAATCGCACCCGTTCCCGCGTGAATCACATGCAAACGAACATCGACAGTGGATAGTTTTTCCAATGCTTCTTTGACCGCTTCCGTAGATCCGCGAACGTCCGCTTTGATAATGACTTTAAGTTCTTTGAGAGCACCTTGTTTGATGATCTCACTCATATTGTCCAGAGTCACCCGAGTGGAGTTCTTAGACTGACCTAGTCTCTCATACTCTTGACGGCTATGGGAAATGGTTCTAGCTTCTTTATCATCTATCACCACATCGAAAGGAGCCCCTGCATCAGGCACTCCGTCCAAACCGGTAACAAGTGCCGGGAACGCAGGACCTGCTTCCCGAATGGACCGACCTAAGTCGTCATACATGGCCCGAACCCGTCCCGCATGCACTCCGGCTACGAATGCATCACCCACTCTGAGTGTTCCGTTTTGGATGAGAACTGTTGCAACAGCACCACGACCCGGATCGAGTTTTGCTTCTACTATGGTTCCTTTTGCACGGCGGCGAGGATTTGCTTTGTGATCGAGAAGTTCCGCTTGGATGAGGATCATCTCAAGTAGTTTATCGATTCCTATATTATTCTTTGCTGATATTTCACAGAAGATGGTAGTTCCACCCCATTCTTCCGGTTGAAGCCCGTAGTTGGAAAGTTCTTGTCTTACCTTTTCTGGGTTGGCCGTAGGAAGGTCGATCTTATTGACTGCAACAATGATCGGAACCGTTGCTTCTTTAGCGTGGTTGATCGCTTCAATGGTTTGAGGCATCACACCGTCATCCGCTGCAACAACAAGCACTACGATATCCGTAATGGATGCTCCACGAGCTCTCATGGAAGTGAACGCTTCGTGACCCGGTGTATCTAGGAATGCCACCTTGCCGCGATTAGTTTCTACTTGATAAGCACCGATATGCTGAGTGATTCCGCCTGATTCTCCTTCCGCTACACGCGAAGAACGAATCGTGTCCAATAATTTTGTTTTACCATGGTCGACGTGACCCATAATCGTAACAACCGGAGGACGAGTGATATAATCTTCAGGAAGATCTTTTTCTTCTTCAATGACTGTTTCATCATAAAGAGAAACGATTTTCACCTTACAACCGTAATCATCCGCAAGGATCGAAGCAGTTTCTGCATCAATCACGTTATTGATCGTTACCATCATACCCATCTTCATCAGTTTGGATATGATCTCACCCGGTTTTAGATTTAATTTTTTAGCAATCTCTCCCACTTGAATGTTTTCAAGGATAGAAATCTCTTTCGGTACAGCGGCAAGTGCCGCTGCCTGAGCTTTTTGTTTTCTAAAACTTTGTTTGAAAAACTTAGTATTTTCGTCTTTTTCAGTGCGAGCCTTGTCTTTTTCAAAGACTCTTTTTTTGCCTGCACTGGAACCTGCTGGTCCTCCGGAGCCGGAATTTCCACCACCAAATGCTGGATCGGAAATCGGTTTGGCACCTGGGCCACCTTGACCAATGGGACGAGCACCTCGGTTTCCACCTTGTCCGGGACCACCTGGTCCACGATAACCA
Source organism: Leptospira kobayashii (assembly GCF_003114835.2). Taxonomy (NCBI): domain Bacteria; kingdom Pseudomonadati; phylum Spirochaetota; class Leptospiria; order Leptospirales; family Leptospiraceae; genus Leptospira; species Leptospira kobayashii. Next base: position 1,779,167 of record NZ_AP025028.1, on the reverse strand, counting down.
CCACCACCTTGGCCTTGTCCGGGACCGCCCGGTCCGCGATAACCACCGCCACCTTGGCCTTGTCCGCCGCCCGGTCCGCGATAACCACCGCCACCTTGGCCTTGTCCACCGCCTGGTCCGCGATAACCACCGCCACCTTGGCCTTGTCCACCGCCTGGTCCGCGATAACCACCGCCACCTTGGCCTTGTCCGCCGCCCGGTCCACGATAACCACCGCCACCTTGGCCTTGTCCACCGCCCGGTCCGCGATAACCGCCGCCATCATTTCTTTGAGGAGGTGCATTTGTAGGTCTGGATATAATTGGATTTCTATCTTCTTTTTTGAAAAAACCGGGAACAGTTTGTCCTTGGCTTCTTCTATCGTCATTTCTGTAGTTTGGTGACGACGTATCTCCGGAAAGAATGGATTCAGGTTTTCTGTCCATTGGCCTGGATTCAGGCAATTCTTCTCTTTTACGTTCCGGACGAGAAACAATAGGAGAGGCTTGGGAAGGTGCTTGAGGACCTGATCCTAAACCGCCTTGTCTTTTTGCTTCTTCTCTAATGAGTTCATTTAGATCTTTTTTTCTATTATCAGCTGTAGAAGAACCGGTTCTCGGTTCCACAGGAGTGGCGCTAGCTTTGGACTCAACAGAGTTGGGCTTTTTTTTGATGACAAGTTTTTTTTTCGTCTTATCACCGCTAGCCGCACCCTGTTGCAGGGTTTCTTTAATCGACTTTTGTTCTTCCATATAGTATTGCTAGCCTTAGCCCTCTTCCACCCATTCAATCGACTCACGAAGTAATTTCAAAATTTGATCCGCTGTAGTGCGACCAATTCCCGAAATCGCGGACAACTCTTCCGGACTCACATCAAGCAATGTTTCCACATCCTTGATTCCGCCTGCTTCCAAAAGTCCAACGATCCTTGGAGTGAGGCCAGGTACATCGGAGAGAGGAGTAAGATCCGAATCATCTTCAGAAGTAGATTCATCACTCACTTCTTCCATTGCTTCCTGTTGCGCGTTGAACAATCTATCCAGTTTTTCACGCGCTTCCGGAGAAGCCAGTTCTTGGTTGTACTGAGAAACCGTTTTGATATCGATCTTGTATCCTGACAATTGGGAAACCAACTTCACATTGGAACCGTTCACACCAATTGCAAGAGACAAAGACTCATCCGGAACGATCACTAGGGCATCCCCTCTTTTTCGATCCACATGAACCTCAACCGGTTTTGCAGGAGAAATAGCATTGGCAATAAAAACACTTGGTTCTTCTGAATGCAATACGATATCGATCCTTTCATTTCCAAGTTCACGTACGATCGCTTGGATACGAACCCCTTTCATACCGACACAAGCACCCACAGGATCTACATCTTGTTTGGTTGTATAAACAACTACCTTGGTCCGAAAAGAAGGAATACGTGCTACGTCTCTGATTTCAACGATTCCGTCATAAACTTCGGGAATCTCCATCTCGAATAATTTTTTCACAAAGTCACCCGAAGCTCGTGATAAAGTGATCACAGGCATCGGTTCTCTGGGTCGAATTTCCACTCTGGATATAATTGCTTTTAGGCGATCTCCCTGGCGGTATTTCTCACCTGGATTTTGGTCTTTCTTAGGCATAATGCCTTCGACCTTGCCTAAATCGATACTCATCGCGTCTTTTTTCCATCTTTGGAAATATCCGTGAGTGAGTTCCCCTTCCTTGGATTTGTATTCTTGGAAGAGAAGGTCTTTTTCCATATCGCGAAGTCTTTGGAAAACCATTTGTTTCGCTTGGCTGGAAAGCACTCTGGATAGGTCTTGCGGTTTTTCGTAAATACGAAGTTGGGAACCGACAGAAACGCTAGGGTCTGTTTTGCGGGCTTCCGTTTCCGTAATTTCAAGAGGAGTTTTCGGTTCCCCTTCCACTACTGTTTTCAAAACGGAAACAACGATTTCGTTTTTATTGTCAGAGCCAAACTCGACTTGGCAAAGTTCTTCCGTATCCGTTTCCAAACCTAATTTCTTTCGATAGGCGGTGAGAAGGGATTCCTGGATGATTCCGAGTACAAGATCTCTGTCCAAGGACTTGTCTTGGCAGAACTGTTGGATGGCTTCAAAGAGGCCGATTTCTTTCGTCGCTTGTTTAGTTGCCATAATTATAATTCTAAAAATAAATTTCCTTTTCGAATTTCTGTTAAAGGCTTTTCGATTGCAGGAATTTCTTTTCGTTTCGACGCCTTTCTGTCGTAAGGCACTAAATAAATCGAATCCCCAACTCTCTCGCCCAAACGAAAAATCCGTTTGTCCCAGTCCCCGTCTTCCAAGAGGACTTCTAGTTTCGCTAATAGTCCTTGGAATCGATCCAAATCCTCAGGGATGCGCAGAGCACGCTCTACCCCACCTGAGGAAACCTGAAGAGTGAAGTCAAACTCCTCTCCCCAAAGATCCAGCTCCTCTTTGAGTCTCCTTGATACTTCCTCACAATCAAACAAACTGACTGAGCCAGTTTTATGTGTAAGGTGATCCAGTGTAATCTCAATGAGGGCGTGGTTTTTCCGATTCTGTACTTGGAGCGAAAAAAGTGCAAGAGGCGGTTCGAGAATTTTATTTAAAAGTTCTCGGATGTTTTCCTCGGTGTATACCAAACCATATCCAAAAGGAACTCCGTCAGGGATTCCTAGTAAGAGACCCAATTCATGTTAAAAAATAACACGACACTTGTCAAGCTAGGAAAACCGAGTTGTGCTGTAAATAAAAAAATAGGGAATGGAAGCTGACCCTATGCGACTTCTCTACCTACTCTTAATTCCTTCCTTATTTTTCACATGCCTTCGTTTCCGGGTGGACAACCTAAAAGATGAGATTCTATTTCGAATCCCTCTCGGAGGAACGGCAGATACCTGGGAAGGAGTGGTAGTCAACCAAGTACTTACCAATGTTCCAATGACAGTACCTGTCGGTTCCAATGTTGTGGCACTTGCGGATACAAAACAATCCATTATCAAACTTTTCGATCGAAACGGCCGCCTGGAAGCCACAATCGGAAATCCCGATTTCAAATCCTTATCCGGAATCCCCCACTACCCGTTTCGTTTCGGCGGCTTAGGAATTGTGGCCATCACCGAGGACGGAGACCTTGTCATCCAAAACAGAATCTCTTCCAAAGGAATGGAACTTCCTCCCGGCCAGGAAAACCTTTACAAGTCCTATAGCGGAAATTTTTCCACTTCGGGAACGACGATACTTCCTTCTTTTCTGGTTCAGATTTCCCAAAAAGGTGTCGTGAAATTTATGTTAGGAGCTTCGGGAAAAAATTCCGAACCGTTCCGATACATCGAAGCTCTGATTCCCGGAGAAGGAGAAAGGTTATTCGTTTATCATAGAATTGCGGAAGAAATGAGACTTTCCTATTTTGAAGAAGGGGAACTCAAAGGAAATATAAAAGAATCCTCTCTTTCCGTTTTCAAAAGTAACGATGCCAAAGACTACGATATCACTTTGGATAAAATTCTTCCTCATCCGGAAGGAGAGTATGTTCTCGCCTCGTTCAGCTATTTTTCCAAAAAAGACAAACGGTTTAAATTCAGAAGGATTTACCGCTATTCCTTTAGCGATTCGGAAGCGGTATTTATGAAAGAAATTCAAGATCCTTCCGAGATTCTATTTTCCATCAGATCCAATAATGAATTTTATATTTGGGAAACGGAAGACCAAGGGAATTCCATTCGTCTGCAAGTACACGACAGTGAAGGAAATCACGTAAATAACAAACGTTTGCCGTTCGCTCCTCCGAGAGGGCAATGGAGAGAAACTTATACCGACTCGGATGATAATATTTATTCCGTGCGAATCCGTTCGGGAGCTTTAGAAGTATATCGTTGGATCTAGATGATAAAACATCCCATTTATACGAATGAAGAATCAAAGTTCATTGATGAATATTGCCATCATACTTTAAATTATCCTGAAACTACCCTAATGGGAATGGCTGCGGTTTCGGTCTTCCATGCAAATGAAGATCTATGGTCCACCGCGGAAGAGATATGGATTGTATGCGGAACCGGAGGGAACGGAGGAGACGGATACGCTCTTGCCCAAATCCTTTTCCAGGAAGGACAAAATGTACGGATCTTTTCTTATGAAAAACCGAAAAGAAAAGACAGTTTGTTTTATGCGGAGCAATGCATTCGTGCGGGGATTCCCATTCATTCCTTTGAAGATCTTGAAACATGGGAAGAAAAAAAAGAAGCGGATTCCATTCTGCTTGTGGATGCCATCTTGGGAACGGGATTTACCCCTCCTCTGAAAAAAGAAATTCTATCCGTGATCGAATGGATCAATTCTTCCGATTTATTTTTCTATAAACTTTCTTTGGACACTGCTTCCGGATTTATTGCGCACAAACCCGATTCCATTTTTATAGAAGCGGATTCGATTGAAGAGTTGGGAACCAGAAAATGGGAAAACCTGGGTTATTCAGTCGATAATAAAATCATTCCCAGATATTACGAATCCATAGGTTTCCCCGTTAGGTCCCTAACGGAAACTAAGTCGTTTTCCAACCGTTTTTATTGGGAAAAATGCAATTGGGAAGAGATCCCAGAATTAATTGCAAGAAAACCGAACTCTTACAAGTATACTTCCGGTTCTTCGATTTTTTTCGGCGGAGAAGAAGGAATGCAAGGAGCGATTCTGCTTTCCCAGTCCGCCTTTCAGAACTTAGGTGGAGGAATTTCCAAAGTATTCACTCCTTCGCAGGTCACAAGAGATTTGATATTACAATCCGATCCTTCCCGAATGGTTTCTTTCGGGGACGGAACGGATATGGAATCCGATCCTGTTTTTTTAAAAACAAAAACAATTGTGGTAGGGCCCGGAACCAAAACTTATCTTGAATTTTTAAAGAAACTAAAACTAAGAGAAGATCAAACCCTGGTATTGGATGCCGGTGCCATTCCCGGCCCGACAGATACAATTCCCAAAGGAAATGTAATTCTAACTCCTCACGTAGGAGAATTTGAACGACTAACAGGAGTAAAGGCGCTAACCGTTCAGGAAGCTTATCCGGTTGCCATGGAATTTTGCAAAAAGAACAATGTCTCCCTACTTTATAAATCGCATATCAGTTTGTTTGTTACTAGCTCGGGGGATTCTTATGTTTGGGAATCTCCGAACCCCCGTCTTGCCACAATGGGAACCGGGGATTTGCTTGTGGGAGTGCTTGCCAGGTTTCTTTCTTTGGGATTCGAAAATACGGAAGCAATGTATTATACCTTATCTTTTTTGGAAGGTGTGAGAGAAATGCAGGAACCTTACCCTACGGCGGGGGAAATGCTTCAATTTTTGGTGAGGAAATTATAATGGGCCAAGGTTATCATTCCCGCTCTCCGGAAGAATTCAGGGATTTTTTGAAATCAATTGATCAGAAATCGAGAAAATTAAAATGGAAACAACTCATCATCATTATCGATATAATGCTTTTGTTATTTGTTTTTTATTTGGCATTTCGTGCTCTCAATCCGGGAAGTTTCCAGGACCCTACCCAATCCGCAAAACAGATCATAGACGGAAATTCGGTTTATCTTTCCTTATCCAGAGAAAAGGAAGACGATTTTCAAGGGTATTTTTTGTTTTTGGAAAATACATCGGGTGAGGAAATTACAATCCCGAAAACCGATTGGACCGGAGAATTCAGAATCTTAAACAAAGACGGAGTTCTTTGTTATTCGGAAAAATTAAACTGGGAACCGAGAAAGATTCTTTCGGGAACAAAGGGATTTCTCTACCATTCCGTCTCTTTGAAAAAACTCAAGGAAATGGATCCGGTTTGCAGAAAAGAAGTTTTTGATGAAAACTATTCTTTCTTTCGTTCCAAATTCAGTTCCCTAGGTCTTGGTTTTTTTTCCCAAGTTGTAGTCTCCACACCAAACAGAAATTATACCTTTCAGATCAAACAGAAGCCCTATCGGGAAAATAAGCAATAACAGGTCCTATGCAATTTTAAGTTCCTTGTAATTTTTAATTTCATTGAGATCCTTCTTGATTTTTTCTTTTTCCTCTCTGATCTCAAATTCATTTTGAATGCCCATCCAAAATTCGACAGAATTACCAAAGAATTTAGAAAATCTTAAAGCAGTATCCGCGGAGATCCCTCTTCTTTCATGAATGATATCGCTTATGCGAGTTGGAGAAAGTTTAGTTTCTTTGGCAAGTCTATAAGCAGAAATACCCATTGGAAGAAGGAATTCTTCGTTCAAAATTTCACCCGGATGTACATTTTTAATTTTTTTCATAATAACTCCTAATGATAATCGACAATTTCGACTTCATAAGCATTTCCTTCATTCCATTAAAAGCAAACACGCCATTGGTAGTTAATCCGAATGCTAAACTGAGAATTTCTATTGCCATGAAGTTTTTCCAATCTGTTTGCAGGGGGAATTTTTAAATCATCGATTTCTTTCGCTCGAGCAATCATAACCAGTTTTCTATAAGCTACTTGTTGAATCTGGGTAGGCAACTTTTTTGAAAATTCTTGATTCCAAATTTTCTGAGTTTCATTGTCCCGAAAAGATAAAATCACAGCTAATATTACTGTTTTCCATTACTATCGTCAACCAGAAATATAACTCGATAGATAGACTACTTAAACTTTTTGGGAATATTCAATTTATCTTCCAAAAAGTTTACCGCTTGGGTCAAAACAAAACATCTTGCAAAGTATTTATCGTTGGCTGGTACCAAAACCCAGGGAGCATCCGGATGATCCGTCTTCACAAACATTTCATTCGCTGCGACTTCATACTTTCCCCATTTGTCGCGATTGCGGTAATCTTCTTCGGTCAATTTCCAGCGTTTGAGAGGGTCGTTTTTTCTGTAATCGAACCTTTTAAGTTGTTCTTCGGAATCGATATGCAGCCAAAACTTGATTACAATTGTTCCGCCATGTATCAGTTGTTTTTCGAAGTCCACGATCTCACCAAAAGATCTTTTCCATTCTACTTCCGTGGCAAATCCTTCGATCCTTTCCACAAGCACTCTTCCATACCAGGAACGATCGAAAATTCCGACAAATCCTTGCTTTGGAATCCGATTCCAAAATCTCCAAAGATAATGTCTTAATTTTTCTTCACTAGTCGGTGCAGCGATGCTATGAACCGTATAAAGAGTCGGATCGATTTCTTCCGTTAAACGACGAATTGCACCACCCTTTCCCGCAGCGTCCCAGCCTTCAAATACGAATACGATGGAACGACGGGTCTGCTTCGCGTAAAGAGTGGCGATTCGAATCCTTTCTTTCAATTTTTTCATTTGTAATTTGTAATTGGAGCGATCCAATTTTTGAGTCAGATCCAGATTTTTGAGATCGAGAATTCCGGTTGGAAAAGTATCTTTCATAGACTGATCGCCTCGTTTTTTAAAAGACTTCGTTCCGCATCGGAATCCATTTCCAAAATGGACTCCATAGATTCAATCAGAGAAAATAATAGTTTTGTCTTTGCTTTGCTCAAATCATCGGCTTCTATGATCGTCCAGGGAGAAATTTCAGTATGGGTATCGGAGAGACATTCTTCGAATAACTTGCGATATCTGGAATAATTTTTAAACTGATCTTTATCGTAAGACGACAATTCCCAATTTCGTTTTTCCTTTTTGGATTCGGAAAATCTTTTTTTTTGTTCCTTCGGATTCAAATGGAAAAAGAATTTATGAAAACGAACCTTTTCCAAAGACAACATAGCTTCCGTATTTAAAACGTACTTTAGATTTTCCTGATATTCTCTTTTTTTGATTTTTTTCTTTGCCAAAAGATAAATCATCTTTCCGTAATAAGAATTCAGATAAAAAAGAGATTCACCAAACCGTGGTAATATTTGCCAAAATTTCCATAAAAAAGGAAACTCATTTCCTTCGGAAGCTTGAAGATCGGGAGAATGGACCTTGAACTTCTTAGGATCCAAACGTACTGTCAGAGTTTTCAAAAGTTCACCCCTACCGCTGGAAGACCAACCTTCAATGATAAAGATATGTGCGATTCCCTTGTCAAAACTTCGTGTTTGCAAAAGAAAGAGTCTCTCTTGCAATCTTTCCAATTCCTCATCGGAAACTAAAAACTTATCGGAAAGTGAAGCTGTGTCTTTTAAAGAAATCATTCCCAAAAGAAGAATGGATTTTTCCGGTTTGGAAAGAATTATTTGAATTTGATTTAGAGCGGTTTGGAAAAACCGGGACCCAATGCCTTTTCCAAATGAGGGATTCCTTTTTCCTGACCTTCATATCTGGGAACCAAGTGAACATGCAAATGCGGAACCTTTTCCGCAATCGCCGCAAAATAAATTTTTTCCGGTTTCACTTCCAATGTGGAACCAGATTCCAGAGCGGAATAAAGAATCTCTCCGTAATCCGAACATTCTTCTTTTGTGAGGGAAGTCCAGGATTCCACATGTCTTTTGGATTCCAAATACAAATACCCGGAAAGGGATTTGTCGGAAGGTGCTTCCCGCAATACCCAATGTTTCGTTTCCCGGATGATATTTATTTTTTCCTTTTGTGAATCGCAAATCGGACAGGTTATCATATTCGGAAAATTCTCCGATATAGGAAACTATGGGGAACTCTTTTTTTAAATCTATTATCATCTTCTTTGTCGGATTTTCCCTGCAAGGTCTGGAAGCGCAAACAACCACATTTTACAACGAATTTTGGGATGGGATCGCGGAAGATGTGTTTTTATCCCCTCAGAAAAAAGAAGAAACGGAAATCGGGAAAAGAGTGCGGGAAAAGAATTTTGAAGAAATCAAAAACCTCCGCAGTTTTATCAAAAACAGATTGGTTTATGAAAATACGAAAGATAAGATACTCGCAGGAAACCGGGAATCCAAAGTCGGTTTGATCCAAGACCTGGAAAGTCTGCCCGATTTGGGAGGATTTTTGTGGTATAGGGACAACCAAACAATCCTTCGATGGGGGGATTGGTCCGATTTTTATGAGGATGGATTCAGTGCAGAAAAAATCCGTTTGGAAGGCCAGTTGCCCTCTTTTCGCTTAGGAAACGATGAGTTTTATTTTTTCGCAAAAAATATGTCAGGTTACTCACCCGTGGACTTTCGATTCATCGGATGGGAATCCACCTTCTATGTATTTGGCGATGATGGCTCCCTTCGTTTTTCAAACGATTCCCATATAGACAAATCCCTCCGCGTTTCCGAATTTCGCAAAACCTTCGAAACCATTCGGGAAAAAATCCCAGGTTGCGAAATCCTGGAAGAAAATGATTTGAAAATCTTCATCATCCCTGCCAAAAACCACCCCATCTACTATGTTCTTTACGGACTGAGATTGTTCCTATATGTCTGGACCGTGTATCTCTTCTGGGTGTTCCTTAACCTCGCTTTCCCTAACCTAAAAAAGCATTTGCCCCCATCTCCCCCCGAAACAACATGACCTTACAAACTTAAGCCCTGGTAGTTCAACGGATAGAACATCGGTCTTCGGAACCGACAGTGGGGGTTCGATTCCCTCCTGGGGCAAGTCCTAGTCCCTATCACCAAGTCCCACATCCGTATCGTCCAAAAGAAGCTTCTTCAAGCCTTCACTGTATCTCAAGTTCCCTAAGAAACTAATTTCATCTAAGTACAATTGGCTCCACTTCGGAGAAATATAATGGTAACTACGGAATGATTGCTTTAATGTATTGTTCCTTGCTTCTGCACCATTAGAAGAGACTCCGTCTTTTGTAATCCATCTCTCCCGACTCAAATTGTATCTATGGTCACTACTCTTCTTGGAATGATTCACCATCCTATGATTGGGTCTATCCCATATAAATGTATAACCTTCATCTGTGAATAAAGGAATAGCTTGAGGTATCTTAGAATTTAGATCTTGAAGTAAGTAACTTTGATTATTCAGAGGGATACTTTTGTAAAATGTCATTCCATGATTCACTCCGACTGTATGGACTAAGATCCCCTTCTGTTCCCCTCCTAAGCTATTAGATAAATAGATACTGGAAGTTCCAGTTTTGTATCTTCTACTTCTATGTTTATTGGCTCTAAGGGATGAAGAGTATAATACAACGCTATCCGCTACCGCAACTGGCTTATTTGCTATCAAAGGTCTTAGATCACCACTCTTAGGTAATTTTATAGGGTTTTTATTACCATATTCTTCTAATTCATTATAAAGTTGCTTTTGAAGTGTTTCATTTAGAAGTGAAGTAACGACCTGAATTCTTCTCTTTAAGTAATAGGCAGTTTTGTAAGGTAAGTTTAATTTTCTACTGATCTCAGTGGAAGTAACAACCTTTGGATATTGTAAAATCTGATCATGAAGTATATAGGAAAAATAACTTAGGGGCAGTTTGAAGTTATCAAATGGTGTCTTTGAAGTAATAGATACTTGTTTTTGGCAATTGGAACAACGACCTACTGTATCTCTATTTTTTACTTTTAGAAATACAAGGGAAGGTTCATTACAGTCACAATTTTTATTAAATAATTTTGCTAAGATAGTAAGGGATTTAATTTTGTAATGTCTATTTACCTCCTCATTCATCAGTAGAGGATTTTTGTAATCATAAGAATTCCTGAAGGTTTTTGTATTAATAAAATGGGAGATAAGTGTGGAAGGGTTTTCTTCTTTGAGGGACTTCGGGTGGAGTTTTCCCTCTGCGGAGTGAGGGGAAGCGGAACGTGAGGAAGAAGTGACACCTTGCGTTAGTAAGGGGTCTGCTTCGGAAGTGGAATTTGGGGGAAATGTGTGGGATGGGGATAGGCTCCTTGTCATTTTAACACCTGCCCTCTGTTTAGCTGTAGGTTCTAGCGGAAGTCCTATTTTTAGATGTTTTATTCCTGACATAGAGGGAACTTCTATACTAAAATTTAGGAAATGTCAAAGGAAAATTGTTAGGAACTGAGCAAGAAAGAGATGGAAGTGGGAGATTTTTTATTTAAAACTTAACTTCAAGTTAGGTTATTTCCGATAATTGATACGACTAATTTTTATAAAGAAAGCAAAAGAGTTTTGCTCTTTTCTATAAAAAAGGGAGTTTCAAAAGAGCAAAATATCAAATTAACGAAAGTGGAGCAACCGATAAATCTTCCTAAATTAGGCAACAAAGATCTATTATTCTTTGTTAAAACCTGTCCAGATTATATATGATTTGGAGAAATATACGGTTTTTAATAATCAAACTATTATTATGTCTAATCCGATAAAAGGTAATGCAACAATGAAACTCTATATAAGTTTGATCAACGCAAAAGAAGATTAAAAAGAATTGATTGTAAATTAAGGATAACCAAGAATGCTCAAGATGTCCAATTAACATTATGTTAACTAGAGAGAAAAATTTCAATGAAAGCAAAAATATTAAATATCAATAAGCTTTATGGCTACCTATATAAATCAATTGATTTCAATGAAGACATTAATTTGATTGTAGGCATAAACGGTTCTGGCAAGACAAGTGTACTAAACATTATTAACTGGATGTTAACTCCTTCCCTAGCACATCTTGCCGTAACAGAATTTGAAAGCCTAACGCTAACATTTCATTACCAAGAAAAAGAGTATTTGATTGAAATCGAGCAAGATGATAAAACGCTAATCTATAAACTTCAAAATCTCACCGATAATAAAATATTCATACCCTTGACAGTTAGATTAAAAATCCCAACATCTAAACTTAATCAGAATGAAGCTCAAAAAGAACGGCTTTACAAAGAATATGTTGGACTTGGTCCCGATAAAGAAGAAACTGAAACTTGGGCTTTTCTATACAATGAACTACCCAAACCAGTTGCCATTGGATTAGATAGACATCTTTTTACCGAAAAAAAAGATGAAGTGATAATATTCAATGACAAAACAAGACTATTTACCAATGAAAATTCAGGTGAAGTATCACCACTCGATGAAGTTAGAAATTTAGCAAACAAAGAATACAATATTTATAGAAACAAAATCGTTAATTTAAACGGAATACTAAATAATAAAATCATGATGTCGGCATTTGATGAAATAACATTGGATAGTTTAAGCGAATTAGAAAATATCTCAATTATTACAATTCAACAAGTTGAAAATCTACACAAAAAAGTTGAAACTTTTTTCAAAGAAACGATTAGTGATGGAAATAATTTTCAAAGTAGAATAAAAAAAACAGATTCTTTATTAATGAAAATCGAGAGATATTTTAATAATTTAACAAAAGTTTTAAAACAAGCAGAGAGTTTCAAAGAAGATAAACGTTTCACAATCCTCTATTTATCCAATATTAGCCAATTCAAAAAGTTAAAAGAATTTATTAACGAATTTGAGGAATTTGATAAGAAATCTCAAGAATACTACTCAGAAATTAAATTATACTTAGAAACAGTAAATAGATTTTTAAATGACTCTTCAAAAGAACTTACTTTCCATAAAGCATTGTCACAATTAAGTTTCAATGTTCTAGATAAAGATGGCAAGGTAATATCAAAAAATCGAGACATCAAAACTCTTTCATCGGGTGAGAAGCAAATTTTAATTCTACTTACATATTTACGTCTCTTCAATAAAGACGGTACAATCTTTATTCTTGACGAGCCAGAGCTTTCTCTTCACCCAAAGTGGCAAGAAGAATTCTTAAATGCAGTAAAAACTCTTACGCCAAAAAACACGCAAATAATTATTGCAACTCATTCCCCTATTATAGTTGGGAACAACAAAGAATATTGCAAAGTATTACTTCCATACATGAGCTAATGATGATTACGGATGAAAGCAGTATACCATCAAAATCTGATGCTTTTTTAAAAGGTATTGATGTTTTTTATCTTCAATTCAATGATGTCAACTTTTATATAGAAGACGAAGATCAAGAAAATTTCTATTTTGAGATTTTTCGAAAACTTTTTGCCGACATTAAATTTTCTAAAATTTTTCCTTTGCGAGGAAAATATAATGTTATATATAACGCAGAATTGAATCAAAACGATAAAAATAAAGTCTATATTGTAGATAAAGATTTTGATGATTTATTGTCTCAAAAAAAAACTTTCAAGAATCTTTTTTATTTAGATCAATATTCAATTGAAAACTATCTAATACTTGAACATTCTTTTATTGAATACATTATTGAAGAAAAACCAAAGTCAAAGCGTTCCGAAATTTTAAAAAATTTAAATTATGCGAAATCCTTAGATCAAGCCCTCGAATTATTTGCAGATATAACTTTATTGCATTTATTAGTTCAAACTTATTGTTTGAAAGTGAAAAATGCTTCTGATCCACCCGAAAAATATATAAAGTTCGGTGATAAAATTACACTGAATCAAGAACAATTAGAAAATTATAAAAAAGAAATTCAAACCGCTTTATCTATAACAAATAATAGTCTTCTTGTTGACACTGAAGTTAAGAAAATCCAATCCAAATTTAAGCTTTTCGACACCTATGAAATATTGATTCATATCCCAGGCAAATATTTAATAAAATATTTCAAATGGATGATTGAAAAAGAATTTTGCATACCTAGCAGAAACATTGATTCGTTCAATTTTAGACTTGCTCGATCAAATAACTTTGAAAACCTAACTTTTCTAAAAGATGCAATCTCATTTTACCTTGAGCATTAAATAACGCAAGTATGTCGATTCAGTATTCCCTTAGTATATAATAACTATATAGCATATCCGTCACAGCATCGACCGCCTAAAAATAAAGAAAATAATCTAACCAAGTATGAAAGCGGAAAAATTCGATGGAATTCAATCAGAATTAAATTTAACATTTAAGGATTTTCAATTTTGCAAATATAATATGAAATTACAATTACTAACGAAGATATCTATATTCCCTTTTTTGAAATGCTTCCTTACCGCCCTCTAAACCTATCAACTTGTCTCTCGTTAAAAAATTTTCAATGGTAGTGCTTATAATCTTTGTTTTATTGTTTGTTTCATCAATATCGAGAATATGAATAAGCTCTGCATCACCATTGATAACAAAATTTGCATTATGTGTAGCAAATATTATTTGTCTATCCCTCTTACGACTTTTAATCACCTCAACTAGATAATTTGATATTAATAAACTATCTAAATGAGCTTCAGGCTCATCAATTATTATCGGATTGTTTCCTAATAATAAAAGTATAACTAATACGGCAGTGCATCGTTGCCCAAATGAAGAGCTTTCGATAGCTTTATTATCGTATCTTACTTTCACCTTTTTAAATTCAGAATAATCTAATAGATTTTTTTCAGTGATTAATTTATATAACTCAAAATTTGAATCAATAGCAAATAACTCTAATAGAAACGGCTTTAATATTGAAGTAGATTTAAAGTCTCTAATCTTTTCACAAAAAATCTCCCTCTCCGACAATTGATCAGGCGAAAGGCAAAACAATATTTCTTTTAATTTCGCTTCATTCCTTACGTTACTCAAATCCATACGATATCCAAAAAGTAATTTGAAATCATTAAATATCTTTTCGCAGGCAGCCTCCAAATCAAACTCCAAATGCAAGGAAATCGGTTTTACAGAAGGGTTTTCGATATTTTCTAATATATTGCTAATAGCTATAATTTGCTTCTTTATTTCATTCTGATAATCAATACTTGCGTTTTTCATATCTTCTAGATTATAGTCAGCAATCGTTGCTTTTAATAATTGAACCTCTTGATTTTTTTTTGTTAATTCTTGGTTTAATTCATTCGCAATTAAATTTGCATTCGTAATATCTTTTTGATTTTCTTCAGTTAATCCCTTATTTGATAAGTATAGCCGTAATTTTTCTTTTGTAGACAGTAACTCTTTACTTAATATTTTTTTTAACTCCTCAACAGCGGAATAGTCAACTGCTTTCGCATTAGACAATAATGTTTGTATTCCTAGAATTATAATATTTATTTGTTCTGAATATAAATTAGAGTTATCTTTTATATTATGATTTTCTAGGATTTTATCTAATTCATCACCCAACTGCTCATAATTTTTTTTCGATTCGTTAATATCATTCAGTTTACTTGCGATTGTATTTATCTCTGAATTAATTTTAATATATTCCACATTTGAGAAAGACTCAATTATTCTTTTATTTGTTTCTATCTCTTTATTTTTCTGAATTAAATCCGCTTCCAAAAAAGTCAGCCTATTCTTATGGCTAATGTGTTGGTCGAATAAAGAAATCTCACTTTTTAACTGTTTTTCTAGCTTAGCAATTGTTCCGTTTTCATCTCTCCTTAAAATTCTTGCATAAATTGCGGCTGTTAATTTCAGATGGTCTTTTGCAAATTCCTCTACTTCATTCTGACTTAAAAACTCTATGTATTTTTCATCCGAATCTTCATCTATTTGAATACAAGAACCAATTGAAACCAATTTACCATTTTCACTACTTCGAATTTTTTTATCTTTAAAAAAAACATTCTCTGATGGTCTAAGTTTTTCATGAATTAAATTGAGTATTGTGCTCTTCCCAACTCCCCGCCCTCCAATAAGGCATGTAAAATTAGGGCTAAAATTTATTTCATTTTTTCCTGAGAAGCAGAAGGAATCATTTTCAAAAGTTAGCTCTTCAGGAAAATCAAATACAATCTTATCAATCCTTATAGGTGGATTAATTGGAGAATTTTCGCCAATATGAAGTCGATTATCAGGCTCGAATAATATTTGTTTCAGTCCATCGAATGTCGGATCTGCTTTTATCCAAGTGAAGCATTTGCCTATACGATCTTTAGTCTGCGAATATGAGAAATCATGTGCATCACTACAATCTAATAATAGATCATTTACTTTTTGTGCTTTTAAAGCGTTTTTGGCATTATGAAATAAAGAGACCGATTCAGATGAAGTAAATACTAAATCAGCACTATTGATTATCGTTTTTTTAGTTGCAATAGAAGAGTCTGTCCATTTCAAATCTCCCCATTCTGTTTTTCCAATTGCTGTAAGATATTTGCCTGTGAAACAATCTTTTTTCAGAGATTTAAATATTTCATCTTCTTTAATATTCAAGTTATTAAATCCTTCAGTCAAATCGTTTCCAAATTTACTTAACTTAGATGGGGGACTATTTTTTTTAATTTTAATGCCTAGTTCAGAAACACTCTCCCTTGTAATTGCTCTACTCCATGCTTCTCCCGTATTAAGAACATAACTTTGTTCAAGAGTTTGAAGAAACTGGCTTTTAATTGTCTCAACAGCAATTTCATTTGAGAATATAACATGTAAATTAATTCTTTTAAATTTTCCAAATTCTATCCCTGTAAATTTATCAATACGAAATTCAACGACGGGTAAAAGTAATTTAATATTTTTTAACCGATTATTTTTGCTTTTTTCGTATAATAATTTTTCATATCCATCTAAAAATAAATAATCATTAATGCCAATGACTGAAAATTCAGGAGGTAGATTTTCTAAATCTGAGATAAACCTCTCCCAAGTTTCTTCATTTTCATTACCATACTGTTGAATTATCGAAGAAGGTGTATGTACATGCAAATCCCATTTACTCCATTTTGATCCTGCATTCATTTTTTACCTCTACGGTAGATATTTTTATCATCAAACTTAGTGAATGGCAAATAATGACAAAACGAGTGATTGTTGTCAAAAAACTTTTCTGCTTATTCTGTAATTAATTCTTTTTTATTGAGCATTTATCCTTATTTTTTAAATTTCAAATTCTTCGGTATAACTGTGAAACATTGTAGTTCGAGGTTCAGAGCGAAAGCCCAAAACCACGTTTATCTTCAATAAAATATATTTGAATCTTATTTTATTAAATAACCGAAGAATCTAAAATCTCTTTCGCAGTTAAACGGTTATGTCCATAGACCCTAGCAGTAAAAGCAGGATCAAAGTGGTTTGCAAACCTCGACACCGCATCCAAGGACTTCCCTGATTGCAGTAGATGTGTTATCCGACTATGCCTAGACTGATGAGGGTGAACCTTTCTATTTAATTCCACCAATCCGACTCTCTGAAAATTTCTATGCACAAGCTGTCTGCTATACGGTCTCCCAGTATCCAAATTCTCAAATAGAAATACTTTTCCTTTAAATATTTTCATGATTTCCTGGAACAATGGTAATGAGATAATTAAAACGGTCTCTTTACCACCCTTCCCAATAACTTTCGCCTCAATATGAGTTTCTAGCCGAATGCATTTATCAAGACGGATAGAAAGAACTTCGCTTATCCGACATCCTGTTAGATAGAGTGCCTTAAAAATTAAACTATATTTCTTCGGAAGTTTAATAGTAAGAATCTGAATTTCAGACTCACTTAAAAACTTGGAATCAGTAAGAGATATATTAGGTTTGGGAACCTTTATCTCTTTAAAAACAGTTTCCAATCCATTTCTAAAAATAACATCATTCCGATTCGGATGATTCTTTAAAACCCAAAGCTTAATTGATGTTTTAGCTAATCGGACAGACGCTGGAGATAATTCCTTCTTTAAAAATTGGAAATACTTCCGAATCGTCTCCTCCGTAATGAGACGATCCCCTAACCATGCCTGAAACCGTATAACACCTACTTTATATTGAGGAATTGATGGTAACTTAGTATATGTTTTTGCTATGGATTTGATACCAGGATCATAACATGGGATGAACTAGTTTTCAAGAAAAATTAGACAAGTAGAATCAACTTTTTGACAAATTCGGGATTTACCAATACAAAGATTTGATTATGCTCAGAAGGCGATTGAGATATTTCCTATCCCAATCGGTTAAGATGATTCAAGATATTATAAGTTTAAAACTTTTTCATCTGCATTCGAATTGAATTTAAGATAGCCAAAAGTGCAACTCCAACATCTGCAAAAACAGCCTCCCACATTGTAGCCAATCCTCCCGCACCAAGTAACAGAACAATTGCCTTAACAAAGAAAGCTAAACAGATATTTTGCCATACTATATTTTTAGTAGTCCGTCCAATTCGAATTGCCATCGGAATTTTCTTCGGCTGATCGTCTTGAATTACGATATCAGAAATTTCTATTGTAGCATCGCTGCCGAGTCCACCCATAGCAAGCCCCACGTCGCTTAACGCAATTACAGGTGCGTCATTGATACCATCTCCAACGAAAGCGACAGATTCGTTCTTGGTTTTAATCTGCTTAATTCTTTCTACTTTGTCTTCTGGTAATAGATCTCCATAAAATTCATCCACTCCTATTTTGCTTGCTACAAAACGAACAACCGATAATTTATCGCCACTTAACATAGTTGTTTTTACATTCAGCTTGTGCAATTCCTGTATTGTAACTGCTGAATCTTCTTTGATTTTGTCTGAAATAGAAATATAACCAACAAATTTTTGTTCTATAGCAATAGCAATCACTGTAGAAACGAAAGTAGAAGTATCGACATCATAACTAACTTTGTATTTATCCAATAATTTGAAGTTACCAACTAAAATCTCCTTATTATCAATGGTTGCATGCATACCGTAACCTGGAATTTCCTCCACATCCTTTAGCATAAGATTATCATTGATCTTGACCACAAAATTACGAATGGCTGTTGCGACAGGATGAGTGGATTTATTTTCTATGGCATTTACATAATCTAAAATTTGTTCTCTTTCGTAATTTGGTTCAATCTTCACTTCCTGAACTTCAAATACTCCTTCTGTCAATGTTCCAGTTTTATCCATAACGACATTCTGAATGGAAGCCATCGCATCCAAATAATTTGATCCCTTAATTAAGATTCCATTTCTGGATGCGGCACCAATTCCACCAAAGTAACCTAACGGAATAGAAATAACCAAAGCACATGGACAAGAAATCACCAAAAATACCAATGATCTATAAAACCATTGGTTAAAAATAAATTCTTCTACTAGAAAGTAAGGTATTATGCAGATACCTGCCGCAAGAAGCACAACAACGGGAGTGTATATCTTTGCAAATTTACGAATGAATTTTTCAGTTGGAGCTTTTTTGCTAGCAGCGTCTTCCATCAATTGTAAAATTTTTGCAAGTTTACTATCTTTGTAATTAGTAGTAACTTTAATATTTGCTAGGTTACCAAGATTAATCATCCCAGCTAGCACTACCTCGCCTTCTCTTTTTGTATCTGGTTTACTTTCGCCAGTCAAAGCGGAAGTATTAAAACTTGCTACCTCGGAAATCAGGATTCCGTCAAGAGCCAATTTATCACCAGCTTTGAGTTGAATTGTTTCTCCGATGGAAACTTCAGACGCTTTCTTTTCTTTGCTATCGGAACCAACAACCACATTTACAATATCTGGTCTCTGATCCAAAAGGTGTTTGATATTCAATTTTGCCTTTTTGACGGCAAGTGTCTGAAATATTTCCCCAACGGAATAAAACAGCATGACCGCTACCCCTTCAGGATATTCCAAAAGATAAAATGCCCCCATAGTGGCGATACTCATCAATACGAATTCGGTAAACACATCTCCTTTTAAAACTGACTCTATGGCTTCTTTCAGAACAGGAAAGCCAACGGGAAGATAAGCAAGTATGTACCAAACAAACCTAATCCAACCTGAGAACCATGTAGAAAAGTAATAATCGAAGATGATTCCCACACCTAAAAGGAAAAGAGATCCGATCACTGGAAAAAACATTCGGAAATTTGAATGATCCGAAGAATCCTTTTCCTCGCTGAAAGACTCATTACTTACGCATTCCGTTTCATCAGAACAACATGATTTTTCTTTTTTTGTTTCTTTAGGTAACTTCTTCATTTTTTATAAATCCTTATTATAAGAAAGTAAAACTGACCATAGGATCAAATACAGTTTAAGCCAAGCCATCATTCTTTCTCCAGCCAATAGTAGAATACTGGTAAGATGACCAATGTGAGAATTGTGGATGAAATGATTCCTCCGATGACTACCGTCGCTAAAGGTTTTTGGACTTCGGAACCAAGTCCCGATCCGAATGCCATTGGCAAAAAACCGAACGAAGCAACAAGTGCTGTCATAACAACAGGTCTGATTCTGCTAGTCGCACCTTCCATGGTT
Source organism: Leptospira kobayashii (assembly GCF_003114835.2). Taxonomy (NCBI): domain Bacteria; kingdom Pseudomonadati; phylum Spirochaetota; class Leptospiria; order Leptospirales; family Leptospiraceae; genus Leptospira; species Leptospira kobayashii. Next base: position 1,759,188 of record NZ_AP025028.1, on the reverse strand, counting down.
GCTTCTTTAACAGATATTTTTTTCTCATCACGAATTCTATGAATGGTGTCCAATTTAACAAGACCGTTTAACACGGCAATGCCCGAGAGAGCAATAAAACCCACAAAAGCAGATACACTTAAATCCATCCCTCTGAGATAAAGCAGCCAAATACCACCTGTTAGTGCAAAAGGAACACAGAAAAAAACAAGAAGTGCCTGCTTGAAAGATTGGAGACCGATATACAATACGATAAAGATCATAAAGAGTGTTGACGGAATGATGATTGACAGTTTCTCTTTAGCCCGTGTGAGGTTTTCTATCTGTCCTCCCCAAAAAACAGAATATCCTACTGGAATCTTCAAAGAGTCAACTTTCGCTTTTGCTTCTTCATAAAACCCTTCCAGATCTCTTCCCCGCAGATTAACAGAGACTGCAACAAAACGTCTGGAACGGTTCCTCGATATCGTCATTACCTTTTCATTTCTTTCTATGGATGACATAAGTCGGATCGGAATCATGCCTCCGTCATCCGTTCCTATATTAATATTAGTTATCTCCGATTCTTTATTGCGAAATTCTTCGGAAAGCCACATCTTTATAGGAAACCTTACTTCTTCTTCATAGTAACTACCTACTTCAAAACCACTCATTGCAGCTTCCACCGTAGTATTAAATGAAGTTAGTGGGATATTATAGTAATTCAGTTTTGCTAAATTAGGAACCAAATCTATTACTTGAGCTTTTCTTAAAGCCATGATCGGATCAAGCTCGACTTCCTCTGCTCCCTCAATTCCTTCCAAAACATTTTTCAATGATTCCTGTAATTGAAATAATACATTCAAATCTTTACCCAAAATTCTTATACTAATGTCTGCTCTACTCCCTTCTAATAATTCATTGAAACGTGCTTCCAAGGGTTGACTGAGTGTAAGTTCTGAGTTAGGATATTTTTCCTGAACTGTGGAATGTATCTTATCCAAAAACTTTTCCCAATTATCCGTCTTTAATAGTTCGGGAAGGGTTTCTTTCTTTAATATGATAAAGGTGTCTGCATTGAATGGACCCATCGGATCATTCGCAACAGAACTGGTTCCGATCCTTGAAAAAACACTTTCAATTTCGGGAAGTTTGCTGAGCATTTTTTCCACATCTCGTTGTTCAACGATACTTTCTTCCAAACCGATATCACCTTCACGAACGATAACCAACATTAGGTCGCCTTCTGTCAGTTTTGGTAAAAATACAGTTCCAAGTCGGAAATAAACAATACCAGTAAGAATAAAAAAAGCAATGGAACAAATGATGAGTGTTTTAGGTTTTTCTAAAATCTTTGGCAAAAAGCCTCTATATGCCTCAATGATTTTGCTTTCCTTTGTGGAATGATTGGCTTTTAAATTCGGTTTGATAAAAAAATACAAAAGAGGGGGAAGGAAAAATATGGCTAAAAAAAGACTGAATATTAAAGCCAAAATAACAGTTTCTGCCATAGGTCGGAACATTTTACCAGGTATTCCATCCATACTTAAAATAGGAAGATACACCAGTATAATCACAATCACACCGAATGACACTGGCTTTAAAACTTCTATGGAGGATTTTAAAATGATTTTTCTTTTTTCCTCCTTGGTAGTATAAACTTCCTTTTCAAATCTCGATAAAACACTTTCGGTAATTACGATGGATGCATCTACCAAGAGACCGAAGTCGATTGCCCCTAAACTCATCAGGTTAGCTGAAATTCCAAAGTAATTCATACAAAGAGATGCAAGTAACATTGATCCAGGAATTATAGATGCAACAATTAATGATGCTCTCCAATTCCAAAGAATAAAGAAGAGCGTAACGATAACAAGTATAGCTCCTTCTATTAGGTTTTTTAATACCGTATGGATTGTTGAATTAATCAAAAAAGATCGTTCTAAAATTACGTTGACAACTACGTCTTCAGGAAGATTAAGTTTTGCTATCGCTTGATTCAGTTCTGCATTAACCTTGTAACTATTCTCCCCCCTAAGCATAAGTGCGGTTCCAAGAACTATTTCTTTTCCTCCTGAGGAAGCCCCACCTAGCCGAAACCTCCCATGTTCATTTACATTTGCTACGTCTGAAATATTAATGGATTCACCATAAGAGGTTCTGCGGACTGGGATTTTGGATATTTCCGAGATATTCTTTTTAATACCATAAGTCCTTACGATGGCAATTTTACCATTTTCCTCAATGACACCTCCTCCAAAGTTTTCGCCTAATGTAGATATTGATGTAATCAATTGATCAACGGTAATTCCTTTATTTTTCATTTTCGAAGGAATCAAATCAATGTGTATCTCTTTCTCATAACCTCCGTTAGAATCCACTTCAACAATACCTGGAACTAATGCTTTCAATTGAGGGCGAACTGTATAATCCTGAAGCGTCCGAAGATATAACAATCTATCTTTATCGGAAAGTTGCTCCAATTTAGAACCAGATTTCGCCTCTACGGAATAAAAGAAAATTTCCCCAAGTCCAGTAGCATTCGGAGTAATTTCAGGAGAAAGCCCCTTCGGCAATCGACCTTTCGCACTCGATATTCTTTCTGATACCATAGTGCGGGCTAAGTAAATATCAGTATCTTCTTTAAAGATCAAAGATATATTGGAAAGACCGAATTTTGAAACGGAACGAACATCAATCAAATTCGGTAGACCCAAGAACTCGGTTTCAAGTGGGAAAGTAACGATCTTTTCCACCTGCTCAGGATCAAGCGATCCAGTATTGGTCGTAACAATAACCTGAACATTTGTTATGTCAGGAACTGCATCTATGGAAATTTCTTTTAAATTGAAAAATGCATAAATAAAAAGAAATAAAATGATACTTATGTATAGAATGGAATTATTTAAAATTGTATTCAAAAGTCTGGCTAACATTCTTTAATACTCCTATGATTTCTTTTTCATTGGTAATATATAGAAGATTCAAAAAAGCTTCTATATGAGTCTGCTGGGCATCTAAAATGGCATGATGTGTTTCATGGAGTTGATTTTCCAATTCCAAGTAACTGATGAGCTGAATTCGTGCTTTGGTAAACTCCACATCCGCAAAATTCAAGTCTCTTTCAATTTCATCTAACTTTGATAAATTGAATAATTTGATATTTACTTTTGATTGTTCGTAATCCAAAAATGCCTGATTAAAAGTCATACCTATCAGACTTTCCTGATAGGTAAGCTTACTCGCCTTAGCTTCCAGGTTGGTTTCTGCGGAGCCGACTTTGTTCTGATACCTATCCCAAAGAGGAACTCTAAATTTCAATCCAAGATCGAAGAAACGGTTGGAGACACCTGAACGGTCTTCCCCTACCTGGCTGACTACGGAATAGTCAGGATATTTTTCCAAGTTTGCCATCCGAAGCTCTGTTTTCGCTTTTTCTATTTCTCCTTTTGCGGCAAGAATCATAGGATTCCGATTCATTGATTTTTTAAGAAGATCCGCTTGATCAAATTTGATTCCTTCGTTAAAAAAAGGGAGAGATAGAATGGGAACCGATTCCATTCGCAAAAAGAAATTCATTGATTCATAATTTTTGGAAGCATCCAATTCCAAATCGTTAAAATGTTTCTTTAAGCCGAGTAATCGCCTTTCTATAATAAAAAGATCCGTTTTGGCTTGAGGGGTTATAAATGGTCTCGCCTTTATATAAGTCTCCATCTTGGAAAGCCTTCTAATTCTTTCTTTAACATGATTCCTTTTTTGATCTGCAATGAAATAACGGTATGCGAACTTAACCGAATTCAAACGAATTGAATTATTTGCTTCCGCATACTGAACTTCTTTTATCTTTGCATCATTATCAACAAGCAGTTGTTTGAGTTCTTTTCTTCCTGGGTAATAAATTGGTTGCTCAAACTGGAAAGAATATTCAGCTCCAGATTCGTTTGCAGCTTTTCTTTGTCCGTAGTCGATGGTAACGGATGGATTTTGGGTCATTCCTTCCTGCTTTTTTTTATAATACAATGATTCCAAATCGGAATTCATCGACATAAGCAAAGGTGAATTTTTCTCTGCTAAATTTATAATTTCATTTAAACCTACCTCTTTTTTGCTGGATTCAGCAGAAACCAAAGGATAAACGAATAGAAATATCAGTATAGAAATAGTTTTGTGGAAAAGACGATTTCGTCTTAGAAAATATGAGTACATACAACTAACCTCCTCGTTATCAAAGTATTCACTCTAATAACGAAGGTTAAATGATGATACGGATTGAGTTGATACTTTGAATTGTATCAGAAGGGATTTGGAGAAATACTTTGAAGTAAGTTAAAACAAATAAACCTTTCTTAAAATCAATTTTCTGATCAAGAAAGGAGATATAGTATTGAAGCAAAGAAAAGAAGAATGTAAGGTTTGTGAGTTTATCTTTACGAGATAAATCAAGTGTTCCTGAATCCCATTCGCACCCTGCCGACTCATCAGATTCTTCTGAATTATGACACGGCTCTACGTTCAATCGCAATGAAGTTGCAATCTTATCAAGATTATTCAACTCACAAAATAAGTTACAGCTAGATGCCAATATAGTAGCGGATATTAAAGAAAAAACCACTAGTATTTTGGCACTTACTGAACCCATATTTACATATTCTTTCTGGCAAAAAATTGTAAAGTAAAATTTTGGTTGAAAAATTTAGCAATATAACAACTGCATTGGAGAACGAAGCAAATAGACCAGTGTTAAGGAAGCAGACCTAAAATGAATCTAATTATTAAAGAAGCTTTTGGAAAAGAAATGAAAATTGCAAAGGAACTTTATTTATCAAAGAAATGGGACGAAGCTTTTACCCATTTAGAGAAAGCTCATATTTTGGGACAAAGAAATGCAATCCCTCATACAATCAATCATTGGTGGATGCTAAAAGTAGGAATCAGAAAGAAAGATGGAAAAGAAATTCTAGGTCAGATCATAAGACTCTTAGTCGCAGGAATAGGTTCACTGCTAGGAAGAGCACCTATAGGCAATACAGGTGGTTCCAATGTAGGGATTATGACTCCGTTACCTATCTCCAGCGATATTGCTAAACTTTTTATAAAAACAAATTTGCCGCTTCGGTAAATACAATATTCTTTTCCGAAGTCCTGAAGACTTCATGGCAACTAACATATTTCAAATTTTAGGGTTACAAAACTACCGATTGTGTAACCTCCCATTACTTTTGGCTTAGTTTATGATAAAAAACCTAACGAAAGTTTGCAAATCAAAAGCTGATAGCCTTCGCACTTTCTAACAAATTCAACCTACTATGAACTAATAGGAGTAAACCTATGAATATTACTAGTATCAATTCGGAAGGCAGTAATGCAAATTTACTAGAGCAACTAATTATATTAAGGATTAAAAATATCAAACCTAGGATTAGAAATGGTAAATTTCCAAAATGACGGAGAATAAAAGTAGGTAATTAACAATGTGCTATTTATAACAAAGATCTTTATTTAGATTTTGAATATTATCCATCAACAAGATAAAAAAAAGAAACTTTGAGTAAATTATACCTTCAGAGTAGAAAAAATTATGTACTCGCCCTATTCCAATACACCATTCCCGATCTCCACAAAAATGAGCTTCTACATCTCTTTACTTCGCCATCATAAATTCGATTTTGCGAGCTTCCAATGTTGAAGTATACCTAAGATAGTATTTCCTACCAAAGCCTCTAGATTTTGATTCTATGAGCAAATAAAGGGTGTTCTAAGAGCCTTTAAGACCTAATAAAATCTATGTCACAGGAAACAAAAAATTCAAATAGAATCGCTATTCCATATACAAGATACCTAGGATTATTTTAAAGCTTCAGCATCAATAATGAAAAAAATCTATCTGAACTACAATTTTCATAATCAGCTCTAAAATGTTCAGGTTTAAAACTTAATTTCATATATTAATGACACTTTGAATCTAAGAATTTCTATTCTTTAGGTATAAAAAGCTATTAAGTAAAATTTAATATAAATAATTTAGAGGTAAAAAATATGATTCTTACTTTTCTAATATAGATTAAAGTAGATTTAAGGGTATAGGTTAATTAATAGTTAGATAAAATTTTAAATTTTTATAAATACAATAAATATTTGATTCTTTCAATACTTCGCTTCGCTCAGAATAATTTTCAAATGTTGCATCACAAATTAATAAAACTAAAATTTGGTATTAATAATATATAAATACAATATAGATTATTAGTCTCATTTTTTAGTTTTTAAAAATATACGACAACATTCTATTAAAATTAAATAATAAATATATACCTTCAATTCACATTATACCTATACTAAAAACAACATTTGAATTTTTTATATAATTATATGTAAACAGTTTAATCAAATTGCATAACTATAAAACATGTAGCGCAAATTATAATTTTGATTAAATTTATCCAAGTAAATAGAATAGAAAAACATAAAAATATTCATTAAGGAATGATAAAATATTTTTTATTAAAATAAATCATAATTAATGAATATACATTTGACTATACAACTTATCAATAAATTTTGGTATAAGATACATTGAAATTATTTTTTAGTTTTATTGTATTTTATAATTCAATACGTCCAATGAATTATGGGGTGATAGGGTATTTATGGGAAACGGGAATTCAAATTATTATAATCTAATAGACAAAAGATTACCAAAAAAACTGCAAAACTTAGCATACATCTTACTTAAAAAGTATGTAGAGTATGATGAAATAAAAAAGAAGCCAGTAAAAAAACCTCTCAGCGGAATCAAATGGGCTGATATAAAATATAGTTGGAATGAAACCTACCTCGACAGAGTTTCCGAATACTTCAAACTAGAAACTCGTTACAATAAAACCTCCAGAAAACATTACTTAAATAACCAATTAAACATTGGGCTAATCCTTGATTTTACTGATTTGCTAGTCATTGATGTAGACAATGCAGAAAATACTTTCAAACAATTAGAAATAGTTTCGAAATTTACTTCTATTAGCAATTCCAAAGCTATTTCTGAATTATTAGAGCTTTTCAATAATACATTTTCAGTTACATCTGGAAATGGCGGTTTCCATTACTATTTCAGATTGGAAAACAAACCCAATTCGAAATATTTTACACGTAAAACCAAATGCCTAAAGTTAAATAAATTATTAGATTTTGGCGACGAACAAGTTTTAAAATCAGGATTATCCGAAGACCAAGCCTTGGACTTTGATTTGCTCGGCACTGGAAACATAATTCTACCCCCATCCAAATTCTTTTTCAAAAGAACGGAAAATAAAACGGTAATGTCTGATGATTGGGAGCATAATGAATATCAAATATACAATGATAATGAAATTCTAAGTATTGATGAGTCTATATTGGATCAGATTTTTGACACTTCAAAGAACAGTAAACAAAACTTGATCAAAAAGAAAGTAAAACAGATACCCCTCCTCCAAAATAATATACTAAATTTAATCAAAGATTTTCAAACCAATGACATTAATCAATATAGCCAGGCAATGATAGATGAGTTATCAAAAGATCAGGAGGCAAGTTTAATTTATAAAGATTATATTCAGACTCAAAATCCAAATGTCCTAGTTCAATTCGAAGAAAAAAAAGAAATCTTCCTGAAAACCTTACTCCATGACAACTACCCTTATGAATTTTTCTATGACCAATGGAAAACCAAGAATTGTGCCTATAATAATTATTCCGTCAACAAACCAGAAGTCTTCAGAGCAAAGTTTTTAACTAACCTTTATACATCACAATTTACAAAAAAGTATTCAGAAAAATTAGATAGATCATCATTCGAATATGGATTCATTAAATCGCAATTGATCAGAAACATTCCAATAGAATTAATCTGGACAATTATTAAACATGATTTCCTCGGAGAAGTAAAGATAACAGATCGCAATTATTTTATTCAATTAGCCGATAAAGTTCAAGCTGATATGAGGGCATCTAATAGGGTGTCTGGAGATAGAATCTACCATAAATTAACGAATTTTTCCGCCGACACGCAGTGCATAGACTATACATACTATTTTAAAGGCTCAGCATCTAACTGTGCAAAAATATTTCAAACGATAGTAGAGCGTGCTTTAAAACTTGCATCAGCAAATAATATAATTCCAAAAAATAATTTCCATTTAAATTATGAATCAATGTATCAAATTTCTCTTCTATCTGGAGTTAGCTTACAAACCACATCACGCTGTTTAAAAAAGCTAGAGTCTAAAAGATTTATAAAGATCCGAAAGAAAACAGCGACATTATTAAATGAAGATAATGAGCCAGAAATTAAAGAATTAATTTTTTTAGGTACTATTGAAATTAGCCGTGATATGAAATTCAAATTGATAGATTCATCTGTATACACTCCAGAACTCCTCCCTGAATTATCTAAAATAAAGGGAATTGGAAATCTTGGCTCAATATTATTTACAAAATTATTCGATTCAGAATATTCTAAAAATTTAAAAGAAATCTATCAGTTATTTCCAAACACTAAAAACAAAACAACGACCATAAAACAAAAGTTAAATTTATTAGTTGAGTATGGATTCGTGGAATATAATTCGGAACTAAAAGCATACAAATCTTCAGAATTAGGATTATCAACCAAACTCAAGAATGCAAAGGATACCGAATATAAAAAATCAATGCTTGAATTTATAGCCAAAGTCGATCCTGAACACATCCCTAGTGACATATCTAATTATAGAGTTACAAAAAATTTCAAAAACGGTAGTAGATTAAGAATTCCTAAATTGAAACCTTTTAATACATTCTCTCATTATTCTAAAGAATATTCACAGAATAGAACATATTGGAATGAGTATAAAAATACAAACTATAAGGAAGAAAAAATGCGATCATAAAAAAATAGGAGAAAATATGACAAAAATTTCATTTGAGGTGCGTTTAAAGAAGGTTAAGGATTACTATCATAATTATTTGATAGATAAGGTATTAGATGTAGGTAATATAGATTTTTATGATTTCCTAACTGATTTTTACATGAAATCTGGTTTCATGTATGAAGAAGTAGTGATATTTCATAACAATATGATTGCGACTGAAAGCGGAAAGTTTTGCTCTTCTAATGAATATCTTAAAGAATCAATAAGATATATTAGAAATCATGAGATAAAACGAACGCAAAAACCTATGCTAACCTTTCTAAATGTTCCTTCATTAGTAACAGTTTAATGATTTAATATCGGAACTCTTGCCAAAGCAATTTGGACTCATCCGATTAATAATTTTCATTGAATCTATTGCATTAGCTCTTAAATTAAGCTATAGAAATGTACACCTTGCAGATTTTAAAAAGAAACTTCAGGAAAAGTGTTTGCCTTGCTATTTTCCTAATCCATTTAATCCCCCCTCTCCCCTGAAGGAAAGAAAACTGAAGTAGATTTCAAAGGCGCAAAAGGAATTCACCCTTACTATTTAAATCAAACCCTTGGCTACAATTCCCAGGAATGTAAAGATAAGGAAAAATGTATAAAAAACTGTCCCGAGCTACCACGAAGAGTAGGTATTTCTTTTTATGTCTTTAAAGATAGGGAAGGATGTCTGCGTGCTTGTAATGAAATGTCCTGCAAATTAAATTAATCAGACCTAATTACGATCATAATTACTTTAATATTATTGTCAAATTCGCTCCTTCACCTGAAGATTATTTCTGTCAGGCGAGGTCGTTAGTTTTATGATAAATACTATCAATCAAAGTTACAATTTGACATCGCAAAAATTTAACTCGCCACCTGTTATGGAATCTTTTAAGAAGATAATTCTCCTTAATTTACATACTCTTGAAACAAAATCTGTTATTTCTAAATTTAGTTCATCAATATTTCTAGAGCTAAATTTAAAAATAGACAATTGACTCATGCAACCTCGGAAGTCGCTCTTATCAAAATAGATTTCTCTATCGCAATGATAGTTAGGTGGATAAAGAGTTCTACCGAAAAAGACAGAATTATTTGGAAAGTATTCCGTTTGCTTTAAAAAAGAAATCAATGAATATTCTTTATCTGCATCCGCAAGGCTTATTAAACTTTCGTTTTTTACTCCTTGATTTTTCCCACACGAAAATAATGAGAGCGCTAAAAATAAAATCTTAATTGTTAGTTTATTTATTCTACTCATAATAACCTTTATTACAATCAACATTTCTACTACACTCTGAAAAGCACTCAGTTTTAATACGATTTACATATTGTTGGTCTGGACCATACATTTGAAAAACTGGTGCATTATTACATTTTTCCAAGCAATCTCTTTTCTCTTTACAATCAAAATTCCATACTGGCTTTTCTCGGTGCTCTTTTGCTTTAGATTTTGGTTTTTTTATTTGATTTTCACCTAACAAAATATTATCCAGTAATAATACAGCAAAAATTAATAATATAGATTTTGATAATTTATTTATATTAAATATTTTTTGTACAGTTGTCATTTATTTGCCCACTTGCGCTAGTTTGATTTAAAACATTAACGATGCTATTTAAAAATAAACTCCAAATGCTCGTAACGGTAACAGATCCATAATTGTTTGACGTAGTCTGAACACCGACCGAGCCTCCAGAACCACAAGGAACAGATGTTGCCGCATCAAGTACACGTCCAGTTATATAACCACTAGGAAATGTATCTTTATAACGGTTAACATAATTATTCTTTATTGCAACACATATGCTATAACCATCCAAACGCCCACCAGGACCGCAGTTGATAGTCAATATTGTATCATAATAATAATCCTTCTTCGCTTGACGCCTACCTTTGCGTTCTGGATCTAAACGACCCTCTCTGGATGCCCTATCTAATGCATGAACAGGGTGATATTTCTTAAAAAAATCAGTAAATTTATTAACAGCACCCATTGTTTTATCTACATACCAATCCACTCCCTTACTAATATCCCAATTCTGATAATCTTGCCTACGATTGATATCTTTTGCTCTACCCTTCTTGTAAGCCATTGCTATCCAAGCTCCCTTTTGTAGAGACCCCATACTATTATCATCTTTCACCATAGCATACACAACTGCCGCCATCATCCAGGAATTGCTGATTCGATTCCCACTTGGGTCTTTATATTTCACAGGATTCCCTTCCACATACATACTTCGGTTCATTCCTTGTGTTTGCCCAGGAAAGATCATATTATCATTAGATAGGAACCTTCCCAAAGAGGCGTCGTAATATCTTGCTTTATAATAATAAAGCCCCGTCTCTTTATCTTCTTCTTGCCCAGTATATTTATATTTCATTATATCTGGTCCGTAGGAATCTGTTCGTAGAATCTCACCGTATGGTTTATATGTTATATGACTCTTTCCACCTCGTTCGCCACCTGCTAGAACATTTCCGTTCCCATCTGTAACCATTGTCACTGATCCCAAATGATCAGAGTGGTAAAAATACATTCCATCCACCCGTGCATTTCCTGCGGAACCAGAGCCTCCGCTTCCACCACTTCCTGAGTTCTCATCAGCTACGGACTGAGTCGTTGCAGGAACTCCTGTCATTCCAAGCAACCAAATAGGAGTCCCTGTCTCACCTTCACCGCCACCCAAAAGAAGAGGAAAACATCCCACTGTAGAAGTAAAAGAAAAAATAACAACCAAGAGGCTAGTAACATAACGTGGCAATTGTTTTTGAAAGAAGACGGATGTAGCTGGTAAAAATGAAATTCCAAATGCTTCAGATGTGATCTTTTTTGCAAAGGAATCTTTGACTTCTGGTAAGTGACCTTCTTTTGTTTTATATACATATACAAACAACGCAATAGTCAATAATAACCAAGGAATTCCTCTATGCCCTTCTCTGAACTTTCCATCTACATATAAATTCGTTTCCGCAAGTATGGTAATAAAATTAAATCCAATTCGATTTTCCCAATATTTAGTGCAATCAATGGCTACGTCTTTGCAAAATGGATTCACCATCCAATCATTAGATGCTAAAGATTGAATTAAGTTCGCATCACTTCTGCTGTACTGTGCTGCTAGATCACCTTGCGCTCCAATGACAAACATAGTATGTTTTTCTGGCTGACCTGGAGATCTATAAATTTCATAACTATTACCAAAACTATAAGTAACTGTTCCCAGGTTTAACAATGTCTTCTTAATTCGATTTCCCGCAAAATCGTATTTATATTCAAATCTGTCTCCACCGCTACTTACCACTTCCGCAAGCTTCCCTATTGCGTTATAGCGATAAGTATCTCCGTTTCTTTGAATCATATTTCCAATTTCATCGTAGGAATAACTAAGGATTCCTGTATTTGCGCTATTTGCTTTCGTAACCGCATGAATATGATTTGGATTATCATACGAGTATGTAAAAGCCCCCTTTTTAGTTAAGTTTCCATTCCTTTGATAAGTATATCCTTCTTCTCCATACTTTCCTATCGCTTTGGTAACTCGATTCAAATTATCATATTCAAAATTTTGATTACGGCTTTCATTCATTTGATCTTGAATGGATATAATATTCCCTTTTGCATCGTAGGACATACTTACCGATTGTTCTAAAGAATTATCCTTCAATCTAGTTTGATAAGATAAAGGTCTTTGACGTAGCGGATCAAATTCTATTTTTGTAAGAATTCCATTTCCCGTTTTTCTTTCTATATAGTATCCGTTTCCATCTCTCTTAGGTCCTTCATAACTTACAACCGTATGGTTCAAACTATTTCCATCATGGGAATCCATGGTTAAAAATCCAAGCTGCCCCGTTCCTGTATAATGATTTCTAACAAGCGTTCCTTCGGGATACTTAGTAGTTTTGACTCGATCGAACGCATCATATGTTCTTTGGAAGATCACCTGCAAATCATCCAAGATTCGTTTTTCGGCGATTACGTTTCCCTTACGATCATAAGCGAATTCAGTGATTCCAGTTTCATCGGTAACTTTAGAAAGTCTTCCAATTACATTCGTAGTTGCAACCGAATTGGACCTGTCATATTCAAAAAGAATTGGGTTTTCACTTCCTGGAATAAGTTTCGTCACTCTTCCCAAATGATCCGTCTCATATCTATGTGTGATTCCCCTTGCATCAGCTTGAGTTAATAATTCACCCGCAACATTGTAAGTATAAGTGGTCGTTCCCGAATTGCTATCCGTCTGGCTTGTTTTTCTACCACCAATATCATATTGCATCGTAGTGGTCCCGCTTCCTGGATCTGTAACTCTAATAAGTTTTCCTTGCGAACTATAAGCATAACTCATAGTTTCACCGTTAATTGATTTAGTAACCAGTTGCCCGAAATCATCGGTTATCAGCTCTTCCGATCTGATAATTTCCGACTGAAAACTAGTATTGGCAGTTGTTTTATGGAGTCCATAGGTGAATTCACTTACCTCACCAGTATAAGATATAATCTGCCTTGGACGCTCACTTGTGTCTTCACTTGCAAGATAGTAGCTGGTTAAACTCCAAACAGGGCTATCTCCTGTTAAATAGCGATTCGACCGTTGGATCTCTCTTCCTTTTACATCGTATCTACTTTCTTCCGTAAATGTATTTCCATCTCCCGCAAGAGATTCTGTTTTAGTAGTTTGACCTAGTAAATCCTTTGTTTCTTTTAACCAAACGTCACCTTCATCCGTGTGAGTCGTTTTAGTTGCGATAATTGAACTTCCATCAAATGAGTAATCATAACTTTCCAAAGTTTCCCCGTTGATGATTGTCTTTGTTTTGCGATCGTAAGTATCATATTCTGATTCTACTTTATTTCCATTGGAGTCAACTACACTCATCTCCAAATCACTCTTGGGATCAAACACAGTTGTAGTTGATTGACCTAACGCATTTCTTACTACAGTCGGCTTACTCCTTGTCAAATCACCATATTCGTAAGACAATGTTCTTCCTAAAGAATCAGTAACACTGCTTACATTTCCAATTCCATCATAAGTATAAATTGAAGTATACCATTCCCCATTTCCGACAAGCCTACTTTGAGTGGCAAGGTCAGCAGCTTGGTAGGTTTGTTTGGTATGCTCCACTAAACTTCCGTCAATATAGGTTTTATTTTCTGTTGGTTGAGCTAAAATTTGCAATGAGCCATTAGATTGATAACTTGTTTCTTTCCTCGTAGTTCTTCCGTTCCAAGTTTCTTCCACTACACTCGGTTCATAAGCAAATGCACTTTGGTAAGTGATAGATTGTGTTTTCTGATCTTTAACCTGTCCATTTTCATATACCATGGTTGTAATAGTTGTGGGTAGCTTTAACTTGGTTCCTCCATGTGGTGCATAACTGGAATAAGCAAAAGCAATTCTTTCCACTAAGCTATCGTTACCTGCATAGCTCTCTTTACTAGAGACCATCCCTGGAAAGGTCGGATTTTGGATATAGCTAGTAACAGTTCTTCCGACAAAACCGCCATTGATATAGTTTCTTTCGGTAACTGTTTCAAATCCATAACTGATACTTGTATCCAAATCACCTGGTTTATAACGTGAGTTAGAATAAGAATAATCTGTGCTTTCTATAGGCAATCCCGCACCTTTTGAGGAAGATACACTTGTAAACAACATCTGAGGAGCAAGGTTTGGTAGACTGGTACTATAACTTCCAGTTCCTTTAAGGACTGCTCCAGAAACAGATTTTTTCCAGTTATAATTGAGAACTGTTTCAGCTCCGTTCACACCATTGGTGACACGTTTGAGGAGTCCCCCTGTAACAGCAGGAGAATCCAATACCAATTGTCTTGTGACGGCATTCTTTCCGTATTGATAGAAGAAATCAGGTATTCCATCTTCGTTCCTATCTTCAAATCTGCTTGCTACAATCTCTTCCGACTCCACAGCAAAATCAAATCTGCCAGAAAATTGACCATTACCTTGCCCATAGTAAACATGATAGGAAAGATTCCCCATTTCCTTCACAACAAAATCTAGTGTCCCGTTTTCATCTATATCAGTGAAATCAAAGCTTTGTGCTTTTTCCATATAAGGATCATTCTTTTCTGCAAATCTGTCTGGTTTGATAACGGTAGAAAGACCAGAAACAATCACATTCCCAGTATCAAAACTTCCACCTGTATTCATAATTACTTTCACTTGGTTAGTAAAAGTATAAGGGTCTTCCGTTCCGTAATTGTATGGATTAAAATGACTATTCCTATTGGTTAAAGATAATAGATCGGGTAGTCCGTCTTTGTTTACATCTACTAGCCAATTTTTTCCACCTGCTCCTACTGCGTCTCTGGGAAGTGCTATGGCAAATTGATCCATTCGATTTTCAGCTAAAATAAGTTTGGTGACTATCAAATGATAAACGGAAGAATCCAGACTCACATTTTTAATTCGATTGATTTCCTGATCTAATTCATCCGCTTGCCTTTCCGTTAAATCCTTCATTACATCTTCAGAAAACTGACGATCTACGGACTTATACAATTCATCTTTTTGTTCTTGCGTAGCTTCTCCAGGACGGCTCACTAAATCCCAGTAAAGTGCTCTTTGGTCAGGGTGTAATTTCAAAGACAATGCATTGATAACTCCTTCCGTTGCCCCCCATCCATTTACGACATGATTGATTTGATCTTTGTATGCTTGTCTTTCTGCATCTGCGGCAGCTAATTCTTGATCATGTCTAGTAGTTACCGCACTTAACTGAGATTGTTCTGGCGGAGGATTAACATTGAGTATATGTAAATGTTCAGGAATTCCATCTCCATCTATATCAGAAAATTGATTCATTCTGTGAGCAATAAACGGATTGGTATCCATTGTCTCTAGAACAAGACTTCTTCCTGTAAACCAAATGACTCGTTCTGATTGGAAACCCCTACCCACAGAAAGATAAACGGACATCCTGTTATCATAAAAATGAATAAAGTCTGCCCTTCCGTCCCGATTTACATCGACCGCATAATCTCTATTTGTGTAATTGGAAGTTCTTGTATAGTTCTGTGAAGATTGAGTCAATAATACTTGAGGGTAAGCGATAGGATTATCCAAGCCTGAACCATTGGAATAAGCAACATGCAAAATCCCTGACCTTTCATAGAGAAAATCCGTCTTACCATCTCCGTCTATATCTGCTGTGTCGGAGTACGTATTATATTTAATTGGAAACCTAGGAGAATCAAAGCTCGCTCCTGTAGCAAAATCATTTGTGCGAATATAAATTTGATCTCCATCCATTTTTCCGAGCAGTCTGGAAAATTCAGAAATACCATCTCCATTGATATCTGTCGCAAAATTAGAACGATTAGGACTTAAAACTCCGTTATTACAAGAATCCATTCCGAAGAATGTATATTCCCCGCATTTGATTCTTACTGCGGGAGGGCACATCGGAAATACAGTACAAATACAAGCAAGTGGTCCCCAATTGCACATATCCCTATTTTTATTTCCAATAGGATAACGAGCGATATACTGAGTTTCAGGATTATATCTGTTTATATCCACATTTAAAGCGTTAAAATCAAATCCATCACTGGAACCACCAGCCGCTTTCGGATAGAAGGAAGGAGTCATTTTATTCTTTAACTTGTCTTCCTTCACTTGATTCTTAGAAGGCTGGCTTACTTTCATAGAGATAACAGCAAAGATGATTTGTTTGATTAATTGATAACCTCTATCTTCCATATCAATTTCAGAACCATAACCGTTAGAAAGAGGTGTAGCACCTCCTGCATTTAGCTTTGCCATAATTCCAGAATGTCTAGGTGTATAAGAAAACTCTAAAGGCAGATGAGTGGAAAGGGATAATAAAGAGTCCTTCTTAAATTCAACCTTAGTAAGTAAGCTATCTCCCGTCCCAGGTTCACTTCCATAAGATAGAATATAAGAATGAACCAAAGAATCATCGGAGTAAAATTTTACCCTATTCAGCCTCCAGTTCTTTAATGTGTAAGCTTTTTCAGAATATTCAGGGTATGCGTCTGATCTGCCTTCGTATTCAAATTGAATATATCTCTTGCCGCCTGCATAAGTAATCTTGGAAGGATACAATTCCCCCTGGTTGACAATCCATTCATACTGGATTGTTTCTCCATGCACTTCCCTAACCTCCGCAAGACCCCAAATACGAACTGCTCCATTAGGATGAGTTAATTGAGCACCTACCCCGCCAAACGTATACCTTGTTCCTTCTTTATCATAAGCAATAAATCCAGTTGGTCCCTGACCTGAATCCCCTTGAGGATAAAATGAGACATAACTTTCCTCTTCTGTATAATAAACAGAACGATTCCCTAGTGAATCTACTAACTGACCATGGTCGGAAGATAAAAATCTATCGGTGGAATTGTAATTAATTCCATAACCTAAATCTCGTTTAATGTAACCTGCACCTGATAGTGACCACCCTCTTCCCAAAAGTCCGTTACCCGATCCTGAGTGATAAGAAAAGCTAAGCTCGGGAGTAAGTCCCTTTGTCCCTTCAGGAATCTCCAGGGGAATGCTCGTAACTGCATTACCACTTGAATCGCCGTTTATATCGGGTAAAGGAAGCGGTAATTGCCCCCCTCCCATGAAAGAAAAACAACAAACAGAAATTAACAGAAGGAAAATTGCAAAAGAAACAAATTTACGCAAAATAAAATCCTCTAAAAAAACATTCAAATATTAAATATAATTTAAGTAACTCATGCTCTCCCGTTTTCAATATTCTTGTCAACTAAAGGCAAAAAAACTAATATCAAAAAATTACAATCGTTATATTACGATAAAATTAGGCTCACTCATTGATGATTTTTTTTAATAAAAAAAATAAAATTTCCCGAAAAACATGATACACAAACAAATGTTTACCTGTTTTCAATAAATTTTAAATCATTTTAGGGAAAACCACAATATAACAATAAATCATTGAAACTTTTCCCTCCCAATATTTCTTTGCTAATCATTGCTTCAAAAGATGTTAAAAAAAGTTTACGGCTGTTATCTAGTCAATTTATTGCAAGTGTTTGTCGGTATTTTCGCCACGCTACCTCTCTTCAGTGCTGAACTGCGTTTTCCTAACGGAGAAGTGTTCCAAACGGAGTTCGTCTATGAAGATGAGCGCATTCTCTCCGTTCGCTTCCGAGGCAAGGAATATAAGGTTCCCAAAAAAAATTTAGAATCCTATGATTTAAATAAAAAAAGTTCATCCGTGTCCTCTTACAAGCTCTCTTCCTTTGTTTTAAAGGATGGTAGCTCCATCCGTGGAACAATTGCAGAAGAAAAACCAAATGAATATACGATTAAAACAGAAATTGGTTTTCTAACGCTGTTAAAATCAGAATTAAAACCACCTTATCCAATCCAGTCGGCACCCCCTGATTTCCCAGAAGAATATAGATCTACGGACAAAGAAACAAACCAAACAAAAGTTGGCTTATCATTCAATTATCTTCCTACGTTACCTCCTTTATCCCAATCAACTCCTGCTCTAATTGGTGGTAGTATATTCGTAGAGCCAGCATTTCTCCGTATTACAGAAAGATGGCAAACAGGTTTCAAGTATGAATACCAAACGAGTCGGAACCTAACGATTCATTCTGGTTATACATATTTTCTCTATTCCAAACAACTCTTTGATAATCCTATACTGGACTTTTATACTTCTATAGGGCTAGGTGTTTCCCAAGCGGCATTCAAAGCCGAAGGAAGCAACCTTGCTTTCACAGGAACGAATCCATTAGTCAACTGGGAGTTAGGTTGGCAGGGATTGAAAATCTCAAAATCTTTTTATCGGATTGGCTGGAAAAACCAATGTTTTATTGAGGAAAAAGGTGCTTTTTGCGGCTCAGGGATTGAAATTTCAGGAGGATGGGCATTTTAAATGAATATAAATATTAAAAACCCATTCATTACTTTTCTTATTCTATTAATCTTATCTACCCTCTTTCTTAACTGTGGAAGTAATGCCATCGGGCAGGGAGTTGATGCAAAGGATGCCAAACTAGAATGGGCGATAGCTTCCGAAGTATCAACATCAGGAGCACGTATCACCTGGAAATGTTCTGCGCCTTCCATGGGTTACTTGAAGGTGACCTCTTCAAATGGTTATGATTATACAGGGACAACATTTTTTCCTCTGGATGTCCATTCCATACCTTTGGGAAATCTAGCTTCCGATACAAATTATAGTTACACTCCCACCTGCGGATTGAGTGAGAAAGGCTTAGGGTTTCCACTTAATTTTAAAACAGTAGCAGATAATAATGTCATCTTCAAACGAAGTATTTGGATGATCGGAGGAATCGGATCAGATAAAAATCCGATTGCAGATATAGACTATTATGATCCAGATACAAACCAATGGGGTTCTTCCATTACAAAAATCCCTACTCCCAGAATCAATGCTCAGATTGTTTCTCATAAAAATAAAATCTATATCATAGGCGGACTCACTAAATCTGGAGTAAGTTACTCTCCGTCAAGACTAGTCGAAGTTTATGATCCTTTCCAAAACAAATGGACTACACTTTCCTCTATCACTTCCACATTACAAGGTGGAGTTGCTGGGTCTGTTGGAAATGATATATACATTCTTGGTGGATCAACTTCCGCTGATATGACCACAGGTACTATTCTAAATACAATCTATAAACTCCAACCTGACTTGGGAGCTTCTGGAACCTGGAGCGATTATCTATCGACTAACGTTTATCCTCGGATTGATATGGCGGGTTGCACTTACCAAGGTTCCATTTTTTATACGGGAGGAAGATTTTATAACGATGGACTTGCCTATGCGACAAGTGATGCTTATTCCCCCTCACTCAATTCCGTAACTGCAAAGATTGAAGCTTCCGTATCCATAGCACGTCATGGTTCGGCATATGCATGTTATAGACCAAATCCTGATGATCCTAATCCTTCTGATCCAGCACTTTTCCTAGTAGCTGGTGGTTCGACAGCCACGGATATAGTTCAACCTGTCTCCGCAATCACTTCGTCCAATCGGTTTGAGTATATGGTTCTTGGAACTGCGGCAAATGCATTTGTAACTGGTTCCAACCTTCCTGCCAATCTATATGCCCCTAGTATGGAAATATCCTATACCCAACGAAAGGCTTTCTTATTCGGAGGAGCTTCCGAAATCAACCTTCCTACGGATAGCATCTATTCCTTAGATCTATCCAGTCCTGGTTTGCAACCATGGGAATCCGTATCGGTTAAAATGCCTAGGTCACGATTCGGACACAAAGCTGTGATACTGAGTAGGTAATGATGAAAGTAAAAATTCTTATTCTATTATCTATCAGCTTCTTCTTGATTCAGGTTCCCGTTTCCGCAGATTGCATTTCGGAAGAAGATAGTTTTGTATTTCGAATGAAAATCAAAGAAGGGAAGTTTAAGGAAGCCTCTGATGGTTTAGAAGTTCTTTCTAGCCGTTGTCCTGAAAATGCAAAACTCGAATTATTGGAAACAGAGCTTTGGATAGATCAAGGTGAAGAGCTTTATAAAAACAAACAGTTCAAGTCTGCTTTCCCTTTCTTTAAGAATGCTTACGGTAGGTGGAGAACCAATCCCCTCGTAAAACAAAGATATAACGAACTTTCCGATAAGATTTTAACAGATGAACCTATCACTACAACAAAGAAGGCAGTGGTGATCCAGGAGAAAATAGAATTACCTGCGACTACTGAAAATCGAAATGAATGGGAAGAAAGGGTAAGGTTGTTTTCCAAGTTAGATACACTGGAAGAACGAATTTGGATTCTGACATTGGTCGTAGGCATACTGATCAGCTTGAATCTGGTATTTGCCGTTGGATTTTTAATTCGTTTCTTATTAAGAAAATCTACTTAGTCTTCTTTATTATCCCTAAGAATGTCTGTAAGACAAGTTATCTCAAAAATAGGATGTTCAAAAATTCCCTTCTCTTCAAGTCGCTCCCTTTCTTCGCTAATCCCATCCATGTGAATCCATTCTTTTACTACTTCTTCATGGACACATATAATACCATAAGCAAAAGCACCTAGGCTTTCGACATAGATTTCAAAGCTTCCCACTTCAGCCAGGACAATCCTTTTCCTATATTCCAAAATTTCAGAGCGTTCCTTCAGTTGCATTTCATGATGCAAATTCACAACCCTCATTATGTTCTGAAATTTCCTTTTTCCGTCCGCATCAAGTTTAACACCTAATTCTTTATTAATAATGCACCTCTTACACAACTAACAAATGATAGCATATTATATCACAAAATATTAGAAATTAAATAATTTTTATTGTAGATGAATTAAAAAGTTTTAAAATTATCCGATGAACCCAACAAGGACACAAAGGAATAACAAACATTATCCGATTAAATATAGAATCAAGTTTATGCCGAACGAAGATAATTCTGGTCATTTGGAATTAACGCTTATTAGCTTTCCTTTTTATAATAGCCAAAGATCCTCCAATGATATTTATTTGACTTCAAATGGGAAAATGATTGGTTTTATGGATAGATTATGTTTTGGACATGGAAGAAATTCGGCTATCTTTTTGCCCGCAGACTACCCGAATCAGTTTCCAGTATCAGTTAAGTATAAATTTCCTAAAAGTGAAACCGATGAAGATTACGGAACCATAGAAGATATTGCAGTAAATTTAATTGAAACATTCCAAGAAATAAATGATTCCTTGAGCAATGTTCAATCAAATATTCTGTTTGACATACTCAAGACGGACTAAATCATTTTCTTTAAAGTCTTGTTTTAACAGATGGGTATACTTTATCTCCAACCAAGAACAAAGTAACTTCTTCTTTTAACTTCAATCCTTTATACTTAACTATGCCCACATTTTTACAAATATCGTATTCTCCTTTCGGAGTTGTGGTTTTATCATAATAAACAAACTTAACCTGCGCTCCGATGTTATAACAGTCGACTTGTTCTGTCTGCCCATGAACAACTTCAAATGTAAAAATAGATTGAAAACTAACTTTATCCTTACTCAAAAACCCATCTAGGTCTTCATCTTTTATTTTTACTTCAACAGGACTTGCTAAAGAAAATTTTTGCCATTGCCCAGTAAATCCTAAAAGAGGATTATTACCAATTCGTAAATCAAATTCAGTATAAAGCTTCTTTTTCTTGGAATCATAAGTAAATTCTTTTATATCAATTTCTCCAATGACTTCAATATACTTTTTCTTTTTTTCCTCAGAGAATTGTTTTTCTAATTTTCTATATTCTAGGCTCTCCAATGTTTCAAGTGAATTTACAAAGTTCGGATAGTCATTTCCATTATAATAGGTCAATAGAAAAGGATCGTTATTTTCCCAACGAGTAAGAGAATCATACGCTAATTTTTTTAAGTTATTTTCATTTATCTTATTCTTGAAATAATAATCTCTAAAGTAATGTTCAAATTGAATTTTTGCTACCCTATTTTCAAATTCTACTTCATACCTAGTTTTACCTACTGGTTGAACGGAGTCCCCACAAATGTTATGAAATTCAGATAGAAATTGTTTATAATTGTCTTCATTTGAAATGTTTACTGCATTCATTAATCTCACTAAAGCAATATGCTGACTCTCTCCTTTCCAATCTCTCAATACTATCATCTCTTGGTAATTTGATTTGGAAAAATAAATAGATGAATCACTCCCACTGTCTGGTATTTGACTTCGCTCTAAAAACCCAAATTTCGGACACGCACCTGACCAAGCGGATCTATCTGCGGTTGTTTCTGCTGATTTGCATGATGAATAAAGTATAAAGATAATTATTAGTAAATATAGCTTCATTTTTGATTTCCTAAGTCTCCTTAATCGCTCCATCATCTAATCGGTGCTACTTGTGTAATTTCCAATGATGAAGATTTTCCAAAATTGTATTTTGATGAATTCAGATCATAGTAACCTGATACTTGCTTGTTTGTTGAATAATCTACACCGAGTATAAAAACTCTATTTAACGCTGGAGAGTATTCCATTTTCCTAACCATAATCCGTTCCCCAGGAAACGTAAAGATTGTAGAGGTTGTTTTTGTTCCGACATCGAATAATTTCAAAGCCAGATCATTGTCAGTTTTAGTTTGAGTGACAGTTCCACTGCCATCCGTATTGGTTACAGTGGTTGTATAACCCCATACCAAGACTTTGTTTCCACCCACTGCTTCAATTGCTTCGATACTTTTAACAGCGATATTGTTACTATCTGCTCCAATGGGCAACCAATCCAATGTGGTATCACTAGTGAATTTATATAGGTTCCCTAGATGTCGTCTCACATTGCTTACATGAGAACTTTCATGTGTAGAGTAAAAGTATGTTACTCCGCCTACTTCCAAAACTTTTCTAATATCTTGCAATCTACCTACAAAGTTTGTGGAATTCCATTCATCGTAATTTGGTATATTACTACAATGTATTTTGGTCGTTAAAGTTTTGGTAGTTGGATTATATTCTTTTATTTGGTCATCCGTAGAGCTGTTTGGTAATCCTGGATTTAAAAGATAATTCCCTGATGATCTCTGGAATGCCCAAGTGTTAGTGGATAGGTTTGAAACATCCAATCGGGATGTACCACTTAATACAGAGAGGTATCTCTGGTTAGTTGCTTTTTCTATATGCGAAATTATTAATTCATTACCTGATGTAATATAGAAATACTGCAAACGACTTTCAGGTAAAGTAATAGTTTTTATCACGCCTTCTGAAGAAGCATACTTTAAACTAGTTATACCAAATTTATTTACACCGTAGTAGAAAATCCCATCATTCGCATCAACTTGAACCGTATCACTATTTTTGGTTTGGATAGAATTTGAATTTGGAACGGTAGCCATTGCGGCTAAATCAAAATCGACGCATGTCACATTACCAGATAGATCAGAACGAGCCAGAGCACAATTCCTGACAACATTACCATCTGAGAATTTAACATTTGTTTCAAATAATAAATAAACAAATTTAGTTCCTGGGTAAATTTTCTTAATTTTAACCGTTTGACTACTACCAGAAATAGCGATTGTTAGATTTCCGTTTGCATCGACGGCGTAGAGGTTCGATACTCCAGTATTCGCACGGACGGAGGTGGTAGAACTGGTATTTGTTACAGCTAGAGCGTTCGCATTCGATAGATTTAGTGTAAAATTGGAAGACTGATTGCTACCTGCGGTGTTTGCCAAAACAAGCAAAATTCCTAATTGGTCATCGCCTTTTTCTTTATTACTGCACCCTACATTTAAAACGACGAAAAGAAATAAAACCACACTAAAGCAAGCTCGGTTGTATTTCAAAAAATTAGAATATCTCAATTTTGCCCCTCTTTGCCCTAATTCTATAGCATAACGAATTTATCAAGTCAACACTAAATTGATAAATTTATCATTATAAGTATACCATGGTTATATAGCGAAAAGAGCTTAAAATTGAAGGATGGATTATAATCCCATTCTAAAAAGTATTGCAAAAAACATTAGAGAAATCAGAGAAAAACGGGAAATGACCCAGGAAGCAGTAGCAGGTCTGGAACTGAATGTTAGGGTATACCATAAAATTGAAAGTGGGCAAGGAACTCCGAGCCTGAAGAGTTTACTCATCATCGCCGACTCCCTGGGTGTGCACCCGAAAGAATTGTTAGATGTTCCGCTTTTAAAAGACAGACCCTTGAAAAGAGATTTTCCGAAGAGGAAGAGACAACTTTCTAAAGCAGTTAAGAAATCAGTAACTACTCCTGTTAAAACGAAAAACCATCCGAAGAAAGTTTAATTATTACCTCACAGTTAGTATAAGAAGTATTATCTTTCAATTGCTCATCATAAATTGTTTGATTTAATGTAATTTTCGAATTTTTCTTTGTCTGTTGAAACAAGTGTAAAGTTTTCTTTTTTCTTTGGTGAAATCTCACTAACATACTTTATTTCATAACGGGCTTTTGGGATATGTTGAAAATCGGCAACCTTATCAAAAATTGTTGCTGGAGCCAAATTAAAAATAGTTTCATCACTTAAAAAAGGCAAATATATCTGATAAAAGAATCTTCGATGCTGTATAAAAAGAAAATATAAGGGGCAATTTTCTTTCGTATGCCTTTTATATAATGAAACTGTTGTTTTTTGACTTAATTCATTATTCATTCCAAATAGTATAAAATGATTTTTAAATCTCATTTCTATTTGCTTATTAAAATCCCTAAATAACAAATCAATGGAATCTTGTATTATTTTTCGCTTTTCTCGGTCAAAGACAGAAAGAGCCATTTTTAATAATGCACAATAGATATCAAGATTATCTAAAACTGGAGCTGTATATTCGCATGTTATTGTTCTAATCTCATAGTTAATATTTGTTATAAATTTTGGATCAATGAATATATCCCCATCTTTATTGTAATAACGAGCACCATTTTGATCGAATTTATGATTATTTTTTAACAACCCTTGTATTGGATTTAAAAATAAGGAAAGTTCATTTTCATAACAATTTGCAAAATGAATATTACACTCGTCACATTCATCATAATTATATAATCTAGATTCCAAAAGATTTGGAACGGCATGTGCTTCTTGATTAAATTTATCTTTGTTTTTAATTCTATCATTTTTATTACAATAGAAGCACTTACTATGATTTTTCCATATGGTATACTTTTTAGAATAATCATACTTATAAAGTAACCTATAATTCCGATAATATTCAATTATTGGGATGAACTCTTTTTTTATCATTTTTTCAAACTAAACATAAATGAAATTACATAGTGAATAAAAATTATCTATAAGGTACAATAGACTCATCTATCGAAATATTATTTATACTTTTAGAAGTTAAATATTCCTTAATACTTTTTATAGTAAATTCAGAATTTTGATTTGTTGGCGAAATTGTTAAATTTGTTATTAATCCTGATATTTCTTCCTCAAGCGGGATTTTTAAATAAGGGAGTATAATAGAATCACGTATCCTATGCTCTACTGATAAATTTGAAGTTAGTAAATTTTCCTTATCAAAAATTATTCTCCATTCTTTTTCTTCTGCAAAAGATTCATTTTTAAATGTTATGGCATAATTTTTTATAATCAGCAGAAAATATAAGACAAAATGCTCATAGTTAAAGTCCTTAAATCTAGTTTTAAAATAAATATAAAGGTAATCCAAAATTAAAGGAATTACTTCACTTATAACTTGCTTTTGAACTTCTCCATTATAATGAATTTTTCGTATTACGCCCGATTCGGCAATCATTCCCCTTAAATTTTGGGTATTAAAACCAATAGCAATTCCTACATTTGATTTTGTATATCCTCTCCACTGGCTAAGCAGATCTCCATCTTCGCAAAATGACACTATATAGTTTTTAGATTCACCAGTAATAGACAAAATGCTTTCAGTCAGTTCCCCCACAAGATCTTTAAAATCTTTATCATGATGACTATTTTTATAAGTTAAGATGCATTCTTTAATTAAATTTAATCCATGAACAATTTCTTTTGAGTCATTTAAGTAAGATGCATTCGAAGCCCATAATTCTTTACCCTTCGTTATTCCCAAAAAACCAGTAAGATCCGTATAATGGTATATTTTATCTGGAAGTTGTTCCCCTGGGTGGACATGATATTTGTTCCAT
Organism: Leptospira kobayashii; assembly: GCF_003114835.2. NCBI lineage: Bacteria > Pseudomonadati > Spirochaetota > Leptospiria > Leptospirales > Leptospiraceae > Leptospira > Leptospira kobayashii. The sequence goes on along the minus strand of NZ_AP025028.1, from coordinate 1,732,655 downwards.
ATAGGTGAAAGAATATTATCAAGATCTACTATTATTTCTTTTTTAGTCTTCATATATTTGATTAACTAAATATCTACAGATAGCTAAAAGTTAATATTTTTTTTCTAACTTAAATAATCCCAGGCAAAGCAATGCATGCAAAACCCTATCGCTTGTGGTTATACTGAAATCGGAAATGTGGGAAATGCCATGAGCGATCTTATTTCTTAAATTCCAGCCTCTTTGATCTGTAAATAAAGTGCGAAAGTAAAGAGATAAGTCGTCTTCTAAAATTGTCTGTATAATTTCATCTCGGAGAATCTCATCAAGATTTTTCAGAAGATACCCGCTTGACCTGCCTTGTTTCCAAATCACTCCACCACACGTTTCTAATAAATTTCGTAAGCCAGATTCAATTTGAGGAATTAATAAATGCTGAAAAGCCAAATGGTTATTTTTAAAATACTCTTCTAAAGCAATTTCAATGATGGTATAATTATCTTTATTTATTAAAGGTGATTCCTTTATAAAATCTTCGATTGAAACTTTAGAAATTAATTTTTGATTACAACCTGAAACAATAGATGCGTTCAGAAAGACAGAATTATAAGATAATGTTCTTGAAATTTCAGAAATGAGATGACCTTCTAGGTCGTCAGCAAGTGGCTTAATTGTTGCGACAGTCCGACCTTTGCTATCTTTCAATTGCTGAGTAATAATATATCTAAATGGATATTCATGTGACAATTCGATCACTTTCTCTTTTGTTCCTTCTTTGGAAGGGATAAAGTAGTTTGCTATGTTGTTTATTATTTCTTCAGGTTCCCCTTTCAAAATAGAACTAGTAAATACATGCATATCTTCATTTGTAATTTTCATTATATGAGAAATTCGTTTCATTTCAGAAGGAACCCTAGCACTAAGAGTTTGAATTTTACTCAAAACAGCATCGGCTTCATCATTCAAACCATTTGTCTTGTAAAGCTTCTGAACAACCTCTAACCAATGTATTGATAAAAACGGAGATACTTCATTCGCAAATGTCTCAATGCTAGCTAAAACCTTTTCCAGAATTCTTTTTATCTCAATCGAATTGTTCTTTGTTCGGAAATATTTCACAAGACGGCGAGCGGCAAATTCAATTGCAGGCTGGTTAATTTTTAAATCCAGGCTATTCAAATCAGTTAATCGGGAAAAACGGTCTTCTAACTCTTGTATTATTAATTTTTCTTCTGATTCTTCAAGAATTCCTTTGTTTTCGTAAATTAAAATATCAAATGCTTTTCCCCAAAGCCCAGGTTTTTCATCAGTTGCGACTCTTCTTTCAAAATCAATAATACTCTTTTTACATAAATGAGCTAATTCTTCATGCTTTAAAGAAAGTGATAAGTTTAAAGCTCTTGATAATTTATTAAAAACAGTATATTCGTATTTACAAAATTTTTCCTCAGCTATTAATAATATGGCTTTTATATGTTGAATACATATCTCATGAGATGGTCTGTTACCAGTAACTTTCTTTGAAAAATCCCAAAGAAGACCTGAGTACCTAGCTTTTAATATAGGATTTATGCAAGCGATTGCCCTTGATTCCCAAATTTTAATTATATCCCCAGTTAATTCATTTGCAGAAGGTGTTTCAGAAACTGAGCCATCGTTATTTTTCCAAACAAAGGTAGGAGCATAGAAAAAACTATTCGAATCCCTTGTATCAATATTACTTGATTCAGAAAAATTAAAAGCAAAGCTTTCTGCTTTAAAATTAATATCTGAATATAAAGAGCTATCTTTTATCTGATTAAGGTCACTTGCTACATCAGATTCATCAAAATTTTTATGATCTAGAGAATCATATTTACTCAGTATTTCATTTAATGTATTCATATAGTCACCTCTGAGATTTAGCCCTCATTCAGCCTAATTACTTATGATCCAATTTACAGAACGTAACGAAATTCCAGCTTATTCAATTATATTTGGCAACTTTCCTCTAATTTGGATTTGTGAAAAAATTCGATCTATCAATACTTCAAATCCTGGATGATTCCGAAGCTTCTCTATCTTTTGATCTAATGTTAGGGGTTGAATTATTGGATGAAGGGACTGAAGATTGCGATATGAAATTGGCTCCATATAGGTAAAATTTTGTATAGCAACTATTTGTCAAGCCAATAAATTCATATATTTATCTTTCAAAAGAGGTAGGCATTATAGATGGGAGTCAATTTTCCCAAGTATTTGCAAACTATTCAGTTATATTCCGCTTGCATAGATTAAGTCATCACTTGATAATCAACCAAGCAAAAATAACAAACGTAGATCAGCCGTTATACAACAAGCTCAAAAATTAAAAAAACTATTAATGAAAACTACAATATTAATTGGAGCTGGCTTTTCATACGACCTAGGAATGCCTTTATCGTCAGATTTTACGGAGACATTCTTATCTATTTATGATAAAAACTCAACTTTAGAATTAGAAAAAAAATTATCATCGAACCAGCCATTCGGAGAGGGTAGACCGATCAATCGCAAGGCGATCAATGAAGGGCTCGAATTAATTTTAAATTATAAAAACAATAATGGTAAAAATTATGAAGAACTATTAGCGAAGTTACAAGATTTAGAGCACGAACCAAGAAAAACTCAGTCAGATAAGGACTCTTACTACTATTTATTTTCCTCTTTATACAAAATAATACATCACATTTTCTGCTTTTACCAAATAGCCTCTTATCAAGTATTATATCCTGTAAATTCAAAATTTTATGCAAATTTTCGAGATATACTAAATGAAAAAGAGACATGGGTATTTTCTTTGAATCATGACAATTTCATAGAAATGTTATGTTCTGATCTGCAAATTCCCTTAACTTACGGGGATTCTAACAGAATTGAATTTCCCATTGATAATCGATCGCTAGATAAAAAAATAAAATTAACATTTAGCTATAGAGAAAATTTATCTTTGAAAAATTCCAAATTTTTCAGTGAGAAATTTGGAATTAACCTTATAAAACTTCATGGAGGTTTAAGTGAACTCGAATATCAAGATAAGAAAAAACTATGTAATATTGATATTGATGGAAAAAGCTCGCATGAAATATTCGAAGAATTTTTAAAAATCGACGAAATGGCTTATTACCAAAATGGAAAAAGAATTCCAAGTGGCAAAGATATGGTAATAACTAACAGTTATGGAGAATTAGATATAATCAGTAAATCCATGCTAACAGGTGGTAAAAAATATAGCAAAACACTAAAGATTCAAAAAGGAGAAGAGAAATTAAGTTTATTTAACGATGTACTAAATAATACAACTGAATTACTTATACTTGGATACGGATTCGGTGATAAACATATAAATTTCCGTATTGCCGATCAATTAGCGAAAAATAGTAACTTTTCGATTAGAATAATAGATCCAGTAAAAACAAAGATACCAGAATCCTTTGAAGCCTATGATTATGACAATAGAATTAAAAGGGCATTTTGCGGTGCACCAGTTTGGTTTGATTATTCAAAAACAGAAAAGTGGAATAGCCTACAAATAAATGAATTAAAAAAAACCACTCAATACAGATCAGAAATTAAAGAAATAGTTAGAAAAAAACTATTCAAATAAGTAGCTTGAGTAAGTCGTATAACTTTGTGTTACCGCTTACGCTGTGGGATTTGCTTCGCAAACCCTTGCTCGGTCTGCGACACATAGTCTTCCGTCACGTTTTTTACTAAGTTGACGCAGTTGATATAGTTGGACACAAAGCTAATGGAGAAATCCACATTATTGCAGAAGATGGAGAGGGTTGGTTACTTTTAGATAATAGCCCACAACATCTTAGAATATGGGCATCTGCGACTACTCTTTGGACATTAAGTTACATTCATACTAATTTTAAAGCGACTCTTTATTACAAGGAACGTAAATCATCGGACAATAATACATACTTCTTTGAAGGAATAGAACAAATCCACATGGAGAAATGAAAACAATAACTCTTAAACTTTTTTTGATAAGTATATTTTTCATACGAATGATTCAATTTTTTAGTATTAATCAACATTATTTATTTTACTAAGTTTATTATTAAACCTTTTACAAACAATATGAGCAATATCTTCCCTATTCTTGTAAAAGTGATTCATAGAAACACAAATATCGGCTAAACGGTAATCTAATTCGTTCATCTTGTATCCAGAAAGAGAACAATTATTAAATCTCTGAACTAAATGCTTGAAGGCTACTTCCAGTGTTTTACTTCTCTTCACCTGAACCTTGTAGTTATTCATCCTCTCCTGTATCCTTTTAAAATATGAATGGCTGAAGAACACACCAGAAATTCTTCTTACATCAAAATTGAATTCCGCCTTATTCAACTTATCTAGAATTTGGGTCTCCTTTCTAACCCAAGGATCACTATTCCAAACAGTATTAAAAACCTTAACCTTATTAGCAATTGCATCATCCTCTATTTTCCTAGACTGCTTGAAATATTGGGAATTTAACCTATCACGAATTAAAGCAACTTTCGATTTAAATGAAGTAGTTCCTTGGGGAATATCCTTTCTAATTATAGAGACCAAAGTTCTTTTATTAAAATTAACACAAATCTTCTTAATAGTTAGCGTATTAAGTATTTTTACTTGGTTGTTTCTGGTTCTTCGCTTTTTCTTCATAAACTTTCACAATATCAAGGGCAATTTCATAGATTTCTTTCATAGTATGGTATCGCTTTAAATCTCTTACCGAATCAATAATCAAACATACGTTTTCTTTTTTAAGCTCACCATTTTTAGGAATTGGTTTTATCAATTCTGCATCAGCATTAATTCCCGTTATTTTTCTGCCAGTCACATAGCATCTTCCATCCTGCTTTGCCAAAAGCTCTCTGAAAGTGGAGACAGTAAAACGAAAGGTTCCGACTTTCCCTAATTTTAATTCATCTTCAGTTTCCATACTTTCTAACTCCTCCTACTATCTTACTCCGACTTGATTTCAATTTTAATTTCTTATTGTAGATTCTCCAATTCTCCCGAAGCTCATTCTGTCTTTCGGAATAGACCAAGTAATACAAATTCCAACTTTTCTTATAAATTTTATACAATTGGATGTATCTTGTATTTGTTCGGGACATATCAATCAATCCCACAGCCAACCAGCGTTTTAAAATAAACAGAATCTCTAATCTATTATAGCCTGAAATTTTGATTAGTTCCTCTAAGGAAGTCCACTTTCTATGTTCCAAAAGAACCCAGAGTTTCCTTGCAATCAGGTTTGATTTATGCTCGTTCCGCCTTTTAGCATTGTCCCAATTCGTTTTCCCAGGATTCTTCCAAAAATGATTATTCTTTTCAATTGCATGTCTCAGGGATTTTGGAAGTTTATTTAGCGTTTCTTCATCTAAACTATTTATAAGATTCGTTGACCCTTCCAGCCTTCTCTCCTCTAAAGAAAGCGGCTTATAATGAAAGAATTTAAGGTTTTGGGTGTTTCTATTATAATTAGTTAGAGAATAGTCCCTATCACCAAGTCCCACATCCGTATCGTCCAAAAGAAGCTTCTTCAAGCCTTCACTGTATCTCAAGTTCCCTAAGAAACTAATTTCATCTAAGTACAATTGGCTCCACTTCGGAGAAATATAATGGTAACTACGGAATGATTGCTTTAATGTATTGTTCCTTGCTTCTGCACCATTAGAAGAGACTCCGTCTTTTGTAATCCATCTCTCCCGACTCAAATTGTATCTATGGTCACTACTCTTCTTGGAATGATTCACCATCCTATGATTGGGTCTATCCCATATAAATGTATAACCTTCATCTGTGAATAAAGGAATAGCTTGAGGTATCTTAGAATTTAGATCTTGAAGTAAGTAACTTTGATTATTCAGAGGGATACTTTTGTAAAATGTCATTCCATGATTCACTCCGACTGTATGGACTAAGATCCCCTTCTGTTCCCCTCCTAAGCTATTAGATAAATAGATACTGGAAGTTCCAGTTTTGTATCTTCTACTTCTATGTTTATTGGCTCTAAGGGATGAAGAGTATAATACAACGCTATCCGCTACCGCAACTGGCTTATTTGCTATCAAAGGTCTTAGATCACCACTCTTAGGTAATTTTATAGGGTTTTTATTACCATATTCTTCTAATTCATTATAAAGTTGCTTTTGAAGTGTTTCATTTAGAAGTGAAGTAACGACCTGAATTCTTCTCTTTAAGTAATAGGCAGTTTTGTAAGGTAAGTTTAATTTTCTACTGATCTCAGTGGAAGTAACAACCTTTGGATATTGTAAAATCTGATCATGAAGTATATAGGAAAAATAACTTAGGGGCAGTTTGAAGTTATCAAATGGTGTCTTTGAAGTAATAGATACTTGTTTTTGGCAATTGGAACAACGACCTACTGTATCTCTATTTTTTACTTTTAGAAATACAAGGGAAGGTTCATTACAGTCACAATTTTTATTAAATAATTTTGCTAAGATAGTAAGGGATTTAATTTTGTAATGTCTATTTACCTCCTCATTCATCAGTAGAGGATTTTTGTAATCATAAGAATTCCTGAAGGTTTTTGTATTAATAAAATGGGAGATAAGTGTGGAAGGGTTTTCTTCTTTGAGGGACTTCGGGTGGAGTTTTCCCTCTGCGGAGTGAGGGGAAGCGGAACGTGAGGAAGAAGTGACACCTTGCGTTAGTAAGGGGTCTGCTTCGGAAGTGGAATTTGGGGGAAATGTGTGGGATGGGGATAGGCTCCCAAGTCCTCAAAACTCCGGCAAATCGCAATCAAACAAGAATTAGTTGGAATCGAACAGTTTCGTGAGCGAAAAACCGAGCGACAATAGGAGCGAGTGTTTTTCGTAAGGAGGACAGGAAGTCCGACGTCGAACGAAACCGTGCCTCGGAGCGCAGGCGAAGCAGGATGCGGAGCCAGCAGAGAGGGCGATTCCCTCCTGGGGCAAGTCCTCAAAACTCCGGCAAATCGCAATCAAACAAGAATTAGTTGGAATCGAACAGTTTCGTGAGCGAAAAACCGAGCGACAATAGGAGCGAGTGTTTTTCGTAAGGAGGACAGGAAGTCCGACGTCGAACGAAACCGTGCCTCGGAGCGCAGGCGAAGCAGGATGCGGAGCCAGCAGAGAGGGCGATTCCCTCCTGGGGCAAGTCTTCAAAACTCCGGCAAATCGCAATCAAACAAGAATTAGTTGGAATCGAACAGTTTCGTGAGCGAAAAACCGAGCGACAATAGGAGCGAGTGTTTTTCGTAAGGAGGACAGGAAGTCCGACGCCGAGCGAAACCGTGCCTCGGAACGCAGGCGAAGCAGGATGCGGAGCCAGCAGAGAGGGCGATTCCCTGCCTTGAGGCAAGTCTTAGTCCCTATCACCAAGTCCCACATCCGTATCGTCCAAAAGAAGCTTCTTCAAGCCTTCACTGTATCTCAGGTTCCCTAAGAAACTAATTTCATCTAAGTACAATTGCGACCTGTCCTCAGAGCCTCCGCACACCGCACCTAGGCGGTGGTTGGTGGATTCACGGCAGATTATGTAAGATAATAAATGCTCTCAATTCATCCGAGTCCGCTCAAATCCGTTTCTATCTCAGGTACTTTGCGAAATTAGGCTCGCCCTTAAGGCAAACGGTTTCTTATAATGGGCGAAAAGATGAAAAAATCCAACTGCATTGAATCTATGTTAGGATATATAATGTATCGACTTGTTCTTATGCTTATGCTCCTGGTCACATCACTAACACACGGATGCTCTGTGTTTACAAACTTGTTATCTGGTGGTATCTCTACGGCGAAGCTACAAAAAGCCTCCCTCGTCATTGAAAATGTAACTATCGTAGATCCGCGAACAGGTTCAAAAAAAATCAGTCAGTCAATTGTGATCAGTGACGGGCGCATCGAAAGTGTCGGCTCTACACTGATCCAGAAGCCCAATAAAACATACAAACGTATTAACGCACAAGGCCTATTTGCAGTTCCTGGATTTAACAATATGCACTCGCACGCACTTCAGGCAGAAAATTCCCCCGCCGTACTTTTGTTAATGCTCGCAGAGGGAGTCACTGGTTTCCGGCAAATGGCTGGATCAACAGAACTGCTTTCTCAAAGGGCTGCCGGAGAACTTCCGCTGACAGAAAAGGCTCCCGCGTTGCTCGCGATGCCGGCCGAGCCGATCATACCCATAAGTGCTAGCACGAAAGATGAGCTCTCTGAATTGATGCAAAGGCAAAAGAAGGATGGTGCCGACTTTATTAAAGTAGGCTGGATGAGTCCTTCATTATTCTACGAAGCAATCGTAGAAAGCCAAAAACTAGGCATCCCCATTGTTGGGCATGTTCCAGAGGGCGTTGATCCAACACGTGCAGAATTTGCAAATTTCCGAACCATTGAGCACCTTGGCCCAGGAGATGTAATTTGGATTGCCTGTTCTTCTCAAAAAGCAATCTTACTAAGCGAGTCAATCGATAAACCAACCCGAATCCTTCCGAATTTCAAACTCCCAAATTTTGCCACTCCGATAATTCAAAGCTTGATCGCGGGAAAGATGAAACGATTCTTGATTAACCCTGTTTTAGAAGACAGTCCTGCCCGAGTTTCAAGACTCCAAAAAGCACTTACCAGCTTCGACAGAAATAAATGTAATGCCCTTGCGGAACAATTTGTACAAAACGACAACTGGATGGTGCCTACTTTAGTTAGGTTGCGTACACAATATTTCCAAAATGATCCCGAATACCAAAAAGACAAATCAATCCAGTTTATAGCTCCACACGCTTACAAAGAATGGCTTAGTGTATTGAATGACTTTAATCGGATCTCCACAGAACGTAAGCTAATATATAAGGAAACCTATGAAAGTCAGAAAGTCCTTACAAAATTATTTTCGGATGCTAAAGTTCCAATGATGACAGGCACCGACGGTAGTGGCCAAGCACCTGGTCTTTCTTTACAACAGGAATTCAAAGAACTTGCCGCTGCTGGCATTTCACCTCTGCAAATTCTGCAAATGACTACCATACAACCAGCGCGATTTCTAAAGAAAACATCCACAATGGGATTGATTGCCAAAGGAATGAATGCTGACATAGTCCTATTAGCTGCTGATCCAACATCCAAAGTAGAAAACCTAGGGACCATATCGGGCGTTATACGAGCTGGCAACTACCATTCCAAATCCGATTTTGACACATACAAGAAAACGATAGCCGAAAGTTCAGATAAAAATATAAACCTATAAACAGGAAATTGCGTGTGGAGACCTTCTCTTCTTGTAATGATATTTGCTTTGGCCCGTTTTTTGCAACTAATACCTGGTTAATGATACCCTTTATCTTACCAGGTAAAATGGTGTCTGAAGTTTCTATCACCAGGTCCCACATCCGTATCGTTCAAAAGAAGCTTCTTCAAGTCTTCACTGTATCTCAAATTCCCTATTTCATCTAAGTATAATTGTGACCATTTGGGACTTATATAATGGTAACTTCGGAATGATTGCTTTAATGTATTGTTCCTTGCTTCTGCACCATTGGAGGTGGACTTACCCCATTCAAAACCATACAACTAGCTAGCTCCTAAGTAGTAGGAGTAATACTATGAATAATACTAGTAGCAACGAACCGATACACGTAATCACCTCTGAAGAAGATGGTCTTCCCATGAAAAGGAATAGATCGTAAGAGAGACGATGGAACCAGGCAATTCGGTTTCCTTTAAATTATGTGGAGGAAGTTATGTTGAAAATTCATAATTTGGATTGACGACTACAACAAATTAGCTCCTCATAAGGGATTAAAAATGATGTCGCCGAGAGAATTCATTTTATATGAACTAGAACTCGCTGTCTGATTTTTTGGGGTAAGTCCAGCAACCACACAAGTTAAACAAGATAACTTATTTCTAAATTCACATTGACAACCTTGCAAAATGGACGACGACTTAAAATATAAACACATCAAACCCGACAAATCGCTTGCTGACTTTGTAGAAAGTTTTTGGCTTTTGCAAAACTTATCAGACAGCGGCAAACAGATTATCGTTTTGCCAGACGGACGAATTGACTTGATTTTCACTCAATCGGCAAAAGAACCTTTTCAGGTTGTACTTTTAGGAATTGAAACGCAACACAGACAAGCGACTGTTACACCAAAGATGGAAATATTTGCTATAAGTTTCAAACCGCTTGCTATAGAATATCTTTTTCAAAACAATATCGCCATCTTGTTGGATAAAGGAGAGATTTTACCGATTGATTTTTGGGATTTTAGTGTGGAAGTCTTGAATGACTTTGATTTGTTTTGTGAAATAGCAACACAAAAAATCAAATCAATTCTGCCTAAGGAAATTGATGAACAAAAACGAAAATTATTCGAACTTATTTATTCGTCAAACGGAGCTTTGACTGTTCAAAAACTTTCTGAAAAAGTGTTTTGGAGTAGCCGCCAAATCAACCGTTATTTTAACCAGCGATTCGGACTTTCTTTAAAAGCGTATTGTAACATTGTTCGCTTTCGTGCTTCGTTTAAACACATAAGTGAAGGCAAACTTTATCCAGAGCAAAATTTCACAGACCAAAATCATTTCATCAAAGACGTAAAAAAGTATGCAGGCGTTACGCCAAAGGAATTAAGCAAAAACGACCAGTTTATAAATATCATACTGATGAAACATTTTAAGATTTGAAACGACCGATCTATACTATTCTCTAAGTTGGGGCAATATAATTTGAGCAGGCAGATTGCGATGAACTAATTAAACAAAAGAGAATTCCCATTAGAAAGCATTTGTATGCTTTTCATGGTGACGTATTCTTTTGTCACATCAATATAGAGTTCTCATTTTGCGGATTCAGCAGAGGTAGGTTTTATAGTACTAACATTTTTCTGCTCACAGTTTTTCAAAACACCCATCACATTGTTTGTTCCATTTTGATCGGGGGAAAAGAAGAAAATAAATTCTGTTTCAATGACCGATTTATACTATTATTGATTCCACGTTTGTTGCATAATTAAAGACGATGGAAAATAACAAAGACCAAGTAATAATAATTGGTGCAGGTATTGCGGGCTTGAGTTTGGCAATTCAACTTGCAGAGAAAAAAATACCGTGTGTGGTATTGGAAGCAAAAACCAGTTTTGGAAGCGCCACAACAGGGGTTCGTATTTCGGCTAAAGGAGTGAGGGTACTTGAAAATATAGGCATTCGCAACATAGGCGAAAAAACAGAAAAACTAATAATGCACTTTGGTAATAGTCAAGTAAAGTTTGACATGAAAATTGAAAAAGGTGCGAGCCCTGCGATTATAGTAACCCGGTTGGCTGTATTTGAAAAACTTCGTGAACGTATAAATGATTTAAGCATCAAGGTCATCTATAATTTTACATTGGACAGTGTGATTGAAAACGCTGATAGTGTAGTTGCTGTTTCTACTGATGAACAACACATTCAAGGCAAATATTTAGTTGGTGCCGATGGTGTTGGTTCTAAAGTAAGAAGTCTGCTAAATCCAGCTAGTAATTCTAATAAACGATATGCAGGTTATTTGGGGCTTGGTTTCATTTTTCCAAGTGATGAAAAAGTAGAAATGTCTTTATTTAATAGCATCAATGGCAATATCGGTCTTGGTTCTATTGGGAAAATAAGTTCGAAGGACACCCATAAAAATAATTTCTTATGGACACATATACATATGACCGAAGCGGAAGCAAAAGCCATAACCGATAAAGAAGTTTACGAACGAATAGCAGAAAGAGCGAAGACTTGGACACCATATTTGCAACAAGTTTTTCAAACATGTAAAATCAATCCAAAAACAATATTGTATCACCAACCAGTATATAATGGTACTGTTCCAGATAAATGGTATAGCGACAAACTGTTTTTAATTGGTGATGCAGCGCATCCTTATGGACCTGGTGGACAAGGTATAAGCATGGCTCTGATGGATGCGGAAGCTCTGTGTAATTTGTTTGTTACCGGAATTACCGAAGAAAAGAAAGCCAATTTCCAAACTTCAAGAGCAGCCATTGCAAAATCTAAAGGCGAAAGTGCAGAAGAAAGAAACAAGCCCGAAAATCAAATTACTACTAAACGTGAACTGATGTTTAAGAGCATAATTATGAAGGCATTTCATTTGTTTAGTGGCGGAAAAATGGAATTGTAATGAATGTACGGAATGTGCAAACATAGTATTCACCTGACATCAAGATAGGCGGCCGTAAAAAAATAATTCATTTTAATTTCAGTTGTCATTGGTTATTTCGGTTCTGGGGAGCTCTATTAGGATATTCAAACATACCGCCCAAAGGTTAGAAGTAAATACTGGAGCGCTATTCATTCGTAGAAATCCGCAAATAAACCTTTTTTTAATTTTTTATGTTCCAGTTCATGAACTGGAACGATGCAACCATTCAATTCTACTATAATCTAACTCATAGTAAATGGAGCAGCTTAGATTACATTCAAACAAAAGTATTGCAACGCGATAAACCATTAACATAAAGATTTCTCATAAAAAAAAGTCTATTCGCCTTTTTGACCTTAGGGCTTTGTTTAGCTCTATTCTCCGGTTGCAATTCACCTTCCGATGATAAAGCAATAGGTGCTCTTATTCCTTTTTTACAGGGAAGTGGCACTTCTTCCTCAACAAATACCTCTACTCCGACGGATACCTCTACGACTACCACATGTGGAACTGCAGTATTATTAGGGGCAAGTGGTAAAACTACTTATGGGCAAGGGATCACTTCCGATAGTTCCGGCAATGTTTACATTACTGGTTACACAAATGGAAATTTAGGAGGCCAAACCTTGACAGGTAATCAGGATATATTCCTTGCAAAATACGATTCCGGCGGAACAAAAAGATAAATAATATACGGTTGATGTGCAAGTAAGTGCATCAACCCTGTAAATACCTCCATCAAACCAATATTAGATCAAAACCAAGTGAAACGTTTCTCGCGGTAACGGAGGCCAAGGATGGCCGAAGTTTTTTCGTCGCAACACGATGTTGCGCGAAAAAGAACGGGGAATGCGAAACGTTCGATTCCTTTCTCTACTTCGCTACCACATCCTCAAACATTCTTTCTCTCAAAGCACCAACAAAGCCTCTTTCAAAACATAAAAGACTCCGTTCGGCTTATCGAAATTTGACTGTGCGTAAAAAGTATTCATTTCCTTCACTCTGTAAGTATCTACGCTTTTTTTAGCACCTGAGCCGCGATCACTCCAAATTTGTGTGAGCTCATTCAACTCACCAAGCCGGCAATAGTCTCGCCGAACGCAACGTATAATATCAGTCTTCGGAGCATCATAACCTTTGGTAACGACATGACCTAACGAGCGATAACCATCCGGAGGTTTCGGCCACCAAATAGCGCCGTTATAATCTCCTCCACTATCTTTATCATTCCATACTTGTATATACTCTACCGGTTCCTTTAACAAAGGAAAATCCGGATCATCTTCTCCTTCGACTTTAACGATTTCTATGGAAGTTCTCGGTTCCGGTTTGCCATGACTGGGATAGTGGCTTACTCTTTGTACATAATCCCCTAATATGTGCCAACTGCTATCTGTCGGCACCGGTCTCCAGAATACCCCACAGTGATCTGCTCCCGATCCCCTGTCATCGTATATCCATTTGTAATTCGCTGTGTTGCTTGTTTTTAATGTTGCCGGCATCGTACATTACCTCGTGTTAAATTTATATATTATCAATATATAATTCCATTTTCATATTATAATCCGACCTATAACGGATCGGGGGCCAGCCTAGTTGCATGTAGGTAATTTATTTTGTAAAGAAAAAAAGTGAGACTAACAAAAATGACATAAACAACAAACTATTGCTTTTATAAAATTAGGATTATCCCCAACGATAACCGAATAACCTTTGCTTAGTTGTGAAAATTTATGGTTTTTTATACTTTAATATCCATTTAGCCATCCATCTTTATCCCACTTGTTATATGCCTTTTTCAAAACAAACAGGAAAACAGCGGTTAACTGGCAGATAAATGGTCCCGAGGAGGAATCTCCGCACTCATCCGCTGTTCGAAGGTTCATTCATCGGCATTGACACCTTGCCTTGTTAAGGAGTCTGCTCCTGAGAGGGAATTTTTTTTTTGGGGGGGGGGAAGTGTGGGATGGGGATAGGCTCCCAAGTCCTCAAAAATTCAAATCCACCTAATTTTTTTTCTATTCAAGAAATGGATTTAGGTCATGATTATTGTTCATAAACCGCAATTAATTTCGAAGGGAACTTATGAACAAAAAGACAACGATCCGCTGTACTTTCACATTCATTCTTGCATTTGCAATGATAAGCAACTGCGCTAAGCCGAAGAACACGACAGAAGGAATTCTTACCTTCACTTTAGGTAACATAACAATAGAAAGATCCGGAAACAAAATTTCTGCAAAAACCGGCGATCCGATCCAAAAAGGAGACACTCTCCGATCCGGCGAAAAATCAGCGGCGATCGTCGAATTCGGAGAAGAAGAAACGATCATAGAAATCCAATCAAATTCAGAATTCCAATTTGTAGACACAGGTAAGAATAAAGAATTGATATTGAATAGCGGGAGATCCTGGCTGAGGTCCGCTAAATTACAAAAAGATGCGACATTAAATCTGAAGACCCCTACTTCGGTGGCAGGAGTTCGTGGTACAACATTTTTCACTTTCGTAGTGGGCGACATGTCCTTGACCTGCCATTGCGAAGGAGAAGTTGATTTAAAAAGTCTCAAAAACAATTCGGGACGGGTCAATGACAGGGATTACCTAGCGTTCGTCAAAAATGATAAGATCATCTACATCTTTCCTGAAGATCTGAAAGCGTTAAACATACCTTATGTACATGACCATAGCGAATTGAGTTCCAGTAAACTGGGTAAACAAAACAAACTAACCCAAGAACAGTTTGCACTTGTTATGCAACTTGCTGAAAAAAAATTTGCGGAGCTGAAATAGTTTTGCAAATCAATCAGTAACGTTTAATTTATGAAGTCAACCATTGGTTTGAAACCGGTAGCCGGATCTTTCTTTTTATCAATCATATTTTCGATTTATGTTTTGAGCCATTCTCTCTATGCGCAAACGAACAAGCAGGATCAGATTGGTAATATAAGAAAAGAATATCAAAAAATAAATTCGGAACTTGGATCATACCGGGAAAGAAAAGTTACCTGGCAACCGCCAAAACCTTACGAAGGTTCCTATATGGATCATGTCAATTATACGGGATACCTCAACTCTTCCCATGACCTGATACTTCTGAAATTTTCGCGCGGTGAAGAAGGTTATTGGGCAGAGTATGAATATTATTTCAAAAACAAGGAGCTCCTTTTTATTTATATTTATAGCGGTGAACCCGACGGAAAAGAAAAACAAGAAAGGATTTATTTTTGGAATAAAAAAATAATCCAGGCTTTGATCAAAGAAAAATTCGCAGAAGAAAAGAAGACGATAAATGATCTGGAAAACAAAACGTACGATACGATCATGAATGATATAAACAAATTCGCCCGGGATTTCCTGAATGATGCGGAAACCGAGCGAAAAAAGTTTTATCAGGCACTATCCGGCTCTGAACTAAAAGGTTAAGAATTATCGCTCGAAGTTATCTTCTCCAAAGGATAATCTATAAAATCCGTTTTAGTTTTTTTCCAAAGAAGATAGATGGGAGGATAGACTAGCAGCTCCAGAATAAAACTAGTTACAAGTCCCCCAACCATCGGAGCTGCGATTCTCTTCATTACATCGGCTCCTGTGCCTTGCGACCACATAATGGGCAATAGCCCCATCATTGCCGCCATAACAGTCATTATCTTAGGTCTTACTCTATGAACTGCTCCGTGAACAATCGCTTCGATCAACTCTTCCTGATTGCGAAGTCGCCCTTTCTTTCTCGCATCTTCATAAGAAAGATCCAAATAGAGTAACATAAATACTCCTGTTTCCGCATCCAAACCCATAAGCGCAATCATACCGACCCAAACTGCAATGGAAATTTGATAATCCAATAGATAGAGCATACCGATTGCACCGATCAGTGAAAATGGAACAGCGAGTAAAACGATCAAAGTTTTTGCATAAGATTTGGTATTGAAGTAAAGTAGAAGAAAAATGATAAAAACGGTTAGAGGTAGAATGTATTTCATTCTTTCCCTGACACGAAGCATATTTTCGTACTGTCCGCTCCAAACGATCGAATAGCCGGTCGGTAATTTGATGGACGCCGCGACAATTTGTTTTGCCCGATCGACAAATCCCCCTATATCCGAAGTGGAAGGATCAACATAAACATATCCCGCCAAAAATCCGCTTTCATCCCGAATCATGGAAGGGCCTGTTTTTGTCCTTATCTCTGCAATCTCGGAAATGGGTATATGACCGAATTCTCCTGTAGGAACCAATATGGACCTGATTTTCTCAATTGAGTCTCTCAATTCTCTCGGATAACGTATGTTTACCGAAAAACGTTCCCTTCCTTCGAATGTTTGAGTTACAGGTTCTCCTCCGATGGCAGCAACTACGATCTGCTCGGCAGCTTCGATGGAAATATTATACCTAGCTAACTTCTCCCGCTTCATTTCTATATCTAAAAAGTATCCTCCCGCTGTTCTTTCGGCAAAAATACTTCTGACATCTTTATCCGTTTTTAATAAAGTTTCGATTTCAATACCGATGCGTTCGATTTCCTCCAAAGAAGTTCCTAACACTTTGATTCCGATGGGAGTCCTCATTCCCGTACTCAACATATCAATTCTTGTTTTAATCGGCATGGTCCAGGCATTGGTAGCACCGGGAAATTGCATCGACTGATTCATCTTTGCAATTAGTTCATCTTTTGTTAGGTGATCAGAAACGAAAGGTAAAAAAGGAAGTTGCAGTGCACGAGGCCAATTCGAATAAAATCTTTCCGCCTTGCTCCACTCCTCCTTGGGTTTCAAAAGAATCACAGTCTCCATCATTGAGAAAGGTGCGGAATCGGTTGCGGTATCGGAACGCCCCGCTTTTCCAAACACCCTCTTCACTTCGGGAAAAGATTTCAGTCTCTTATCCATTGCGGTCATCAATTTCTCCGCCTCGGAAACGGAAATCCCAGGCAATGTCGTAGGCATATAAAGAAAAGATTCTTCGTAAAGCTCGGGCATAAACTCCGATCCAAGATGAAAATAAACCGGTATAGTCAAAATCACCAGTGCAAATGAAGAAACAATGATCGTCTTCGGCTTATGCAAAACCAGCCGGCATACAGGCTCATAATATTTGAAAAGGACTTTGCTGACCGGATGTTTTTTCTCCGGATAATATTTTCCCACTAAAAGAGTTGTGGCTACTTTGGAAAGGAGAGCGCTCTTAAATCGGAAAGGCTCCATTCTTGTAAAAAGCATTCGAAAAGCCGGATCAAGAGTTATAGCAAGAACTGCAGCGACCGCCATTGCAATATTTTTAGAATATGCTAATGGTCGAAACAATCGTCCTTCCTGATCGACAAGTGTAAAGATAGGAAGGAATGCGACTGCAATGACAAGCAGTGAGAAAAATACCGAAGGACCTACTTCCAGTAACGCCTCCAAACGAACCGTATGATAGTCACCTACCCGGCCACCCGATTCCCACTCCTCTAATTTTTTATAGGCATTCTCCACCTCTACGATGGCACCATCCACCAAAACTCCGATGGATATCGCCATTCCGGATAAAGACATTATGTTTGCATTAATGTCCAAAAGATTCATGGGAATAAATGAAATGATGACTGAAATGGGAATCGTTAAAATCGGTATGATTGCCGATGGGAAATGCCAAAGGAAAATCAGAATTACAAACGAAACAATCAACATTTCTTCCATGAGTTTGAACTGTAAATTCGATATGGCATGATCTATGAGTTCCGATCTGTCATAAGTGGTAATCAATTCGGCTCCTTTCGGAAGGCTATTTTTGATTTCTTCAAGTTTGTTTTTGACTCTGTCAATTACGGTCAGTGCGTTTTCTCCATGCCGCATGACAATAGTTCCACCAACGACATCCCCTTCTCCGTCCAGATCCGCGACTCCTCTTCTGATATCAGGACCGAAACCAACGGAAGCGACGTTCCTTAACAAAACGGGAATTCCGTTCATATCCGTTGCGAGAGGAATATTTTCAATATCCGAAAGAGAAGTTAAATAGCCTCTCCCCCGAACCATATACTCGGCTCCCGAGAGTTCTACCAATCGTCCTCCCGTCTCTTGATTGCTTTCTCTGATTTTCTGAACAATCGTTTCAAATCCTATATTATAAGAACGTAATGCACTTGGATTCACTGTAATCTGATATTGCTTTTTAAAACCGCCGATTCCTGCAACTTCGGAAACTCCGGGAACCGAATTAAGAAGATATCTCAAATGAAAGTCCTGATAGGTTCTTAAATCCGCAAGAGAGTTATTCCCCGTTTTATCAACTAACGCATACTGGAAGACCCAACCTACCGCACTTGCATCCGGTCCTAACTCGGTTTTGACACCGGCAGGCAAAAGCGGCTGAATTCTGGATAAATACTCGATCACTCTGGATCTTGCCCAATAGATATCCGTTCCATCCTGGAAGATTACATACACATAAGAAAATCCGAAATCGGAAAATCCCCTTACCACTTTGATTTTAGGTGCACCTAATAATGATGTTACGATCGGATAAGTAACCTGATCTTCGATGATATCCGGGCTTCGATCCCAACGGGAATATATGATCACTTGTGTGTCGGAAAGATCGGGTATCGCATCCAATGAAATTGTCTTCATCGCAACGTAGGAAGCTATCAGCATCACCAGAGTTAGAAGAAGTATTAAATATTTATTATATGCGGAAAATTTTATAATAGAACGTATCATCTTTATTTCACCTTTCAATGATTGTGAGAATTGCTTCCGAAACGGATTTTTGCTTCCGAATCGATCAGGAATGTAGATTCGGACACGACCTGTTGCCCTTCTTCCAATCCGGAAAGGACCTCACTCCAAGTATCCACATTCCTGCCTATTTTTACGGTAACAGCTCGAAACGAATTCGCATTTGTCTGGACATAAACAATTTTGCGGACGCCAGTATCCAGAACGGCGGAAGTAGGAATGGTCAATAACTTCGGAAAAGAAATCTCGATCATCGCCTCTCCGAACATTTGAGGTTTCAAGATGTGCCCCGGATCGATCACCTCGCTTCGCAATCTCAAAGTTCTGCTATTCTTATCCACGATGTTATCGATACTTTTTATTTTTCCTTGAAATTCCTTATCGGGAAAAACATCGGTTTTGAAGCGGATATTGAGTCCCGGCTTTGCCATTGAAAGCTCGGTCTCATATACTTGAGAATAGATATGTGCCCGACCGGATTTACCGCCTATGATTAGTTCGGAGGGATCTCTCCTACCGGAAGTCCAAACTTGGATCTGCCCGGTTGACAATCCCAATTGTTTCAGCCGCAATTGAAGGTTCGCAATTCCAAGAGAAGAACTCGATTCGGGAAGAAGTCCGGAAGACTGAACCGCTTGTTTGTATTCCAATAGAGCATTATAAAGCTCGGGATCATAGGCAACACTCGAATACAAGCTGATCTTTTTGATAAGATTTCTTCGACTAACAAGTTCAGTTCGAATACCGATGGATTGTTGTTTTTCCGAAGAAAGATAAATTTCGGACGAATCGTCGGCATTAGATTTTCCGATCTTACCGGTATCCATCTCATGATCATCTTCCTTCATTGTTATTTCCGGAGAATGATCGGAATGTTCGGAATGATCCTCTTTTTTTACAAGATCCATATTGCAAATAGGACAAGTTCCCGGACGATCTGATGTATAGAAAGTATGCATCGGACAATAGTAGATTTCCTTTTTCTTCGCGCAGGAAAAAGTGAATAGAACTAAGAAAGCAGTCATCATAAGAAAAAGGGTTTTTCCTTTTCTTTGACTTGTAATTCTTTGCCAAATGCCGATTACACCGTTAAACATATGTTCAATCATGGAGGATTTGCCCGCAGTTCTTCATGTTGGAGAGATAGGGATTGTGAATTTCCTTTCCTTTGGCAATCCATTTCTTTTTAACCATTGGACAGTAAAAAATGGAAACTCCCGACTGATCGTGATGTCCTACGATCGGTTCGAGTTCGGAAGAAAGACGGTAAAATAATTCCCTTTTTTGTTCTTCATCCGTCACCTTACCCAGTTTTTCCGCAAAAGGAAGTGCCTGTTTGAAAGCGGATGTATCTTTTTTCCGGTCTGCTTCCTCTTTTAATAGCCCCACTAATTTCTTAGTATCTATTGTTCCGGTCTTTCCTTCGAACAATTCCGTATGAATCCTTGCGACTTCTTCTAGAACAAAAGTTTCCTTTCCCGCATGAGCGAACAAAGAACCGGACACTGCAATCGATAGAAATAAACCTGTTATTAAAACTTTCATAATGATCTCCTATATATCTGTTAATGTTTTGTGTGAACTGGTAAAGATGGCTCTTCATAGATCAGGCTTAAGAGCTTGAGAGTGTTCAAAATCATCTCTCCTTTTTTTTCTTTGATCTCTTCCAAACGGATCTTTGTATTCAAAACTTCCGTTTGTGCGATCAGTGTATCCTGATAGTTTGTTTTTCCGGGTGCATATAAAGTCGAACTGGCACGAACTGCTTTTTCCATTTCGGGCAGTAATTTTTTCTCTATAATCTGGATTTGACCGGATAACCCTTGTAAGGACTCAATGCTTCGATTCAATTCGGAAGTGATTTCGGCACGAATCTTATCTACTGAGTTTCTGCCGGCTACTGCCAGATGTTCCGTTTCTCCCGTAATAGAATCCCACTTTAACGCGGACCAAACGGGAACCCTCATATTCAACCCGAAACTGAATAGATCTCCTCTATATTCGGTTACATCCATTGGGGCAAAATCCAAAGGTCCTTTATCCAATGCGAAGGTTTGGGACCGTCGTTTCATATAGGAAAAGAAAACTTCCGTTTGAGGAGCTATCGTGTATTTGGTTAGCTTCGACTGTTCGTTCAGTCTTTTTTCTTCGGCGACTGCGATTCGGTATTCCGGTGCATTTTCAACGGACGAATTGCGAATCGAAACCAATCCTTCGATTTTCTTTTGGCTTTTCTCTAAAAACGAATCCAAATCAATCCCGTTAAGATCCGCTACGGAGACTTTATCGGGTATTTGAAAGTATTCCAATTGAGCGATCAAATCCTTATCAGCAGTGGAATATTCGGTTTCCCTTTCCAATGCTTCTGTTTTGGAAATCGATACCTTGATGACTCCCGTCAAAGGAATGTTACCGGACGAATAATATCCTTCGGCAACCGCTCCTTGTGCATTCAGCAGTTTAACGACTTCCGCATTGAATTGTTTTTTCCGTTCCAAACGTTTGAATCGGTTCAGTTTGATCAAAAGATCTCCTAACATCCGATTTACGCCTGCCTGATAGGATAACCCCGCTTCCCCTTCCATGATTTTAGAAATCTGTTTTTCCGTTCCCAACTTTCCCGGATACGGAAATTCCTGTGATACGGAAAGTTCGACTCCCGTCATAGTGGGAGTATCCAAGGATCTATCATTCAATGAATATCCGTTCCGAGTCGGATAGTTACGATAAGCGAAACCGATTTTCGGATCGGGAAGAATGCCTGATGCTTCGGAATGCGATTTATGTGCATGTGTAAGCCCGGCCAGCGATTTGGATTCCGGATGATCCTTTGCCAGTATCTCCAGAATTTCACTCAATCCACTACTCTCACCAAACAAAGGTAAGGATATGGATATACATATAAAAGTATAAAATGCGTGTAAACGTCTCATAAAATTCTCCTTAAAAATAGGGAAAGAACGAGTCGTTTTTTAAATCAGGAAAACTTGGAGTATACTGAGGTGGTGAGAATGGAAAAAAGGCGGTTTCGCTTTTAAATCGGCAATGGAAAGCCGGGAAAAAACCAAAAAATCATTAGAATGAAAATCGAATGAGAATAAAGGGATCGGCTCTAACTGAGGTTTGACGACTACACTGTCTTTGAAAAAAGTATCAACCGATACAACGGAGACATCATTTTCCTCACAGCAATTGTTTTCGGAACCGGCTTGATTTTTGTCATTTTCGGAAGATGGGTGGCAGGGAGAAAGATCCGAGTCTATCGTCTGCTTTTCCACGGAAGCCATCCCCATCGGACAGATCCCTGTAACATTGGAAAAAGAGGCACAGGTTACCAACACTAGGAATCCAAGTGTTGTCGTTACGACTGTAGCCTTTTTCCACGAGAGGAACATCTTAATTAATTAGACTCACATTTTTTGAAAATGTCAAGAAAGAAAGACATACTCAGATATTGGAACTATATCAAAATGGAAAAAACATTAGAAAAATAAAGATTTAAGGAGAATAAATCTCCGCGCTGGATAAAGTAATATTATCTTTTCTTCCGCCAACGATCAGAACTCTTCCGTCACCCAATCGAGTCATTGTATGATAATCTCTCCCGGAGCTCAGTTTCCCTGCAAAGGTAAAAAGTCCCGTATTCGGATCATACAATTCTGCGTTAGATAGGAAAATATCGGAACTATTACCTCCCGCAACAAAAACCTTTCCATTATTCAAAAGAACCATTTTGTATCTTTGAACAGTCGGCCGATTAATACTGCCTGAGAGGGAAAAGGTTTCCGAATTGGGATCATACAATTCGACTTTAGACAATGGATTGTTATCAAAGGGACTAATTGTTCCACCGATCAACACTTTTCCATCATTCAATAATAATGCGCTATAATCACTTCCTGAAGCATAAATACTTCTTCCGGAAGAAGCGAATGTTCCCGTAACGGGATCATATAGCTCAGTATCCTTCGCCCAGGAATTACTTCCAGGACCACCACTGCCTACAGCGATCAAAACCTTTCCGTTATTGAGTAACGTAGCAGTATGGTCGTGTTTCCTGGAAATCATATTGCCAGTCAACGTGAACACTCCCGTATTTGGATCGTACAACTCAGCGCTGGTGACAACAGTGGCACCTCCAGGGTTACTGATTCCACCGGCGACCAAAACCTTTCCATCATTCAGTAAGGTAGCGGTATGGCCGAATCTTCTTCCTACATTTAAGCTGCCGGTAGTAGTAAATGTTTCCGTATTCGGATCATATAATTCCGCAGCTACATAAGTACCGCTATGCTGGTTACCACCGACAATGAGAACTTTTCCATTCCCGAGTAATGTGGCAGTGTGATATGTTCTCACTTCGGTCAAACTGCCCGTAGTTGAAAATGTGCCTGTATTCGGATCATATAATTCCGCACTGGACAGATAGCCAACGTTGCTGCTATAACCTCCTGCAATCAAAACCTTTCCATTGTTCAGTAAAGTTGCAGTATGAATATCTCTAGGTACGTTCATACTTCCTGTAACATGGAAAGATCCTATGGGGCAAAACCCATGTAGTTTTAAAATTAAATCGGGTAAATAGCTATCATTGGAAGAAATAGTGAGTTCCGCATGCTTAGAACTACCGGGAGAAAGAGTTGGTCGGAATGTGGCGGTGAATGTGGTGCTTTCTCCCGAATTTAATGTCAGTCGGGAAGGAAGAGTCATACTGAATTCGGATTGATCCGCACCAGTTAACGTAAGCGAGGAGATACTTAATACCGAATCGGAAGCTCCCGTATTGGAAATCGTAAACGTTGTCGTTTTCGTTGTATTTAAATTGGTTTGTGCAAAGGTGTAATTGTTATAAAGATTCTGAATTGAAAATTGGTTCCCGCCTTCTTTTAAAGTGAGAGTAGGAACTCCCGGAGCCGAATGGTGGGCCCTGATATATACGGCGAAATCCGAAGTATTGGAATCATTCGGAATTCTGATTTCGACTTCTTTGTATCCGAAGCTAGTAGGAGTAAAAGTAATCGTAAATGTTTCAAAACTATCGGGAGTAATTACACTCAAAGCCGGTTGTGCAATGGAAAATTCATTTGAATTGATCCCACTCAAAACAAGGTTAGGAGTAGAAGTTAGAGTTAAATCACCAGTTCCTATGTTCTTTAGGGAAAATGTAGCAGTAGCAGATGTCTCCGTAGTCCGAACTATCGGGAAGTTAAGCAACGCTCCTTTCAAATAAGTCGTAGTGGCATCCTTAACGATGATTTCCCCGCCCAACCCGCTGGAGCCCATCATCATAAGATTCGTCAACAAACCGTTAGATGTTCCCTTCAGGTCACTCAGTTGATTTGTTAGCTGGTTGCAGGAAAGAAAAAAAACAAGAAAAAGACAACCCTTTGTAAATTTGACGCTTTTAAACATAATTTCACCTCCTGAGAGATCCGACCGGATTCAATATCTTCCGAAGAAAAAGTCGGTCAAGTGGAAATTTATTGCAAAATAAAATAAAAACAACTAATAAACGTTATTCTTTTTAATTCATGAACTTGTATGAACAACCAAATATCATACTTTCCTTGCAGTGACACGAAAAAATGTATCGGAATCCAAGCAAGGGTGAGAGGATGCGAATCCGGGAGAGCAGCAGTAAGGCGTAGTTATACGCAATCACCAAAAATTTGACTTAAAACAAATAATAACTATTGACAACAGTATCGCAACACGTTATCATTTATATGTGATTCTAGGCTTTGCCGATAAAAGGACTGAAAAAGTTTGGAAAGGTGAGTTTTCTAAAGATCTACCTACTGAAGTTCAGCTGAGCCTCGTAAAAACTACTCTATCAAACATAATGCATAATATATTGTACATACCCCTCTTCCTCGCAACGACCGCGATCAACTGACGCTCATCATCGAACTAGTCCTCTCAGCTCACAAAAATCCAAATCTCAACAATGCTCGAATCAAAAAAGTGCTGGACTAAAACCAAAATATAACCATTTGGTTATATAACTAATGAATCATACAATTACACCTTCTGATCGCTTGGATGCGACATTTGCGGCACTTTCCGACCCTACCAGACGAGCGATTCTAGTTCGTTTGGCAAAGGGAGAGGCATCCGTAATGGATTTGGCCAAACCTTTTTCCATGAGCCAGCCCGCGATTTCCAAACATCTGAGAGTTCTAGAGAAAGCCGGTTTAGTATCCCGAGGACGAAGCGCTCAAAGAAGACCCCGTCACATCGTAGCCAAACCTTTGGCGGAAGCAAGCGACTGGCTGGAAAACTATCGCAAAATCTGGGAAGATAACTTCCAGCAACTGGATCTGCTTCTGGAAGAGCTGAAATCCAAAAGTCCGGGCAAAGAAATTTAAAGACTTAAGATGATAAAAAGACCGCTAGGAGAAACAAAATGATGAATTCGGGAAAGTTGGAAATTACAACACCGTCAGACAGGGAGATGGTGATGACCAGAGCTTTTAACGCACCGAGAACGCTCGTATTCGAATGTTATACGAAACCGGAATTATTGAAGCGCTGGATGACAGGGCCTGAGGGCTGGAGCTTCGTGGTTTGCGAGGTGGACCTGAAGGTGGGAGGAAAGTTCCGTTTCGTATGGCGAAATGTCAGGGGAACCGATATGGGAATGGGAGGAGTTTATAGAGAGATCGCCGTTCCGGAACGGCTCGTCAATACGGAGTTATTCGACGAAGACTGGACGGGAGGAGAAACTCTAACCACTTTGATACTCACAGAACAATCGGGAAAAACGTTTTTGAAAAGCACGACCATCTACTCTTCCAAAGAAGCCAGAGACGGAGCACTCGGAACCAATATGGAACAAGGTATGAACGCAAGTTTTGACAAATTGGAAATCCTGCTGGAAAACCTCGAAAAAAACTAAATTAACAAAGAATAAATTCAAGGATAAGAATATGCAAAAGATTACACCATTTTTATGGTTTGACGGTAAAGTTGAGGAAGCTATCAATTTTTACACTTCCGTTTTTAAAAATTCTAGGATAACAAATGTTTCTCGCCACGGAGCATCCGTTATGTCTGCTACATTCGAACTGGAAGGACAAAAGTTCCTCGCATTGAACGGAGGTCCTCAGTTCAAATTTACGGAAGCAGTTTCATTTTTCGTAAACTGCGAAGACCAGGAAGAAATAGACGAATTCTGGGAAAAGTTATCGGAAGGCGGATCCAAACAAAGATGCGGTTGGTTGAAAGACCGATTCGGTTTATCCTGGCAGATCATTCCTCCGATTTTAGGAGAATTGTTGCAAGACAAAGACCCTGCAAAATCGCAAAGAGTTTTGCAAGCTATGCTCCAAATGGACAAGATAGATATCAAAGCCCTCAAAGCAGCTTCAGAACAAAACTAACAAAACAAAGGATTTGCGATGAAAACCTCCACCTCTATAAAAGCGATTACTGCAGAACAGTTTGTTAAAAATCTGAAAAACCACAAATCGCAGAAAGAACTGGAAAAAATCCTTCGTTATTTCAAATCGGGGGAAGGCGACTATGGAGAGGGAGATGTGTTTTTAGGAGTGCGCATGGGGCAAGTTTTCGCACTTGCCAAAGAGTCGATAGAAATGCTCCCGAATGAGATAGAGAAACTTTTGGAAAACGAGTTTCATGAAGTAAGAGCCGGAGCATTGAGCATTATGGACAAACAGGCTCGTTCCAAAAAAACGGAGGAAAGCCGAAGAAAAGAACTATTCGAACTTTATATAAGAAGAACGGACAGAATCAATAACTGGGATTTGGTTGATGTTTCCGCACCATATGTTGTCGGTGGATACTTATTCGATAAATCAAGGGCTATTTTATACAAATTGGCTCGTTCCAAAAACATCTGGGAACGGAGGACTTCCATTGTTAGCACCAGTTATTTTATAAGACAAGGTGATCTGGAAGATACCTTTAAAATCGCGGAAATGTTACTGGGAGACAAACAGGACTTAATCCATAAGGCCACAGGAGGCTGGTTACGCGAAGCAGGCAAAAAAGATAAAAAAAGACTTGTTCGTTTTTTGAACCGGCATTCAAAAATCATGCCAAGAACTATGCTTCGTTATTCGATCGAACATTTCGATAAAAAAGAAAGAGAAATTTTTTTAGAAAAATAAAAACTCTGTGATGATACAAAATGAATCACCGATGTTTCAGCCGGTCGATTCTTGCTAGATGAGATAGACCGGTTTTATGAAACTTGTCTGGTGCAATACTACGATAAGATCCAGTCTGCAATCGAATTCATCGAAAGGAATTTAACAAATAAGATCTCCGTCCAGGATGTATCGGACCATGCTTTCAGTTCCCTTTGGCATTTCCAAAGGATTTTCCGGTATATGACAGGGTACTCAGTACATTCTTATACTAGAATGCGACGCCTTTCCGAAGCGGGGAACGAACTTCTTCTCTCCAAAGATAAAATCATAGATATCGCCTTAAAATACCAATACGAGTCTCCCGAAACTTTCCTACGGGAATTTAAAAAAAATTACGGAATCACTCCTTCCCAATACAGAAAATCCAGAGAACATCGTATATTCGAAAGAATAGATATTCATCAGGATGAGTATAAAAATGTTTTCGACGGAACGGGAATAGAGCACAAACCTATGATTAGAAATCAAATCGTATTTATAGGTAAAAAATTCAAAACAACCATGCAAAGAAACAAAAGCACGATTGATATTCCGAAAATCTGGGCTTCTTCCTTCGCCGAAAATATCTTTGAAAAGATCCCGAACAAACTAACACAAAATACAGTACAGGGAGTTTACAGCAATTGGGACATCGACGAAAATTTCGATTTTTTAGTCGGCTGTGAAGTAAAGGAAGATTCCCCTCTTCCCGAAGGATACGTCCGCCATATCACTCCCGCAGCAAAGTATATGGTTTTTACCATACCCGGAAATACTTCTGAAAAACTCATTCACGGCTGGAAATACATATACGGGACTTGGATGCCAAATAGTAAATACGAACGTGGGTTTTGTGATGATTTCGACGTATTCGATGAAAGATTTCAAGATCCGAAAAATCCAGTCTCCGATATTTATATCTCTGTCCGCTAAAAAAGCACAAAAGGTCAAGAATCCTGTCCGGCAGTCTGGTATGCTTTTCCGAAAGAACTAAGGAAAACTAAATGTCAAATCACCCAAAAGAAAATATCGGCGAAAAACAAATCACAGGAATCTCAGCGATTACTAAAAACGCGGACGAAATGAACGGAAAAGGCAAAATTCCTGAACTCTGGCAGAGATTTTTCACAGAAGGGATTTTGGAAAAAATACCTTCTAAAAAAGATCCCCATCATATCATCGTAGTCTACACCGACTTCGAATCCGATGAAACCGGAAATTATAGAATTCTAATCGGAGCGGAAACGGAAAAAACAAATGAAATACCTTCCGGTATGACGAAGACAATGATCCCTAGCGGAAGTTATACGAAACATACTACGGAAACGGGATCGTTTGCCACGATAGGAATTAACGCTTGGCAAAAAATTTGGGCGGATGGGGAACTGAAAAAACAAAGAAATTACAAGGCTGATTTTGAAGTGTATGATGAGCGCTCCGCGAATCCGGAATCGGCACAGTTTGATATCTATGTAGGTGTGAAATAGAAACAGGTTTTAACGGAAAAATCTTCGGGAGCCGACACCTCGGTCCCGAAGATTACAATGGGCTTTGTGGAAAAGAAAAACGATTAGGTCAATCTCTCCTTTCCGAACGAATACCAATCCACCTTTCTTGTAAAGTGCATTACGATCGCTAACAGAACGAATACCGCAATCGAACCCAAAAGAAGCGCCTGATCTTCCGAAGACAATACGATATAAAGAAAAGAATAAAGGCATAGATAGAAAAAGCCGGACAGAATTCCTTTCTTTTTATTTTTCAATACGGACGCCGCATAATACCCGATCAGCGATGATACGGCAAGAGATGCCAAGGAATAGGATAAGGCAAATCCCAAATGTTCCGAAAGAGAAAGATTCAAAATATAAAACACCACCATACAGGAACCGATCAGCAGATATTGGATGGGATGAAGAATGATCCCCCCGAAAACTTCCAGTAAAAAGAACAAGGTAAAACTGGTTACAAGTATGAGGAGTGCGTATTTTACAGATCTTTCCATTTTCTGGTAATGATCCGCAGGGATGATGAGTTTCACTCCATTCGCCGAGGCAAGGATCAATTCGGCCGTATTTACATCCATTGAACGGATGATTTGCGGATAGTTCCTTCCGAAGTAGGAAGATTCCCAAACAGCATTAAACCCGGATTCGGTGATGGTTCTGTCTTTGGGAAGAAGGTTTCCTTCGAAAGAAGGATCGTTCCAATCGGAAGAAATTTGTACTGTATTTTCCTTTCCTATGGGAGCAATGGAAAAAGATTCGGAACCCTTTAAGGAAATATGCATTTGAAATTTGGCACTACCTTCTCTTTCCGTCAGATTCAAATCGGTATGAAAACCGCTTGGAAAATAAGGGCTTTCCGTCCCCGGTTGCAGATTTTTTTCTTTGCCCGACCAAACGAATCTGATTTCTTTTCCCAAACCCTTTCCATCCGTTACGGATGTGACAAGCCTAACATCACTCCAATAGATATAACTTGTTTCCGAAGGGAAATCGGTTTCTACTGGGAGTTTGAATTTTCCCTCCACTTGAATTTCTCCGTTGTACAGAACGGCTTGGTAAATACTTCTTTTTCGAATCTCGGACTTTAAGTCCCCCGTGATACGAATTTCTTCGGGCAAAAAATATGTGTAATGGGTTTCATAATCCCACTCCGTCTTTTTCGAACCATCACTCGAAGATTTGGGAATTCTAACATTATAAGGAATCACAAGGAATGGACCCGCAATCACCTGATTTCCTCCCCATTTGGAACTGATCTCCGTGACGGCTTCTTCGGAAGATCTGTGCCTGTCTTCGATCAAACTCCCCACAAGTCCGAGAGGAATCAAAAAACCTATTGCCATGAGCCCAAGTATCACCAAACGTAAGTTCACCGAATTTTGTATCTTAATCATAATCTTTCTCCTGATAGAACCAGGATAGGAGATGATGATGGGTTACTTATGGGGGAAATGTGAGGATTGTGTGAGGATGGAATTTTTATAGATTTTTTTATGAAAACCGGATCGAGGCGGAAACCCCCTTTCCTTCTCTATTTCCGATCGAAAGTTTTGAGTTATGAAGTAATGCCACCTGCTTGACAAAAGCAAGTCCGAGACCCGAACTTTTTTTCCCTGAGTCTGGCCTCGGAAGGGAATAAAATCTGTCGTAGATTTTGGAAAGAGCGTAATCGGGAATTCCCATTCCTTCATCCAACACTTCCAAAGTAAAATCCCCTTCTTTTTCCTTTTTCAAACGGATTTGAATCTGAGATCCCGGAGGGGAAAAATCCAAAGCATTCTGGATTAGGTTTTGAACGGATAGAGATAAAAGGAAACGATTTCCCCGGATCGTAATAGTTTCAGTTTCAAAATGAGTTCGAATCGAAACGGATTTTCTTTCCGCCTCAGGTAAAAAACTCGGAATCAACTCTTCAACTAACTGATACAAGTTGATATTTTCATCGGTATTGATTTCTTTGTTTGCTTCCAAAGAAGATAGATCCAAAAGTCTCTCGATCAGATTTTGAATCCTTTTTCCTTCCGAATGGATATTCAAAATCAGACTTTCCCTTTTTTCCTTATTTGTTTCAAGTAACTCCGCTGAGGCGAGAATGGAAGAAAGGGGGCTTTTTATTTCGTGGGTAAGAGTTTGCACGTAATTTTCGATATATTCCTTCCCTTCCAGGGAACGAACCAATTCATCCATTTCTATTCCCAGTTCGCGGATCTCTTTCAGATTGATCTTCGGAAAATTCACTTTTTTTCCCGAACGAAGTGCACTTACGTAGCCGGATAGTTTACGGATGGGAGAAAAAAGCAAATAAGCGAGAATTACGAATAATACAGCGATCAAAACCGCTACAACCAAACTGATCTGCCAGAATTTCTTACGAGCGGTTTCAATGAAAGGAACCACGCTGCTTTTGGGTTTTACGATCGTGATCACTCCCAAAATTTCCTTTTCCATTTGAATAGGTGCGGCGACGAAAAGAGCTCCTTCTCCGTTCGGATCCAGTAATTTGCTCGATCTAACTCCGTATTTATTCTGTAAGGTGAGAAATACATCGTTGTATTTGGAATAATCCAATCCTTTTCTATACCCTTCCGAATCGAATACAACGATTCCTTTTTCATCTGTAACATAGATTTGCAAATCCACATTTGTTTTGGTAAGGCTGTAAATCTTTGCGGTGAACTTACGTCCTTTGGCATTTAAAAAAAGAGGAGAAAGGATTCTGTTCGCAGAATCTGAGATTTTTGCTTTTGGGGAATGTATCAGAAGGGATTTATAATCTTCTTCCAATGCTGCGGAAAAGAGATGTGCCGTATCGTTTAACGACTCTTCCACGGTTTCCATATAACGCGGACGAATCGACTCTTCGGTTTTATTGATTAAATAATAAAACCCAAGTCCCAGGATAAAAAAAAAGCGATTACAATTCGAATCCAGAGATTCATAGATTTTCCTTTAAGCCGTAACCCTGTCCCCTTCTGGTTTCAATCGGATCCAGGTCGGATCGAATTTCTTTCAAGCGGGAACGGATGTTTTTGATCACTGTATCTACTGCCCGGTCGAAACTATCTTCCGGCTCCGTCCAAACCATGTCCATGATTTCTTCTCTGGTAAATATCCTACCCGGATGATTCAAAAACAAAACCAAGGTTTTGTATTCATAGGGAGAAAGAGGAAGGGATTTATCCGAATAATAGATGATCTTTTTTTTCTCATCCGACCGAAACAAAGAATCTTCGGATTTTTTATCTTTCGGAAGGGATCTTCTTAAAACCGCTCGAATCCTGGATGTCAATTCTCTAGGGCTAAAAGGTTTCACAACATAATCATCAGCACCTAACTCAAGACCTACGACCTTGTCTATCTCGGCATTTCTTGCGGTGAGTAGAATCACGGGAATTTCCAGATCCAAACGGTTCCGAATCTCCTTCAAAACCTCAAATCCTGTTTGATCCGGCAGACCGACGTCCAAAAGAATCAAATCCGGGTTCTGATTTAAGAGAGATATCCCTTCTCTGCCCGTCATGGAAGAAAGGCAAAAAAAGCCTTCCGCCTCCAGAGCGATCCGAATGGTTTCTAAAATCCCCGGTTCGTCTTCTATGATGAGAATGGTTTTTGACATCGGCTCTTTGGGAAAGCTCCCGGAAGAGCGAAAAAGAGCAAGGAAATCCCCAGATTTTCTGATTGCCCCAGCCCCTCTACGGGAATTTACTAAAAAATAGCCCGCTATGAAGAAGACATACCTTCTCGTTTTTCTAGCTTTTTGCGCACAAATCGGATGTGCTTCCCCATTTGACTGGTCTGCAGCAAAGGATTTTGATTTTCTGGTTTCCCTTTTCGGATTCGGAAAATCCAAAACGTATGCGCTCGGAGGGAATGTTTCCGGGCTTACAAATCTTACCGGGCTGAAATTGCAAAATGCAGATGAGATTCTATCCATTGATGCAAATGGTACTTTCCAATTCAAAAAACAGTTCAAAGAAGGAGAGAGTTATCAAGTAACTGTGAACTCTTATCCTGTAGGTTCGAACGGCGGCCAAACTTGTATCATTGCAGGAGACGTAGGCACATTCGGAGCTGCGGACGCAATGACCGTTTCCGTGACTTGTGCTGATGCAGCTCTCATTGAAGTCAGTGTCACCGGGCTTTCAGGATCAGGGCTTAGTTTTTTGAATAATGGGGGCAATTCTCTTTCCGTAAGCGGAAATGGAACCGCTGCATTCTCCGTACCACTATCTAATGGAGCGGGTTATAATGTGACTGTGGGAAACCAACCGGTAAATGTCTGGCAAACTTGCGTTGCAACCGGTGCAAATTCGGGTACGGTAGCTCCACCGCTTCCGAATAAAATCACGATCAACTTTCAATGCACAACTAACACTTATAACGTGAGAGCCTATGTAACCGGGCTTGCCACACCTTACACAGGTACTGTGGATGTAAGGGAAAGCGCAAATGCGATCGTGGATATCACTGCAATCAATACTTCCGCAGCTGCTTCTGCCAGTGCGGCTTCCATACTTACAACTCTATCCAGCGGATCCGCATATACTGTCACCGTCTCTGCAAGCCCTACGGTTCATACATGCACTCCCGTCGGAGGAACAGGCACTGTAGGAGGAGGAGATGTAATCGTTCAAATCAATTGTTCTCCTTTCAATTATACTCTCAGCGGAACGATCACAGGACTACTGGGAAGCGGTTTTACTTTGACTGCGGGAGGATTGACTCAAAATATCCCTGCGGGAAGCACCAGTTACGCGTTCAGCCTGCCGCATGGAACGAGTTATACGGTGACACCCTCCGTCCAACCCTCAGGACCCAGCGTTTGGCAGACATGTGTGATCAGTTCCGCAACAGGTACGATCAATGCGGCCAATGTAAGCGGAGTGAATATTACCTGTACGGCAAATACTTATAATGTAAATGTACAAATATCCGGTTATGATCCGACGGATTCAGGCAACTTGGTTTTAGGATTGAATTCGGCCACCCCTGCTCTCACAATCCCTCCAGCCAATTCAGGGTTAGTTCAATCGGTTGGCACTGTTGCAAGCGGTAGCAATTACAATATCTATGTAATCAGTAATCCAAGCGTGACTGCACCTCCTACCGGTCCATCAAAGTATTGTACGGCGGTTGCAGGTTCGGGAACGATTACCAACGGATCCGTCACCGTCACAATCAATTGCATCAATTCACCTAGTGTAATTGTAACGGTCCAAGGATATGCATCCGGTTTTACGATTACGGAAACAGTCCAAAACAATTCCCGAACGATTGCAGGAAACGGAACTTATTCTTTTCCGGTTCCTGCAGGTGGGAATTACAATTTAACCATTCCTACTCTTCCTACAAACCAAGCTTGCGTTTATACTTCCGGTTCCGCCTCCGCATCGATCGCAAATATCGAAGTGGCGGCAACTCTTTCCTGTACTCCGGTTGTTTCCTTTACAAGTCCCGGCGAATCGGCAACGAACACGGGATCACCGACAACAATCAGCATAAATTTCAACAAAAATATTGCAAGCGGACTCACCTTCAACGGAGGAACCAAGATCTGTCAGGGAAATTTTCAAGTGTCCATGAATGATTTTGTAAGTTGTGTCCCCATAACCACGGCAACAAACAGTGTTTTGGCGACAAGAGTGGATCTGGATGTATCCGGCACGACCTTATGGTATGGAACAGCTTATAAAATCAAAGTATTGAACGCAGTAACCGACACTAGCGGACAATCCATGTCATACTCCACGTCAAGTTATCTTTCTTCCGCAGGTTTCAATACGGGTGGCCTTCTTCGCAGATATGATTTTGCATCCGGTTCCTTAAGCGATTCCGGCAGCCAGGCAACTAACCTGACCAATTCGGGAGGAGCGAGTTTCGTAACCGGTTCGGATGCGGATGCAAGCGGGGCCCCCAGACTCGATGGAACGGGCCAATATCTGACGGGGGCAGATACGGGGCTTCCTGCGGGTGCAACGGCAAGAACGTTATGTTCCTGGATCAGTTTAAACAAACAACCCACCTCCGTTACCGACATTTACCCGATCATCAGTTACGGAACACAAAGTAACGGACAAGGCACGGAACTTGTTTATACACATAACGGAAGCAATACGATACTTTCCTTAACAACATTCGGTACGCCTGCCCTCAGTCAATCCATTGCACTACCTCTCAATACCTGGATTCATCTTTGTTCCCGTTTTTCAGGAACAACAGGGGAAATTTTCGTAAACGGAAGTTCCGTCTCATCAGGAACTATCGCAATCGCAAATACGACATTAGGCGGTGAATTAAGAATCGGCAGAAGGATAGGAACAAACGATTATTTCCCCGGAAAAATCGACGGAGTGAGAATCTACAACGCCTCTCTCGGCAATATTCAAATCGGATATCTTTCCATACAAATTCCAACGGGGCTTCGTGCAAGGTACAATCTGAACGCATCCGGCACGGACACAAGCGGATTTGATTTCGATGTCCAAGGATTCGGGACTACTGTTGCCGCTTCGGATCGTTTCGGAAACGCTAACAGCGCCGACCGGTTTACTAGCGGAGGACATTATTATAACCAGACCAGTACGACTTTACCGACAACTCAGACATCTACGGTGACGCTCTCCGCATGGATCAAACCGACTACGATTAACGCAGAGAATGTGATATTAAACAACGGAAATTCCAGTATAACAGGGTATACTATCTATTTAGGATCTTCGGGGGAAGTCTGCGGAATCTTAGGTGGAGTCCAATTGGCCTGCAGTACTCAAAAAGTTTCGAAAAACGTATGGACTCACGTTGCTTTAAGAGGAAACAACGGAGATTGGGATATTTTCTGGAATGGTATCAAAGTCAAAGACATTGACTCACCTACTCCTTCCGTGACTCCGAATGCTCCGACGACAGCCAACAGTTATATTTCCATCGGGAACCATCCGAATCCGATCGGTTCAGGACCTTTCACAGGAGAGATAGATGATGCCCGTATTTATGAAGTAGCTCTCTCCGATGCACAAATCCAACATCTCTCGGGATTCCACCCTTTCCAAACTTCGGGAGCTCTGGATCTTGCGACTAACACAAACCACAGGCTTTCCTTACACCTGCAAGCTGGCACACTGGGAGGAGACTCAGGCCTCCCCGGAGGATCTTTCAATAGTACGATCTGGAACGATTCAGGCCCGAGAAGTGCCAATACATCCGCTTCTGTGGGAACATTGAATTATTTGTTATCCGGAATCGGAGGACAACCTTCCGTACAATTTGCAACCGGCTCTTATTTCACTAGCAATGGAAACAATCTGACAGCCGGAACGGACGCAAGTATCTATTATATATTCCAAACGGCAAACACAAACGCCACAAGTGAAATTGCCAACTTTCATCCTAGTGCGGGAACTTGCACTGGGGGTCAGGAACTCTTTTACGATACTTCCAATCAGTTCTTTTTTGCAAGCTGCGGAATAGTTTCCATCTTGAGTTCCGGATTTTCCACTAGCACGAATTATATCGGTGAGGCTTATGTGATTTCGAATTCTTCCGTCTCCAGCTTTTACGCCCAAACGGGATTTTTTACTACAGGGCTTACTGCTATAGGCGCTTTTACCGTACCTCAGTATTATACGATTGGGTACAATCAAAATGGCGGTTCCCCTGCATACTTTAATAACGGGCAGATCGCCGAGATCCTCTACTTCAATGTATCTCTTAGTCTTGCGGACCGAAATAAAGTCCGTTGTTATTTATCTACAAAATATAAAATACCGTTATCAGCTTCGATCAATTGCGATTAAAGGAAATATTATCCCATGTCAGAAAATCAATTCAAACCCTCCGCTTGGACCATTCGATTAAAATTGATTTCAATGATTTCCATCATTATCATATTCGGACTCTCTTCCATGATTTTTCTGGCTTCAGGGTTTTTCAAAGACGATTCGGAAAGAAGAATCCAGGAAAACAACCTTCAGCTAGCAAGCATTATAGGACAGAAAGTGGAGAATGAATTTTATTCTATTGCTTATAAAATCCACAATATGGCTACGATCCTGGAACAGTCCTTAAGCAGACCGCAAACGGGAGTATTTGTGGATTTGTTTTTTAAAAACAATCAGGATTTTATCTATATGGCGATTGCGGATATAGAAGGCGAAAACATTAAGATCAAAAATAAAATCTATAATGAAAAATACCTGAACGAAAACAATATCACTCTGGAAACCATCGAAATTGTCAATTCCTCCTTTGCTAAAGAATTTATACGGGCGGGATCGGGTGCCACAGTCGTACAAAATGTAAGCTCCGGTTTTTTAAGTCCCATCCTGGGCATCAGCATTCCTTTCCAAACGAATAAGGGAAATTCACTTGTGCTTGTTTATGTGGATGCGATCGAATTTATGAAAGCATTTCAAACGGCAGGTATTACTACTACATTCCTAATCAACGAAAAAGGAGACCTCTTAGCTCACCCCGATCGGGAAATGGTGCTCGCTTCCAAAAACCTGATCGATTCTCCGATCGTAAAAAGCCTGATGGAAAGCAAACTGGACAACGGACAGAACAAATACACGGACAAAGATAATATCTCCTATCTGGGTTCTTTTAAAAAGATGGGACTTGCCGGACTCGGGATCATATCCACTGCAAAGGAAAGCGACGCATTCGAACAAGTTTACATCATCCAAAGAAGAAATATTTACATACTGCTTATCATTCTCAATCTTTCCGTCATAATAGTATTCTTTTTTTCCAAAACAATCAGCTCACCTATCATACGCTTGGTGAGTGCCACAAAACAAATCGAAAGCGGAAATTTCCATGTGGAGATCAAACCGGCGACAAGGGATGAAGTGGGAATTCTTACCAGCTCATTCACAGGAATGGCGCACGGATTGGAAGAAAGGGAAAAAGTGAAATCGATTTTAGGATCAATGATTGATCCGACGGTTGTTCAGGAAGCGATGATTGATATGGCCGCTTTGAAACGGGGAAGTGAAAAAAACATAACCGCATTCTTTTCCGATGTGGCCGGATTTTCCACGATCAGCGAACAATTAAAATCCGAAGATCTGGCGGCACTGCTCAATGAATATCTTTCCGCAATGACCATCATCCTCAAGGAAAATGACGGGGTTTTGGACAAATACATCGGGGATGCAATCGTAGGAATCTGGAATGCTCCAGTGGATGTATCGAATCATCCTAGTAAGGCGGCGAAAGCTTCCATTGAAATGGTTCGTAAACTTGCCGATCTCAGGGAATATTGGACCAAAAACAATTTATACACTTCAGAAGCCCGCGAAATGGATGCGAGGATAGGACTCAATACAGGACCGGCTAAGGTCGGTTTTATGGGAACGGATGCACTCGCCTCTTATACCATGATGGGTGATACGGTCAACCTGGCAGCCAGATTGGAAGCTGCGGGAAAAGATTATGGCGTCAATATACTTATCAGTGAAACGACAAAGACCCATATCCAGGACGAATTTTTCACGAGAGAATTGGATCTCGTTCGTGTGAAAGGAAAAAACGAACCTGTAAAACTATACGAATTGATCGCCTTCCAAAATGACGTCAAAGATTCCATTGCGGAAAGTGCGAAAGAATACGAAGCGGGATTCAAACTCTATCTCAAAAAGGATTTTGCCAAAGCAATCACCAAACTGAATAAAGCGATCAAAGCCAAAGGAAAAAAAGACAAAGCCGCGCTCATGCTGATCGAAAGATGCGAAGAGTATATGGCAAATCCTCCCGAAAAAGGTTGGGATGGGGTTTTTACAAGAACTCATAAATAATACAATGAATTATTCTCGTTTTGAAAAATGGATGATCATCTTGCAAATAGGAATTTTATTCCTATTATCGGGATTATTATATTATGAAATGACCAAACGATTGGATGCAGGCAATGCGAAAATCATAGGAACTATTACTTTCAAACAAAGGACCGTTCAAAGAAAATATGCAAGTAGAGTCGTATGGGAGGATATGGAACAGCACTTTCCATTGCGGAACAAAGACTCCATCAGAACGGCCACTGCTGCCGATGCGGAAATCACTTTGAACGACGGTACCAAAATTCAATTGAATGAAAACAGTATGATCCTTCTCAACCTGGATGAGGACAAAACCAATATTGACTTTGCCTACGGGTCTCTTTCCGCACAAAATGCGGGGAGCGGAGATTCCAAGATACAAATCAAAACGGGAGAAACTTCCGTTTCCGTTGGAAACGGAGACGTGAAACTTTCCAAAGAAGAAGGCAAAAACCTATCCGTTGCCGTGGAAAAAGGAGAAGCGGAAATCGTCTCCCTCGGCAAGGAATCTCAAAAAATCGGTTCGGATGAAAAAGCAACCCTCCAAGGTAGCGATGGAAAACTGGAAATCAAAAAGCAGGAGTTAAAACAGATTGCGCCTAATGATTTAGCCCGCTTTTATACTCAGGAAAATTTACAAACCGTAAATTTCGAATTTCAATCGAATCCTACTTACAAAAACTCGAAACTGGAAATTTCACAAAACAGTGGTTTTACGGGGAATATCGTCTCTGAAAAAATAACAGGTTCCAATTTTAAAAAATCCTTAAAAGAAGGAGTTTATTACTGGAGATTGAAATCCGAAGAAGAGATAAGTTCCGTTCGTAAATTCACAATCTACAAAACAAAATCGGTCGATTTGGTATCTCCATCCAACGGACAAAAAATAGGCGCCGCCGAAGAAACCGTTTATCTCAATCTATTATGGTCTAAAAGCGAATTGTCCTCCAATTACAAATTGGAAATTTCGGATACAAAGGATTTCGGAAAATTAATCCAATCCACTACCACGATGGTAAATTCCATCTCCCTTCCTTTGGGAAAAGGCAAATACTTTTGGAGAGTGGTATCGACGGACCCTTCGGGAACGATACTTACCTCTTCCGTATTTTCTTTTAATATTTCGGAAGCTGACAAACCCAAACCTCCTACCTTGTTCAATCCTCAACCAGGATCAAACATAGATTTGGTGTTAGCCGAGAAAACGGGAATCAGATTCAATTGGTCTTCCACTTCCTCTTCTTCCGAATTTTTTCTCTCCCAATCTCCTAAATTTGAATCCGTAATTTTACAAAAGACCGTTGATGGAAATTTTTTAGACATAAAAGAAAAGTTGCCGGCGGGAATTTATCATTGGAAGGTATCTTTAAAAAACAAGGACGGATCTATCGGAGAATCTTCCGCCGTTCGTTCTTTTGAAATCAAAACCTTAGGAACGATCAAACTTCATTCTCCCAAGGAAGATGTTTCCTTTTCATCGAAGGATGTATACTTTTCCGGAATTCCATTCTCTTGGGAAAAACTCTCTTATACCGGAAACTATCAATTGCAGATTTCTACAGACAGCAGTTTTTCCAAAATCGTAAAATCGTATTCCTCCGCTCAGAATAAACTTACCATAAAGGATTTGGACGAGGGAGAATATGTATGGAGAGTGGTTTTATTAAATTCCGATGGCTCGGTTCTTATCTCCAGTAGTTCACAAAAACTAACTGTAACTTCTCCACTGATAAGTTCTAAAAATTTTGAGACTGGCGAACCCGGTTCCGAAGAGGAAATCCCCGACTTGAAATTGATTTTTCCTTCGGAAGGTCAGACATTGAATATGACGAAGTCAAATTCAATTCGATTTCGTTGGAGTCCTGTTCCCGGAATCAAAGAATATAGATTCAGATTGTTCAACGGTAAAAAGGAAATTTATTCGGTCGTTTCCAAAAACGCTCAG
This sequence comes from Leptospira kobayashii, assembly GCF_003114835.2. NCBI lineage: Bacteria > Pseudomonadati > Spirochaetota > Leptospiria > Leptospirales > Leptospiraceae > Leptospira > Leptospira kobayashii. Next base: position 1,692,338 of record NZ_AP025028.1, on the reverse strand, counting down.
GTTGATTTTAAAAAATTAGACCTGTTAGACGAAGGTGAATTCCGCTGGACGGTAGCGTCCGCCGATTCAGGGAAACCGGGAGAAAATACATCCACATTCAAAGTGGAATTGGATGCCATATTGGAGGAAGTCGAGGTATTATCACCTGACGTTCAATATGAAGAGTAATTTATCAAAATACTTATTTTCTGTTTTATCTTTTTCCTTGAGTATGAGCTTATTTGGAGAAACAAATCATACCATTCAATGGAAACCGATCGAAAATGCTTCCGGTTATAGCATTGAAGTCAAAGACGCAAAAGGAAAAGTCCTTACAAAAGAAACCTCAGAACCTTCCGCCAGTTTCCCTTTGGGAATAGGAACTTATACATACAGAATCGGAGTGTATAATAAATTCAGGAAACTTGCTAAGTTTTCCTCTTGGAAGGATTTGGTTGTGCGCCAAGTCAGTTCACCTATCGTTCGTTCGCAGTCAACTCTTGCCAAAAGAGAAAATGGAAAAGATATACTTACAATATCCGGTGATAATTTTTACGAAGGGACAAAAGCCTATATCATCCAGGACGGCAAAAAAATTCCCGTAGAACTAGAAACAACTTCCGACCACAAAACAAGCATTGTCAAAGTAGAATCTTCCAAATTGAATAAAAACAAAGATTATAAATTGGTTTTGGAAAATCCAAAATCGGAACCTGTGGAAATTCCGATTCAGTCCGCATCCATTATTAAGTCTGATGAAGACATTGCCACGAATGAAACCGATTCCAACCAAGACCCAAATGCAAAAGATAAGGATAAAACTACGAAGTCGGATTACACTCCTCCGGCTATGTGGTCTCTGTTTTGGAGGCAAGCACTACTTCCCGGTTGGGGACATTTGTACGCAGGGGATACTAAAACAGGATCAACCTATTTAGCCGCTTTTTTAGGCACATCCCTCTTCGCATTGGACAAACAAGATCTCTATCAATCTTCCAGAGATCATTTTCGCATACAGTCCAACACTGTGACTGCATTTCGTTTGATGGATCCTAACGCAACATCAGTCCCCTATTATGCGGGAACATTAGTGAACTCCCATAATGCGGAGAATGTAAGAGAAAGACAATATGCATTACAAACATCTCTTACCATGGTAGGCGCGGTTTATCTGGTTTCGCTTGCGCATATTCTAATCACAGGGTACCAACGTAAAGATCCGGATCCGCATAAACCGGGAATGTCTATGGGACTAAAAAGCGATGACCCTGGCTACCAAACCAGAAGTTTGGACCCTCAGTACTTGAAAATGGATATACGTTATAGTATCTTTTTCTAAACGAGAACTCCATTTTCTGATTGTAAGAAGTTCAAAAAAAGGCAGTCTGACGTACCAGGAGAGACCTATGAAAAAAATATTCCTTTTATCCATTCTATTTCTCACGACCCAAATCTTCGCCATCTCAGAATTGGAAAAACTCTTTCTCAAGGAAGCAGTGACTCCGGAAGCACGCAAAACGACCAAAAGCTATTTTGCGAAAAGAGCGGTAGATTATAAAGAATTAGCTGCAAAATACGAAGCGATCTCCAAACAACCGCAAGGTGGAAAAGCTGCGGCTTCTGCAGAAAATCAGAAAAAATACAAAGATCTTGCCGACAAAGCGCAGGAAGAATCCGCGAAATACCAAGCGGAAGCTGACAAACTATAATCCGAAAATGAAACCCAAGGCGATCTTCAATTGGAGCGGAGGAAAGGATTCCTCCCTCGCTCTTTATCATATTTTAAAAAACAATGAATATGATATTCAAAGTTTACTCACATCCATGAATCATTCCGTCGATCGAATCAGCATGCACGGAGTAAGAGGATCGCTCCTGGAAGAACAAGCGGCAAGTATCGGTATCCCTTTGGATCAAGTACTGCTTCCGGAACATCCTAGTATGAGCGAATACGAATCCATCCTCGGAGCTAAAATAAAAGAATGGTCGGAGAGAGGAATTGGTCATTCGATATTCGGAGATATCTTTTTAGAAGACTTGAAGAAATACAGAGAAGACCAGCTGGCAATCATGGGATGGAAAGCAGTATTTCCCATTTGGAAAAGGGACACGACTGATCTCATACATGAATTCATAGATTTGGGATTTAAAGCGGTTTTGGTCTGTATTAACGATAGTTATCTGGATTCTTCCTTCTCAGGAAGAGAGATCGATCGTGATTTTTTGAAAGACCTTCCTAAGAATGTTGATCCTTGCGGAGAAAACGGAGAATATCATTCCTTTGTATACGACGGACCCATTTTCAAAACTCCCATTCGGTTTTCTTTAGGAGAATCCGTTTACAGAACCTATCCCGTAGTGGGAACGAAGGATGACGATAATTGTTTTCAACCTCCTTCGGAAAAAAAGGCGCCGGGATTTTATTTCAAAGATTTGATTCCAAAAGATCCAGTCCTAAGATAGTAATATCATCTACCGTTTTTTGTCCGTCTCTGAATTTCTTCACCTCTTCCAAAATCTTTTCGATGATATCTTCCGAATTTTTATAAGCATTCTTAGAAATGATATCTTTCAATCTGGATTCCCCGAAGATATCACCTTCCCTATCCGATTCTTCGTACAATCCGTCCGTAAATAAAAGTATCTTGTCCTTACTTACAATCGGCAAACTGGAATGAGAATACTCTTCCGATTCGTGATACCCGATCAATCTACCTTTTGTTTTGAGAGAAATGATTTCGGAATTTCTTACTAAATACTGAATGGGATGGCCTGCGGAACTATAGTGGATCAATTGATTGGTAAAATCAAAATCCAAAATAAAACATGTAAAAAACAAATTCAATTCATTGTATTTGTTCGTATAATTTTCATTGATACTTTTTAGCACTTCGGAAGGCAATTGCAAGGAATTGATCCTTTTTTCACATTCGCTGATGATCATCATCGTAATCAACGCAGCTTGCACTCCGTGTCCCGTTGCGTCCGCGATAAAAGTTCTCACATAACCGGGAGAAATCTCTCTTACGAAATAAATATCTCCCCCTATTTCCGAAAAAGGAATACTCACTTCCGTAACCTTCAATCGGTTCAATTTCAATTCTCTTTTTCTTAAAATCGCTTCCTGGATTTTTTTGGCCATATTCAGATCGGATCGGATCAATTCCAAACTTTGATTCAATTCGCTCGTTCTTTCCTGAACTTTCAGATCCAATTTTTCAGTAAGTTCCTCTGCAGTCGAAAGTGCACGATCAAATTTAATGGATAAAAAATAGGCTTGGGAAATGATAAAAAACAAAAATCCCAAATGGCTAATGTAAATGCTTCGAATGATATTGGTGTATGATAACAAATCCCAAACGACGGTTCCGATAAAGACAAGCCAGCCGAACAAAAAAACACGTGATCCGATCCGTCCCGCATTCACACAACGCAAAAGCACATAGAAAAGATACAAACCGATTGCAAATGATAACACAAGGTAAGCTAGAAATATAAACTCCCATCTCGTAATCAGAAAAGACAAAGATAAAAATAGGCAGACAAAATATACAAATGGCAGATATTTTCGATCCACTTCATTTCGAAAAAATGTGGAGAATATTCCGATAAGAATGGGAGGCAGTACTAAAAATGAGCTCACATCCAAAACCTGTTCGAAGAAACTATTCATTTCAGGAAACCATTGGTGCAAATAATGTTCTTCGGTAACTAGAATCCTAAAGCTCATAGTAAGACAGAATATTCCGAAGAGTAAAACTCCCTTATCTTTTCTTCTCAAGAGAAATAAACCGAGATGATAAATTCCCATAATGAATAGAATTCCCAAACTGAATATATCGGTAAACAGCTGGTAATTTTGAACTTTACGGATATTCTTTTCCAAACCGAATAAGATCGGTCTTCTAGGACCTGGATTTTTATCTTCGAAATTTATCGCTTCGATAATGATTTCCGTTTTTCCATTCTCATTGGGGAACGATAGAAAAGGACGGACTAGAGATCGTTGTCTCTTCTCTTTGGAAAGAGAATACTTTCCGTTTTCGTGTATCAATCTACGATTGACGTACAATTTGTAACTTTCGGGAAACTCATAAAGCTTTAAAGCCAAAACGTTTGAGCCAGGCTTTGTAATTACATTCAATCGATATACTGCTTTTCCCTCTTTAGGATATTTTCCTCCTTCTATCCAAGATCCCGGAACTTGAATAAACGAATCGGAGAGGATTCTATTTTTATCCTTTATATCTTCAAAACTATCGTTCCAATAAAACTCCCAATTACCGTCTAACTGGAACACATTCCTATCTTCCATCCGAAAGGAACTTAAATCCAAAAATCCGTCCTGTACATTAACCTTCGTTTGTTCTACTCCGGAACATCCGAAACAAAACAAAAAGGATACAAATAGTCCTAAGATGAACCTTTCTATCAAATGCAGAGAACCCATGAAAGAAGGTTTCTCTTAAAATAGAGGGAAAGAAAAGGAGAATTTTGTCTTTCTCCTTTCTTTCGTATCTAAACCTAAAACGCGGACTTCAAATAATGGACACCGACAAGAATGGTCCCGACTAGCCCTGCGAGACTCAAAGTGGCGGAGATCATGGCGACGGAAAGTCCTATGGGGGAATCCCAAGAATACCATTTGCCAAGTCCTTCCTGGTAAAATTCTTTCTTGTCAGTTTCTGTAAGTGCATTCATTTGTAATTTCCTTGATTGTAAATTATCTTAACAATCAAGATACTTAACTATCAAGATATATGCAAGAAAAAAAAACATCTAAATCCAAAGAATCCGTCCTTGAATCCTACCTAAAGGAATCCAAAAATTTAAGTACTGCGACCATACTCTTTCACCAAAAAGTAGCAGAAAAACTCGGACTCCATATAACAGATCATAAATGTTTGGATTTCCTACTTACGAAAGGAGCACAAACGGCAGGAGAGCTATCTCGTCTAACGGGACTTAGCACAGGAGCTATCACTTCGCTCATAGACCGGTTGGAAAAAAAAAATTTGGTAATCAGAAAGAATGATCCGGAAGACAGAAGGAAAGTACTAGTACATCCCGTAATGAATCCCAAATTCTTTTCACTCATAGGAGAGATCTTCGGAAATCTTTCGAACAGTGCCGAAACACTACTCTCTTCCTATAACGAAAAAGAACAAAAATTAATCCTTGAATACACGATTCGATCCAAAGAAATGATGGAGAAAGAAAGAGAAAGATTATCCGGAGGATAGTAGTGATAGAGAAAGAAGAGACAAAACAAATAAGCGCCGTCATTCTACAAGACGTACAATGTCCGGTTTGTAGTTATGAAGAAGTTAAAAACTATACTTTAAAGGCAAAAACTCTTCCCATCCATCATAATATTTTCGAAGTTCCCGTTTACGATGACAATCCGAAATACATTCATTTGGACTTCAATGAATTGCAGTTTACCGTTTGTCCCATTTGTTTTTACACCGGTGCTTCCAAAACCGATTTCAATTTTCATGGAAGTATTTCTCATACCGACAAACATACAGAAACGGATAAAAAGATTTTGGAATATTGGGAACAAAACACCAAAAAAATCAAATCTGAGTTTAACACTCCTTCCATTAGCGCGGAATCTTTCGTCCATCCCAGAACTCCCGAAGCGGTTTTATTGAGCGTAAATCTCGCGATACATAAGGCGAGCACGGAGTTAGGTGCTAAAATTCCATATTCCATGATCAAGCGAGCTCACCGGTATGTGAGACTATTCTGTTTGAATTACAAATACAACAAAACGGAAGATTTGGAATTGCTGAAAAAAGCAGTCGCGGATTTGGAAGAAGTATTTCGACTTTCCGATTTTCCCGAAAAAACATATGAATTCGAAGTTTGTTATCTGATCGTGGTTTGCTCGATTAAGTTAGGTGATGAATCGAAAGCGGGTTCTTTCATCAAGGTTTTGGACCAAACCAAAGCTGAGATCGGCTTGGAATCGAAAACAAATCCTAAAGTTCCGTTGCAAGAGATTACAAAATGGTCAACGCTTGCCAAGGAAGTTTGGCAAAATAGAACCGATCCATCCATTTGGAACATATAACCGATTCGCTATTTTAAACCCTTATCATTTATATGCTTGCGGTAAGAGGCTGAGATTTTAAACTTAAAAGACATCCGGTATGATTGCAAGCTTAAGAGGAAACCTACTCAGACTCGATTTGGATTCTATTCTGATAGAAGTTTCCGGAGTGGGATACGAAGTGATGATTCCCTTCCCTTTGCATTTGGAATTAAGAGAATCCATCGGAAAAGAAATCTTTATCCACTGCTTTCATTCTATCTCCGACCGAGGCCAAAAACTTTTCGGATTTCAAACAAACAAAGATCGTGAGCTATTCAAATTAATCAAATCACTTCACGGAATAGGAGAATTGACGGCGCTTAAGATACTTTCCTTTTTTCGTGCCGATGATCTATACCAAATTGCGCAAGCTGACGATAGAAAAACGTTGGAAAAAATCCCTAAAGTCAAAGGCAAAACTTCGGAAAAGATATTATTCGAGATCAAGCAAAACCTCAAAAAATTGGAATCTTTTCTACAAGACGACTCCGGAAAGGATTTCGGTCCGGCGCATGTCCAAGACGATCTCGCCATTCTCGCATTGATTCAATTAGGTTACGATGAAAAAACCGCAAAACGGGAAGTAGACTTAATTCGTAAAGAGTCTCCCGATTTGGAAGCCGGAGAAATTGTAAAAAAAGTCATAACGAAATAAGTTCCGAACCGAAGAAATACATTCTTGATACGGATATTGATTATTCCATCAAATCCCTTTTTTACCCAGTGTTCCTACTTTTTCCAACCATTTCATTCGGAACTTTTCCGAAGACATCCGAATCGGCCCGATTGAAGTCACCCGAACCGGTTTAATTCCGCAAAACTCTAGTACGGTGCGCTTCATCATACGATTGCTAGGTTCTCCATATATAAGCCAAAAATACCATGCAGGTTGATCCATGGTGGAGATGATTCTAGAAGTACGCCCCGTCAGAAATTTATCCCACCAAACGGAACCTTCCCGTTTTTTAAAAGCGAAACCAGGAATCAAAACCCGGTCCAAAAATCCTTTTAAGAGTGCTGGTACGGAACCCCACCAAACAGGGTATATCCAAACGATATGATCCGCCCAAAGGATTTTTTTCTGGGAGTCCAGCAAATCCGATTCCAACTCGGTTCTCTTTCTATAACCGTATTCCAAGATAGGATTGAATTTTAGATCCCGGAGACGGATTTCTTCCACAGAATGTCCTGCCTCCACTGCACTTTTTTTATAGGACTCTGCCAAGGCAAAACAGAAACTTTCCCGATCGGGATGACCTTGTATGACAAGTATTTTCTTTTGAACCATAAATTTCGTATTTATATAACTAACGACAAGCGAGCGTTAGTCCAATCCTTTTTTACCGAGAGACCAATAGGCCCTCACTTTGATATTGCGTGAAGGGACTGACTCCTTTTTGATAGGAGGCAAAATCGCCTGAATGGACTGAGCTTTTCCGGTAAGTATAAAATTGGAATTTTTATAATCGATGGAATTATTTTGAAAGCCGGCAATGATTTTTTTTAAATGTGAATCATCGGATTCTTTGGGAACCAAAACCACTTCACCTAACTCTAGCTTATCGATGGCTGCTTTGGCAGAAGCTGGTCTAGTAACTTCAAAGAAAAAACGGATATTGGTTTCCGGTTTCGCTTTTTTCAAATTGGAAGCAACTCCGAAGGAAGTTTCGTCTCCGAAAAAATATATATTAGGAAAATTGCATTCTGAAATTGCAAGTGATCCCCTGGGACCGAAGTATTGAAATTCATCTCCTACTTTCAATGATTGAATCCAATTTCCTGCCAAAGAATCCCTATTATGAAAATAGGTTAAAATTTCCATTTTACCGGTATCCTTATCCAAAGACACAGGTGTATAAGTACGAAATTGCAAACTTGATCCGATTTGAATTTTATCTCCCGGCTTCCAATCCACTTTCTTAAATCCGGGACTTTCCCATTCCACCAAACGAAACTCATCGGATAAAACTTCGACTCTCACCGCCTTCATTGTCGAAAAGTTCAAAACCTTTTCGACTACTCCGATCACACCTTCTTTTAAACCCATATGCCTCTTCTTAAAAACCGATCTTTATTCTTATAGACTGATAGATATAAACTTTCGCTTTTGTTTTGATTGAAATTTACCATCATTTTTAATAAAATCGTTTTCACAAAGCTGCGAAGGAAAAGGAACCCAAAATCAAAACATCCGAAGCAACATCCATTTGCCTTCGAATTTTCCGAAAATGGGATTGATCAGATAACGTACATTTTTGGGATTTTCGGAAAACCGAAACTGCAGCTCCGATTCCAGAGCGGAATCAAAATGAAAATCGATAGAAATTCCTCCGGAGCTAACCAATGCTTGTTGGATGGTAAGATTTCCCCGGCTCCCCTTTTTTTCATCCAAACGGTCCGAATCGAAAAAATATACATTGAAATACCCGTCTTTGTTCTTTAGATCGGAAACAACTTCTTCCCGAGTCCAATGTGCCTTGGCATCTACAAACAATCCCATCTTTGGAAAGATCATATCGGGTAAATCATTCAAATGACCGAGGCAGATGGATCTAAGCAACTTTTCAATTTCAATATAAATCCGTTTTGCTTCTTCCTTATCCGCATAACGACCGTATAGCTTTCCTATTTGCAAAGGAATGGGACAATTCGGATTCTCCTTGGGTGGGATATCCGCAGTTTTAGGCGTTTTTTCCATCGCTACTTTGGAATTGCATCCGACAAAAGAAAATCCTACGATCAGTATGATAAGATACAAAAGTCTCATTTACATTGTACGATCGAGTAATTCTTCAAACCTGTCGCCGGTAATGATCTCCATGGAATTGCCGCTGGATGCGATCATTTTTTTTCCACCCTCAGTGACCTCAAAGTTTCCAATGATGCATCCTTTGGTGGCGCCTCCTTCTTCCATTTGTTGAATCATATCCCGGATAAATACATCGGACACTTTTGCATCTTTCCATTTTCTGACTCGAAACAATGCTCTTTGATTCACATCCTCTTTCGAAGAACAAAGCAGATTGACACCGTCTCCTTCCGGATTGGCAAGTTCTTTGGTGACTCTGTATCCGAGACTAAGTATCATTCGAGTCACCTGGTTTTTAAATTGAGTTCCGGTCATGGCGATAAATTTTTCGAACTTATCTTTGCCTACCATGTCCAATTTGCCTGCTAGTTTTTTTCCATTCTCATCCACAAGTCCCTTCAGATTAAAGGGCTTGGAAGATCTCATTCCACTCAATTCAAAATAACGGGAGTTAGGAAATAGGCTAACGGAAAGAAGACTCAATTCCTTTGGAAGATCATATTCATTGGAAAGTGAATCCATATTTCCAACCCCTCTTTCCAATTTGTATTTGAGATTGGCAAGTGCTATGACTTCCGGATCATCCAATCTTTCGCTTTCCGCCTCGATCAAATACTCGGAAATCTCATCATAACGACCCATGTAGATGGAAACCATGGAAAAATGAATATTGCTTTCTATCATCTCACTCGTCCAACCGTTTAACCTTGCCATTTCCATACACAGTCGCGAGTATTTCAAAGCGTCGGGAAAATTCTGTTGGAGAATTGCTTCCGTCATTAAAAATTGAAAGATCGTATAACGGACGTATTCGTCTTCTATTTGATCCGCGACGGCAGTTCCGATCTTTACTGCCTCTTTGTGTTTGTTCTCACGGGAAAGCGAGAGCGCATATAAAAATCCGGAGACTGCTGATTTTTCCAAATCATATGCTTTCTCAAAATACCCTCTTTCCTTTCCTGCTCCGGTCACACCTGAGATCACACCTTTCGCAATAAAATATAGAGACGAGTTCATTTTTTCTTCGGGCAATCTGGAAAAAAAATGATCCGCGATTTTGAATTCTTTTTGTCCCAGAGCCATAAAACCCAAGCGCATACATGCCACCGGATTGGATCTATCCGATTGTAAAGTATCAAGATAGTGAAAAAAGGACTCTTCAAAATAGTCTTTATTATAATATATATCTGCAACCCGGTTGGAAACAGTGACCAAATCGATTTCTTTCGTATAACGGTTGTTTTTCTTTATAATTTCAAGATGTTTTGCTTCATTCAACGGGTCATTTTCCATCGAATAAATTTTTGCCATCACAAAATGGCCGTATGGGTTTTGATGGTCTTCTTCCAATTTTTCGCGTACCATCGCACGCGCATCCAGATAGTTTCCTAGCGCTGCCAGGCCGAGCGCCTTACTATAGCTGTCCCTTTTCTGTGTGATGATAAAACTAAGCAAAAATCCGAGTAGGATGACTGCCGTACCAACAAAGATAAAAAATGCCAAATTCGCCTACTTCCCTTGGTCCTATTTAATGTTGGAAAAAATCGCCAACAGGACAATTATGACTCTATCGTGACGCCACTTTCGTATTTTTCGTTTGCCTGGAGGATTCTCCTCCGAGACCGCCTCTACTCGATTGCCTACGGTAGCGTAGCATCGGTACTGTTCCTTCTGTTTTTTATCTCCGTGCGTCTTCATTTCCATCTTTTTGGAAGTATCTCTCTATCTAGTATCGTTTCCTTTGAGCAAAGTCCGCAAATTCTTTTTTACACAAGCTTGAGTTCGATTGCGAGTCTCTTTTTCTTCCACACCCTTCATAGAATCGGAGATATCGGAGTCATGATGGCTGTCGGGGGAAATAGAACCGGATGTATCTGGCTGCATACTTTGGCTCTTTTCTGCTTATTTTTACCGAGTGCGGTTTTGGGCGTTATTTCCAGCTATTTCCTAATCGATCTGAATCCCACTCATTTGAGTAAGGAAGTTTTGGCAGTTTTTTCAGGGTTTGCCTTTCTCGTCCTATTCGGTTTCCTAATTTCCATACCCACTGTAGGCCTAACTACTTTTACAGATCCATATAAATCCATTCGGAGACAAAAATAATGTTACTCCGAGTCCACAATCTGGTCAAAAGATACACCGAAGAAGCTGCCGTACAATCCGTATCTTTCGATGTGAATCAAGGGGATTACGTTGCCATCATCGGTCCTTCCGGTTCGGGAAAAACAACCCTCCTCTCTCTGCTGACCGGAATGTTATCTCCTACGGAAGGAGATATTCTCTACGACAACCGCCGCCTAAGTTCTTTGAACCAAAGAGAGCTTGCGGAAATCAGAGCGCGTGATTTCGGTTTGGTTTTCCAATTTTCCGAACTTGTAGGAAACCTCAGCATTCGGGAAAACATACTTCTTCCCGGATTATTCACCCGTAAATTTTCAAATGCAGAATACCAAAGAAAATGCGATTATCTTCTCGGCCATTTGAAATTGGAATCCATCCAACATATGATTCCCCGGGAGCTTTCCGGAGGGCAGATTCAAAAAACGGCAATTGCACGTGCACTGATCAACGAACCCTCGATTCTTTTGGCGGATGAACCGTCAGGGGATTTGGATCCTGAAAACAGTTATCTCGTGCAACTTCTGCTAAATGAATTTAACAAAAAAAACCTATCCATCATTTTAGTGACTCATGATATGAAACTCGCTTTCGATGCGCAAACGATCTATGAAATGAAGTCGGGAAAATTCGACCAGGTAATCAAAGGAAAATGAAAGAAGACCTGGCCATTGGTGTAGACATCGGCGGCGGATCGGTCAAAGCAGGTTTATTCAATCGGCTTGGCGAAGAATTGGACAAATCGGTTCTGCAAACAAGCGGAGAATTATCCAATGCCCGATTTTTAGAAATCGTTCAAAATACCATCAGTCCCTTGTTAAAGGAAAAAAACATTCGTGGGATCGGCATAGGTTCTCCCGGGCCTTTGGATTCGGAAACGGGTTATTTGCTATCCAGCGCCAATTTTCCCTTATTAAAAAACGTACCTATTTCAAAAACAGTTCGTGATCGTTTTTCATTACCCGTTTATTACGAAAACGATGCCAACTGTGCTGCATTAGGTGAATCTTATTTCGGTGAATCGAAATCTTATGAATCCTTGCTTGTCCTCACTCTGGGAACAGGTATCGGCGGCGGGTTTGTTGACAAGGGAAAACTTTTTTCAGGATACAAAGGAAACGGGATCGAGATCGGCCACATGACATCCGTTATAGACGGTGCAATCTGCGGTTGTGGGCAAAAAGGTTGCGTTGAAAGTTATTTTTCCACAAGAGGATTCATCAACCGTTATGCCGAAAAAACAAACAATCGTCTGACGAATGCCGCCGATTTTTTCGATTTGGTAAAAGCCGGAGACAAAGACGCAAAAGAAATTTTAAGATTCGGCATTCTCTGCCTTGCCGAAACCGTTCGAAATGCCATACATTTACTCAATCCGGAAGGAGTTGTATTTGTAGGAGGTATTACCGAATCCTGGGATCAATTCGGAGAGGATCTTTCTCACAAGATCAGAGCAAGGATCTTTCCGGTTCTAAATGAAAGATTGAAGATAAAACGGGGAAAGAACTTGGCGGGTAGTCTCGGCGCAGCAAGTTTGGTTTTTTCCCACGGAATGAGAGGACCAGAATGAACGATGATTGTATTTTTTGTAAAATCGCGGAAGGACAAATTCCCGCAAAAATCGAATACCAAGATGAAGATATTTTGGTATTTCATGATATTACACCGCAGGCACCTTTGCATCTACTGATCATTCCCAAAAAACATATAACAAACGCAAACGAAATAAGGGAAGAAAATGCGGGAATCATTTCTAAAATTTTTACAGAGATTCCGAAACTTGCATTCCAATTCGGAGTCAACGAAAAAGGTTATCGGATCGTAAATAACTGCGGAAAGGACGGAGGACAAACGGTCTTTCACCTTCACTTTCACATGTTAGCCGGTAGACATCTGGCCTGGCCACCAGGATAAGACAAAGATTTGATCATTTAATATACAAAAGGAAAAGGATTTATGAAAAAATGGATTTTAGGTGCGACTGTTTCCGGGATCGCAATTTTTTTTCTTCTTAAAAATTTCGATCTAAAGGAGTTTGAAAGGATAAAAGGAAATATTCGATGGGAATACTTTGTGCTTCTTATATTTACCAATCTCTGGGCTTTCATTCCTTTTTCCTTGCGTTGGTATTTTCTCTTGGATAAAAAAATCAGTCTCTGGGCTTCCTTTGTTTCTTCCATCACAGGTGTAGGACTCAATATGGTACTTCCTGCACGCGGAGGGGATGTCGTACGATTGATCATAAACAAAAATGATTCCGGTCTTCCTTTGCCCAACTTGGTTTCAAAACTATTTTTGGAAAAGGTGATGGATCTGGGAACAGTAGTGGTTCTTGGTGCGGTTGCACTGATTTTTTTAGGACTGGGTGAAGCCAAGAACCTAAGTCTGATTTTAGTATCGGGGACAGTGATTGTTGCAATGATCGTTGCACTAGTTTCGCTCAGATTATTTCTGGAACCGATTCGCAATCTATTCAAAAAGTTATTTTCCATTATCAACAAACAATCGCTATATGAAACAAAACTGGATCATCATTTGGTGGAATTCAGTGATTTTTTACGCGGAGATAAACTAATCAAACCTCTTTTGCTTTGTCTTCCCACTTGGGCCTTCGGTTATGCGATCAGCTATTGGGTCACAGGAAAATTGATCGGAATGGATTTCACTGCAATGGAATGTCTGTTATTTATCTTTGTAGGTGCGATGGGAGTTGCGATTCCTTCCGCTCCTTCCGGGATAGGAGTCTTCCATGCGTCTGTAATTTCCGGATTTATTCTATTGGGGAGAGATCCTGGCGAGGGGTTTGTATATGCCACAGTCGTGCATTTAGCACAATTTGTGATTCTCACCACACTCGCCTTGATTCTATATTTTGTTTGGACTGTTACTTCTAAGGATAAAAAAAACTATCCTAAGGCCTGAATCACATCGGCAGGAGCTTGGACCAGTTCCACAAGCACTCCTTCACTCGATAAGGGGAACTCTTCGTTTCCCTTCGGGTGGATGAAACATACATCAAACCCGCTCGCACCTTTGCGAATCCCTCCGGGAGTAAAACGAACTCCTTGGGAACCGAGCCACTCAACAGCTTTCGCCAGATCATCAATCCAAAGACCGATATGATTGAGTTTAGGATCATGAACTTTGGGACTCTTGTTCGGATCAATCGGTTGCATCAAGTCAATCTCAACTTTATAAGGTCCCTTCCCCATGGAGAGAATGTCTTCATTTACATTTTCCTTTTCACTTTGGTATTCCGAAACTTTTGTAAGTCCCATAATTTCCACCCAAAATTTGGAAAGTTTTTCTTTCGATTCGCCGCCGATTGCTATTTGTTGAATGCCCAGCACTCTAAAAGGTCTGCTCACGTATTCATCCTGATGATCCCGTTCCGGGAAGATTTGATTATCTTGTAAGTTCGATTTTCCAAGATAATACTTTTTTCAATTTCGAAGAACCTTAGATTTTTAGCTACAAACTTCTTTCACGAAAAAGTAGTTACGTCTACTTATTCATAACTAATACTACCCATCTTCCCTACGTCGAAAATCCCTCGTAGGAAACGAACTTTTTCCGTATGTTTTTTCAGTTCAATACCTGTTGAAATAACCGCTTAACAATATAGAGTTGCAAAATTTGCCTTTTGCGGCGGTGTCGATCTGAAGAAAGTCGTTGTTCGTATGAGGTATTGTATATATTTTTCCGGAAGAAGTCAAAATTCCGTCCCCCCATTTGTTTCCGAAAGAGGCTCCGCCAGGCACTGTTGAACTAACGTATGTTTCAGGATCAAAAATCAAAACCTCGGATGCATCGGCAGGCATAGTATAGATTTTACCATCAGGGGCTAAAACCCCTCCGCGCCATTTGCTGGTTCCTGATACCGACAGATTCAAATAGTAACTTGAATTAGTTGATGGATTGAGGACCATAAACGTATTCTCCGTAGAAGGAATCCCGAAAATCAAACCACTAGAAGTAAGAACTCCCTGTCTCCATTTTCCAAGACCTGTTTTCGGACTGGGAACGGTTGTGGCGGTATCATTTGTCGGATCGATGATTAAAATCTGATCGGTATCAAGGGGGATACCGTAAATTTTTCCATTGGGTGCAAGGGCTCCTCCTTCCCATTTATTTGTTCCCGTCACAGGAGAAGCAAAACTATAAGCTATGTTTGCGGAAGGATCAATGACTAATATGGAACTTTCATTTACAGGTAATCCGTATATCTTTCCATTGGGAGCGAGTACCCCTCCACGCCATTTCGCAGTGCCAGTCACCGGGGAAGGAAATGTACTTACCGAATCGGTCACCGGATCAATCACCAATATGGAAGCGGCATCCCTGGGGATCGCGTATATTTTCCCGTTAGGTGCGAGAACTCCTCCTTCCCATTTGGCGGTTCCGGTGAGAGGAGAAGGGATTAATTTAGAAGTGTTTGTTACCGGATCAAACACCAGAATATTACTTTCATGGTAAGGAATCCCGTAAATCTTCCCATTCGGTGCGAGAACTCCTCCCAACCATTTGGCGGTTCCGGTTGTAGGAGATGGCACAAAACTAGTCGTAGGTGATCCTGTCCCCAGAGCAGCCTGCAATTTTAGTTCATTTTGAACCAAATACCAATATTTCGTCTGAATCGATTGTAAAATGGAAAGTTCGCAAACAGTTTTATCCGGCAATTTGATACAAGGATTCAGATCTATTTCAAAAAAAGATTCTAAGGTAAGTAAATCAAGGTACGTTTTGGATGTAGAATCACATTGATTGTCCAAATCGGGGGACTTACAAAATAAAAATAAGACGGCAATGGAAAAATAAACAAGAATAAGATGCAAGGAAGACCCAAATGCTTTCGGTACTTTCACGTTCATATTTTGCCGATGTCATTTTGTTTACTACCTGTTTCGAAATCCAGTAGGATTTTTGTCCAAGAAACATTTACTCCGTATTTGGAATTGCAAAAATAAATTTTTGACTTTTAGCCGAAAACTTTCGCTGCAAACCGAACCAAACTCTGTGCGGAATTCAAGTTTAACTTTTCAATTAGATTGGATCTATGGCCTTCCACGGTTCGGATACTTATGCCTAGTTTTTCAGCAATCTCACGATTCAAATTTCCTTTGGCGATTAGCTCCAATATTTCTTTTTCTCTTTTGGAGAGATCCTGCAATTTGGCTCTTGTATCTTCCCATTCGGATCCCAAGGGCAAAATGGACACCATTCCGTCCGGAAAAACTTTTTTACCTGCAATGATTTCCTTAACGGATGCTTCAATGTATTCCGAATCACTATCTTTGAGAATATAGCCATCAGCACCGAGCAAATACGCTTTTTTCACCATATCCCAATCTTTCATCATCGTAATAAAAATCACTTTGGCATGAGGCTGAAGGGCTTTAATCTTTTCAAAAATCACGAGACCGTTTTGTCCCGGTAAAATCATATCGGAAATCAGAATATCGATTTTTTTAAATGAAAAATCAGCGATCGCCTCTTCCGCCGAAGAAGCTTCTCCCACTAAACTGAAATCGGGAATATTTTGAATCATTGACTGAATCCCTTTACGAATTGCAGGATGGTCATCTATCAGATAAAAGCGGATCATGACTTTCTTTTTTGAGAGAACAAGACAATATTACATTTTTCTGTTTCTAATAATAGCAACAAATTGTTCATCGGAATCTTTTTTTTCCGAGAGAGCAAAATTGGGATATTTGGATCTTTCCGCATGGAATCCTGAAACCAAAGACCAGATTGAACTTTCGGGTGACTGGGAATTTTATTGGATGGATTGGCTGGAACCGGGAAAAGAGAAAAAAGAAAAATCCTATTTACGCATGCCTTCCTACTGGAATCAATCAACTAACTCTAGTTACGGTTTTGCGACATATCGTTTACATATCTTACTCCCGGCCAAATTACAAGAAAATTCGAAACTAGCACTCCATCTCAGTGAAGCGGATACTGCGTATAAAGTGTATGTAAACGGTGAATTTCTGGTTCAGTCCGGTAATCCATCCCAATCCGAAGAAAATTCGATTCCCCGATGGGAAAAAAAGACAGTCATTCTCCCGAAAGTCACGAACCAAAACATAGAGCTTCTCATCCATGCTTCCAACTTTGAACATACGATAGGCGGGATATGGAAACCGCCTGTTATCGGTTTGGCGGATTCGATGCAAAAATCGACTTGGATCCGATTGAGCTACGACTTGTTCTTATTCGGAGCACTGTTCATCACTGGAATATTACATTTGTTATTCTATTGGATACGTAATGAAGAAAAAAGTCTTTTGTATTTCGGATTGACTGCTCTCGTTTCCAGTATTCGTCCTTTAGTCAGTGATGAAAGGATTCTACTCTATCTGTTTCCAGAAACTCCATGGAGTGTAATCGTAAAGTTAGACTACTTAAGTTTTTATCTTGCTTGCCCACTATTCTACCGTTATATGCATTTGATATTTCCCGAAGTCATATCCGGACAACTTACGAATGCGGCGGCATCACTTTGTTTGTGTTTTGTAGGAGTTGTTATCGTATTTCCCGTATCGGTATTTTCGAAAACATTGGGCCTATTTGATCTGATTTACCTTACTTTTTCCATTTATCACTATGTGGCATGCGGTAGAGCGATCATACGAAAAAAAGCGGAAGGAGTGAAACTGCTGCTTATCGGAATGAGCTTTATTTTTATTTTTGCAATTAACGATATTTTATATTATATGCATTTGGTCAATACCACCAACACAATCTCTTTCGGAATGTTCGTATTTGTATTCATACAAGCATTTTATCTGGCAAGGGAATCAAGCAAAACCTACAGGTTCAGTTTGAAAAGCAAAGAAAAAATGAAATATCTGTTAAAGGAATCAATCAAAAGAAAACAAAGAGATAAACTCGCCGTGGTCGGTCATTTCACTTCGGAAATCGTTCATGACATCCAAAGTAGACTTCTTAGTTTGAAATTTTCCAATCCGAATGCGGATTCCCATTTAAAAAGAGAATTGGAGGAAATCAGAAATATAACGGAGAATATACTTGATTTTGCCAAAAACCAATTTCATTTGAAAAAATCGGAAATCCCGATCGAATCTTATCTTAATTCGTTGCGACCGGATATTATAAATCTATTTCAAAACAAAGAAATCGAACTTATCTATGAACTGAATTATAAGGAAAATCTGACGATCGATCCTTTCAAAATCAAATCTGCGATTTTAAATCTGGCACGCAATTCTTACGATGCAGTTCCCTATTCCGGTTGGTTTAAAATTCAATCCGAAAAAGAAAACGGACTTCTTTATCTTATCTTCAGCGATAACGGAGAAGGTATAAGTAAAGAAATTTTGGAAAAGATCCATTTGGAAAAACTATCCACAACAAAGCAAAACGGACATGGCTTCGGATTGTCTTCCGTTAAAAGAATTGTAGAAGCTCATAATGCACAGTTTTTAATCGATTCCCGTCCCCAAGAAGGAACGAGAATCACTTTTATATTTACCTTACCAAACTAGTTGCAAATACTCAAAGAACCTTCTGCTGTTATAGTTGTAATTACATTTGCAATCGTAGGATCAAACGCATACTTGGATTGCCACCCTTTCGAGTCGTAAGTATATTCATTACCTTGAAAGGCAACTGTGCTTGGAATTTTTCCTCCGGAAGCATATGTATATGTAATCGTAAATCCATTGCTTGCCGATTTAGGAAATCCGTTGGAATCATAATTGGAAACGGTTATCGTGCCCGATCCCACATCATGAGCTGTCTGTTGATTGGAGGTATTATACGTAAATGTATTATTGGAAGTACCGACCAATTTCGATGTGATACCTCTAGTTGCATACTGATTGGTCAATCCTGGAAAATCAACAGGCCCCAAAGCACCTGCCGTGCCGCTTGCATATGTAACCACTACAGTGCTTCCGCTTGTCGGTATGCAGGTATAAACCTTACCGGAAACAGTGCAATTATAAACTCCTGGTACAGTTCCTCCTGTCCCCGTCCACTTGGAAGGAAGATTAACACAATTGGATGTTGAACTGCCCGAACCGGAAGCAGCAAGTAGTAATGCAGCAACTCCTGTCGAATCATCTTTTTCGTCTTTCTTACAATTTACCGATACAAACACTGCTAATACCAATGCTGTTGCCAAAAACATAAATTTCTTTTTCATAATGCACTCCCAAATAATAAGTATATATTAATATAATAAAAAGCAATATCTATACGTATAAATACAAAACTCGGACTAAGTTTTAAGTAGAACCACGTAAGTTTGATTTTTTTTCAAAAGAGAGAACGATTCGAAAGATTGTAAAAAAAGAAAACCATCTAACATTACATAACGTTAGATGGTTTAATAAAAGTAAATTAGGTTTATAATGCTTGTAATATGATTTGGTCGAGTGAGAAAGCTCCCCCACCGCTGATTGCAACTCCAATTGCAAGTCCTGCTGCAAGTAGGTGGAATTCATATCCTTCGCCTTTTTGAGCACCAAACCAATTGAGAAAAAATCCATTTTGTCTATGGGCAAGTAACGCAGCGCCAATCATAATCACCGCAATGGAAATGGCGGAAAATCGAGTGAGTAGTCCCAAGATGAGTGCCACCGATCCGAACGATTCACCGATAATCACAAGTGCAGCAATGATTCCGGGAAGGCCAGCCTGGCTTGTCAAAAATCCGTAAGTTCCTTTGAATCCGTATCCTCCAAACCATCCGAGTAGTTTTTGAGCTCCGTGAGGAAAAATCACGATCCCAAGAGTAATTCTTAGAATCAAGGGAGCAATATCATTCGTTGTAGCAAGTAATGTTTCTAACATAATTGGTATCCTTTAGTTATTTAGACGATTAATAGTTTAATATTAAACTACATAGGGTCAAACTATTTTTAAAAATCCGGGCAGAAAAGCGAACTTTTTAAAAGAATTTCTCCGATTTTCCGGTTTGGATTTGAGGAAAATCAAGGCTTATGATAA
The DNA here is from genome assembly GCF_003114835.2 of Leptospira kobayashii. NCBI lineage: Bacteria > Pseudomonadati > Spirochaetota > Leptospiria > Leptospirales > Leptospiraceae > Leptospira > Leptospira kobayashii. The sequence goes on along the minus strand of NZ_AP025028.1, from coordinate 1,672,350 downwards.
AAGGAACACATTGGGTGGCGGGTCTAGTACCCCACCCAAATTCAGGGCGGGGATAGAATATTCCCAACTACCTCCACCATAACACAAATACCGTTCGCTATAACGGATATTCTTCTTGCGAAGTTCCGGATCAATTCTTCCTATGTTCTAATGAAGAACCCGCCGCCCGAAGGGAAACATAAACTCTCCCTTTTCGCATTGATTTCCATGTCCGTTGGACTGACGATCGGAGGAGGACTCTTCGTTCTAACAGGTACCCTTGCCAAAGAAACAGGCTTCTTTTTGCCGGTAGCTTACCTGGTTGCTGCCGTTCCGATGTTTTTCATCATCTTCCCCATTGCTTCGTTAGGTGCTTTCCTTCCAGCAACCGGTGGAAATTATTTTTACGTAAGCCGATTCCTTTCTCCTATGCTCGGATTTATCATCGCTTGGTTTTTTGTTCTGACAGCATGCCTTGGCCAAATCCCTCTCTTTACATTGACTGCGGCGGAGATTACCAAAAACTTCTTTCCTTTTGGATCCAAAGAGATCTGGGCATTCGGAATTCTCAGTTTTTTTTATCTATTAAATTTAATCGGAATCAAACCTGTCTTAATCATTCAGAATATAATGGTGTCCGTTTTGGTCATCGCACTTCTATTCTGCATTTTTCGCATAACAGATATAAGCAATATTAAAATATATTCCTTCGATTCTTTTCCCAAGTTTACAAAACTATTAAGTGCCGCGTCCTTACTCAGTTTTACTTTTTTCGGTTCCAACGCGATTGTAGAATTGGGAAAAGAAACAAAGAATCCACGTTCCGTTTTAGTAAGAGCGTTTTCCTTATCTTATCCTTTGGTAGTGATTTTATACATAAGTTTCAGTCTCTCGATCGTATCAAATTTGGAAAGGAATCACAATTTCGAATCGGAAGATCTTCTTGTTCAAGTTGTAAAAACAAAATTGAATTCGATTGAGTTTATCATCTTTATGTTGGGAGGTCCCATGCTTGCAGTGGTAACTTCCTTAAATGGAATTTTCTTAATCGTATCCCGTTCCCTTCATGCCATGACGGAGGATAAAATTTTTCCCGCAATTCTGAATAAAAATCAATTCGGTTTATCCTATCCGGCAACTTTCACAATCATATATGCTCTTGCCTGCTTCGGTCTCTTTTTAAATCACAACCTGGAAATACTTGCAACTTATTCCACGATCGGATGGTTTTTAGTTGTGATCGGCCAACTCTATTGTATCATTATCATTCGAAGTATTCTCAAAGTGCAAAAACAGGAGGGAGGACTTTTAAGCAGCTCTTTCATTTTGATATCGGTAATCCTCGGAACAATCAGTGCCGTCTTCTTTACTGGAACCTTAGTTTACAACCTAACAAAGGGAAAAAAACTATTCGACTTATTTTTTATCATCTTAATCGGAATTATTTATTTTTTCGTAAGAAGCTATATATTAAAAAGAAACAAAACGAATTTCAATCATCTAAACGCAAATCCGATTCAAACATTAAAACAAAACGAGGCTCTAAAATGAGTAGAATTTCTCTCACAGAATACAATTCCGTCAGTACAGAAGTAAAAAAAGAATATGATTATCAAATAGATAAAAACGGAAGAATCACAAATATGAAGAGGACTTTGCTTCACTCCCTTCCAGCTTATAAATCTTATATGGAATGGTATGTTTTGAAAGACGAACTTGTTCCTTTTTTAGGTGAACGTGCCTTTACTATATTTTCCCACGCCATTTCGGCAGAAACGGATTGTTTGATCTGTTCTACTTTTTTCAGAAGAATCCTAATCGAATGGGGAGAAAGTCCGGAATCATTGAAACTCAACAAAAGAGAGCAATTGTTAGTCGATTTTGGAAGGGAGATAGTAAACAGATCCAATCAGGTTTCGGATGCATTATTCGACCAGCTAAAGGAAGTTTTCACCGAAAAAGAAATCGTTTTACTCACATCGTTCGCAGGAATCATGATCGCAACCAACTTACTAAATAATGTATTGAAAATTCCGTTAGATGAATATCTCGAACCGTTTACCAAAACAAAAGGACAATCCCATGAGTAAAGAATTTCAAAACCAAGTTGTATTTATAACAGGTGCAGCCCACGGACAGGGAAGAGCGACTGCAATCGCATTCGCTAAAGAAGGGGCAAAAGTAGCAGCCCTCGATATTGCAAAACAACTGACTTATCCCGCCTATTCTTTGGGAACGAACGAAGAATTGGTTTCTTTAAAAAAAGAAATCGAATCGTTAGGCTCCGAAGCATTGATTCTTACCGCAGATGTAAGAAATAATCGGGAAATAGAAAAAGCCGTAAAGGAAACTTCGGAGAAATTCGGAAGGATAGACGTTCTATTTAATAATGCGGGGATCTGTGCGTACGGATTGTCCCACGAATTAACGGAAGAAGCATGGGACTCCATGATCGACATCAATCTGAAAGGTTCCTGGATCGTAGGAAAGCACGTCATCCCCATCATGATCGGACAAAAATCAGGAGTCATCATAAACAACTCATCCGTTGCGGGTCTTCGGGGAATGAACCGATTGTCCCATTACGCTGCTTCCAAATGGGGACTGACCGGACTATCAAAATCCTGGGCCATTGAGCTTGCTCCTTACGGAATCAGAGTCAATTCATTGCACCCTACCGGAGTCAATACACCAATGAACGACGGTTTAGCGGAGATGGAGGGTGCCACTCCGATAGAAATCGCGGAAAGATCGGCTGGGAATCTGCTTCCCGTTCCCTGGGTGGAAACGGAAGATGTTGCGAACTCGGTTTTATTTCTTGCATCCGAAAAAAGCAGATATATAACGGGAGCACAGTTTGTTTTGGATGCGGGGCTTTTAACAAGGTAATCATTATGAAATCGGAAAATTATAATTCACTTAACCATTATATCGTAAAAAAATCCATCTTTCGGATACTTCAGTTCTTCTCTTTGTTCTTACTCATCTCTTATTGCGCAAGTTCCCCCATTCAGGAAATCAAATTAAAACCGAATACGATCCAAGTTGATTGGGACAAAAGGAACGAGGAAGCGGTTAAAATTTTACAGGACTTGATCCGCATTCCTACGGATAGAAAAAACGAGATAGAAGTCATCAAATACTTACAAGCCTATCTCGCAAAAGAAGGAATTCCTTCCGAAATTTACTTTCCGAAATCCAGACCGGATCATGCGAACTTAGTAGCAGTCCTCGAGCCGGAAAAATCCCAGATACTCGAAAAAGGCCTGATTTTGGCAAATCACATAGATGTTGTGGAAGCAGATGCTAAAGAATGGAAAGTTCCGCCTTACTCCGGTTTGATCAAAGACGGTCGTGTTTGGGGGAGAGGCGCCATCGATATGAAAGGAATGGCGGTGATGCAACTTATGGCATTTTTGGAACTTAAAAGATCTAAAGTCCCTCTCACTCAAAAGGTAATGTATCTCGCGTTATCCGACGAAGAATCTGGTTCGAAATTCGGCGCAAGGTTTATGATTGCGGAACATAAACATCTGTTCCAGGATTACGGTTTTCTGATCAGTGAAGGAGGAGTCGCAGTCAAAAATGCAATCGTTCCCGAAGTGACTATTTTCAATATTCAGTATGCGGAAAAAGGAAATCTTTGGCTCAAGCTCAAAGCAAAAGGAAAAAGCGGACATGGAAGTACTCCTCCTACCGAATACGCATCCTTGAATCTGATTAATTTTTATAAAGAAATATTAGCATTCGATACAAACATCAAAATCACGGAAGAGACAAAAGGATTTTTTTACCAACTGGGAGTGATCAGCGGATTTCCAAATTCGCTTTTTTTAAAGAATGCGGGCAATCCTTTATTCAAACCTTTTTTAGCAGGTCCTATTCGAAAGAACAGACACCTAACAGCTATGACGACGAATACGAAATCCATCACCGGCCTTTTTACAGGTGAAGAAGAAACCGGTTATAATGTCTTGAACGGAGAAGTATTCGGCAAACTGGATGTGAGAGTATTACCGGGAGTGAATACAAAAGACTATATCGAAAAGATCCGAGCCATTGCGAAAAACTATTCTGTGGAAGTGGAGGTCTATGATGAATTGAGTGCCGACTCTTCACCGATTTCCTCTCCCCTTTTCCAAATCCTAGCCAATGTTGCAGTATCGAAAGTGGAAAAAAGTATAGCAGCCCCATTCATGTCTCCCGGCAAGACCGACAACGCCAGCTTTCGAAGGATAGGAATCGACTGTTACGGTCTGATTCCCGCCATTCTGGAACCGGATGATCTGGACACAATGCACGGAAAAGACGAAAATCTGAAAATCGAAAACCTAAAACTGGGAAGCAGTATCCTGTTCGAAACCATTATACAGTGGGGAGATACCCGCAAACCAAAGTAAGTTTCCTATTTCACATTTTCCCACCAAGGTTCGGAATGAAACGGTGATCCGACTTCTACCACCTGACCAGGCTTTGGTGTTACCAAATTCGTTTTCGATTCATTTGCAGCTTTTACAGTAAGAATGATCGGTTCTTTCCATTCGTGAATGGCAAGATTGAATGTTCCCCAATGTACAGGGAGCATCGTTTTGCCATTCACATCCGAGTTTGCTTTGACAGCATCTTCCGGATTCATATGAATTCCATCCCAAGACCAGTCATACGCACCAACCTTAATCGCCGTTAGGTTAAATGGTCCCAATCTTTTTCCTATTTGGGAAAAATGAGGGGAATAACCGGTATCTCCGCTGACAAATACTTTGTTTTTAGGACCGATCAAACTCCAGGAAGACCAAAGAGTCGATTTACGATTGAAAAGCCCCCTTCCCGAATAATGAACTGCGGGAGTGCAAACAAATTCCACCGCACCTACCTTTCCTTTTTCCCACCAATCCAATTCCACAATTTGGGATTCATTCACTCCCCATTTTTCCAAATGAGCTCCTATCCCGAGAGGGACGAAAAATTTGGTACCTTTTTCTTTTAAAAACTGAACGGTAGACATATCCAAATGATCGTAATGGTCATGGGAAATCACGACTGCATCTATTTTGGGAAGTAAAGCGAGCGGAATCGGAGGAGGAAAAAACCTGTCGGGACCGAGACTCGCAAAAGGAGAAACCTTGTCTGCAAAAACCGGGTCGGTAAAAATACGAATACCATCTAACTCAATCAATACGGAAGCATGACCGAACCAAATCGCACGTAATCCTTCTCTTACGGGAGTTTGGAATAAGCCGGGATCGGGATTCAAAACGGGAATTTGAGAATCAGGGACTCTCTGTTCGCCACCGAATAACTGCCGTTTGAGAACCTGAAAATATCCGCTTCCGTTAAGCATTTCTACAAACGGCTCGTTTTCAAAATGTTCTCCTTTATATTCGGGAGAGGATTTGATTCGTTCCAATCTCTTTCCTTCCGGATCCCCTCCGAAAGAGCTGAGGCAGGAAGTCTGTATCAGGCAAAATATAAGAACTAACAGAATGGCAAATATAGTAAAACCGAGTTTTTTGAATTTCATAATTGATCCCTTCATTTAGACCAAACGATTTCAGAATTGACAGCTCGGTCTGAAATAAAAGACATTCAAGGCAAGGACCTTTATTTATGTCAAAGTCAAAATTAGCGATCATCGGTGCAGGCGGACTCACAGGAAGAGAATTACTCCGTTTGCTTTCCGGCCATGACGGCTTTGAAGTGGTTCATGTTACCTCGAACCAGGTAAACGGAAAATCCCTCCGGGAAGTTTTTCCAAGTGAGCCCGGGATGCCGGATCTTTCCTTTGTAAAACATGATTCGGAAATTCCTTCCGGAACTACAGTAGTTTTGGCCACTCCGAATGAGGCTTCTATGGAGATGGCTCCGAAGTTGCTGGCAAAAGGTCATAAGGTGATCGATCTTTCGGGTGCCTACAGACTCCACGACGAATCCATATTCGAAAAAGCTTATAAATTCAAACATCTTCATTTTGATAAAATGAAAGATGTAGTTTTCGGTATCCCGGAACTGTTTCGGGAAAAAATAAAAAACGCAAACTTTGTATCCAACCCCGGTTGTTTTTCCACGTCCGCGATTTTGCCGATCGCACTTCTGGGAGATTTGAGAAAACAAATTTCCTCCCCCATCATCATTGATTCCAAATCGGGAGTCAGTGGAGCGGGAGGAAGGACGGAAGAAATCGGATTCGCATACACTCACGTATATGAAAATTTCAGATCTTACAAAGTTCTCTCCCACCAACACGAACCCGAGATCGCAGAATATGCATTTGTCGGCTCAGAATCAAAGGACATAGTATTTACCCCTCACCTATTACCCGTTTACCGGGGAATACTCTCTACGATTTATATCCAGCTCTCCGACGGAATAGGCGAAGATACGGTTCGGGAAAAATTTTCGAACCATATCAAAAACGAACCTTTTATCCGACTGCTTCCTACTCCGGAAGATGTGGAGATAAGGAAAGTTCAAAATTCAAACTTTTTAGATATCGGATTCAGAATGAGAAAAAATCATCTGGTGATCGTTTCCGCTCTGGACAATTTAGGCAAGGGCGCCGCAGGACAAGCGTTACAGAATCTAAATCTGATGCACGGATTTGCGGAAACAAAAGGATTGTTAGCTGGTTAACCGAATTTTATTTTGCAGTGCTTTTTTTGGGGAGACGGACCTACTCAAAAAATCCGGGACATTTCCCCACCTACTGGAAGCGGGAATAGGTAACCTGGAAGCAGGTGTAAATACATTCGATTATTTATTAAAACATCCTGAAATTGAAAGCATTGTATTTATAGGATCCTGCGGAGCTTACCCTTGGGCGAAAATTCCCACAGGTTCGATTGTAGTTTCTTCCGAATTCGACCATTTGGAAATTGCTGCAAACCTCGGGATCACAAAACAGATCTTAAAGGAACAAAGCTGGATTGGATTTGCAAAGGACAACCCTACTTTACTCTCACTGTCGGATTTTGCTAAAAAACAGATCCGATTTAAGGATAATATTTTCTTTTCCAAAAAAACAAATGCGCCTACTTGTCTCAGTTTGAAAGACCTGGATCTTCCTCCAAGCAAGGAATGGGAAAGCCTGGATGTGGAAAATTTGGAATTGTACGGACTTGCTACGGTCGCAAGGAAATTAAATAAAAATCTTTTCGCAGTATTATCCGTTACAAACCAAGTGGGAAGCGATGGTTCGGCGGATTGGCAGAAAAACTGGCGTAGTTTTTCAAACGCCTTACAAAGCCTGATCCTGGAATGGAGAGAGAATTTTTAATAGAATCTCGGAAGGAATTTTCAATAGGATCGATCGGACTTCAATTTTAGTAAGGTTGCCAAAAGATTCCTTCGGACTTTAAAGTTTCGACCGCATAACGGTCAGTCATTCCTGCAATATAATCACAGATGATTCTATCTCTTCCTTCTTCTTTCTCCCTTTCCAAATAGGAATCGGGGATCTTGGATGGATTTTTCTCAAAGTATTGAAATAATAGATGGATTGTTTCTTTTCCGTTTTCACTCATTCTCATCACATCGGGATGCCTGTACAATTGATTCCAGAGAAAATGTTTCAATTCTTTCAACTCTTCCCTAAGAGTATCCGCAAACCCAACGATTCTTTTTTTATTACGAAATGATTTGTAAACATCTTCTAGCGAAGATACACCAAGATTTGATAAATTGGAACTTGTAGTTGTAATCAGATTGGAAACAAATTCATTTAATATATTTCTGTAAGTCGCCCGCAAAACCAATTCGTCTTTGACAGCAGGATATTTGATTTTGGATTCCAAATAATTTCTTCTCCAAATTTCAACTCCCATCAAATCTTCCAGTTTTAAAAATTGTTTTTCTAAACCGTCCTCGATATCATGAGTGGAATAAGCGATTTCATCCGCATAATCAACGATTTGCGCCTCAAGACTCGGCCCGTCTTCCCTTCTTTGGATATTCAAATCGGAAAGATCGTAATCTCCTCCGTGTTTCATAATTCCCGCAAGGGTCGCATAACAAAGGTTTAGTCCCGGAAAATTGGGATATTTCCGCTCCAATTTCTGAACCACCCTGAGAGACTGTTTGTTATGTTCAAATCCACCCCTTCCCCTCATGATATCTGCAAGAGCTTCCTGACCTGCATGTCCGAAAGGAGAATGTCCCAAATCATGTGCCAGGGAAATCGCTTCGCTCAGATCTTCATTCAAGCCCAAAACCTTGGCAATCGTTCTGGAAACACCTGCGACTTCCAAAGTATGGGTCAATCGGTTGCGATAATGGTCTCCCACGGAATAAACAAAGACTTGCGTCTTGTATTCCAGTCTTTTAAAGGATTGGGAATGTAAAACCCTGTCTTTATCCCTCTGGAATGGGAGGCGATACGGATGATCTTCTTCCTGATAAACCCTTTCTGCGGACGCATTGCTTTTCACTGCATAAGGAGCTAGATTTTTTTCTTCCTCTTCCAGGAACGCCTGTCTTCCTTTTAGCATAAATTCTCTTTCCTTTTTCCGTTAAATCCTAATAACAGTATAAAACACCGCATGGACTTTTTACAAACTCTAGTAACCTTTTTTATGCAATACGGATATTTTGCCGTATTCGGAGTGCTGATCCTTTGTGGTTTTGGTCTCCCCGTCCCTGAAGACATTTCCCTGACCGCAGGGGGGGTAATTTCAGGTTTAGGTTATACCAATGTGCATGTCATGTTCTTTGTGGGGATGGCCGGGGTTTTAATCGGTGACAGCTTCGTATTCTGGTTGGGAAGCCATTATGGAGAAAGAGCTCTGAAGCTACCGATTCTCAAATCTCTCCTCCATCCGGAACGATTTGAAAAAGTCCAGACCCAGTTTAAAAAATACGGAAAATGGGTCGTTTTTGTGGGTAGGTTTATGCCAGGGCTTAGAATGCCGATTTTCTTTACTGCCGGGACTTCCGGACAGATTTCCTTTATTCGTTTTTTACTTACAGATGGGTTTGCAGCCTCCATTTCCGTTCCGGTTTGGGTTTACTTAGGATTTTACGGAGCTCACAATTTTGATGAGCTGATGAAATGGGTGCGTCAGGGCCAAACCGCGATCCTTGTGATCGTAAGTGTCGTTGTGATCGGTTTTTTACTTTTTTTATGGAAAAAAAAAAGAAATGAATCCAAACCCGAGGCGACTATCAGCCAATGATTCGAATTTTTATCTTCCTTCTTTCCATCGCCATACTCATCGTCGATTGTACAAATTACACTGCCTCCGCTTCCAACCAAGCCCCTCCTTTGCTTGTCAGTGCAGTTAACAACGGAAACTCCAATTTTATATTAAGAGTTAGAGCAAGTAACCCGGAGATCATTTTTCAGGGTTACAGACTTTTCCATGGAAATTCGGAATCGGAAGCGAGGAACCCGGGAGATTTAAATTCAGGAAGTGATTGCAGTTTGCAAAACGGACAGATCACTGTTCTTACAAATCAACCGACGGAGTATGTTTTTGAAATCGATCCTGTAGCCGCTGTGGCTACTTCTGGAGCGGTATGCCGTTTCAAAAGAACCGTTTCCTCAGGCCAGTACATCAGCTTGAGAGCGATTAGCCTTTCTCTTTCCACACAAAATAGTTCCAGCTCTTTGCGTGTTTCCGGGCCTTCCAACGCGATCATTCTGCCTTAAAAATAAAACTTTCTTGCATTTGCGTCAAATACATGTATTTTTCTTCGGAAAGATGAGGTTTGTTTCAGATTTTTAGACTTTTTCTAAAAATTACACGGAACATGAGTTGAAACCCTTTCCCCGTCTGGGAGAATTGGGACTTCATTTAAATAGAAATCGGAGGATGATGAGACAATGATTCGAACCAGCAAATGGTCAAATTTACTAATAGCATCTTTATTGGTGCTCAGTGTGGTAGCTTGCGGAAAATCTAGACAAGTTAAAATTTCCGGAGAAGCGGTAGAACGCTCAAAAACTCCCGCAAAACTTCCTGCTGAAATTGAAAAGTTATGGAAGAACAGACAAAATGAAGCCGACCTTCGCCAAGCACTTGTTTTACTGGAAAAATTCGCAAACGAAAATCCTCAATATACGGATGTTAAGGTAATGCTTTGTACAGGAAATTACTTGATGGGTGACGGGCATTTGTGGCTGAAACTGACTGGGGAAGATTCAGATGCTGCCGTTAAGGAAGAATCCGTTAAGTTCTATGATGCTGCAGTAAACTGGTGTGAGGCGGGACTTGCAATGAATCCTGCATTCAGAAAGAAACTGACCGAAGGTGTTGAACCTGAAAAAGCTCTGGATACTTTGACTGTGGAAGATATCGATTCTCTATATTGGAGATATGCTTCTCTCGGAAAATGGTCGAGACTTGTAGGATTCACTACCCTTCTAGGAAACAGAAGCAAGTTCTCTGCAATGGTGAACAGAGTGAAGGAATTGGAAAAACAACTTCCTGCCAAAGAATATTTTTATTCGGCAACTCTTC